>JAPLID010000178.1:0-9367 GCA_026389285.1 Cyanobacteriota bacterium
GGCCTCCAATCTGAGGGTGAAGTGGGAGAGAGCCTCTCCCACTTCGGGCGGGAGAGACCACCGGGGGAGGGCGGGAGAGGGAATCTCTCCCCAAATCTCTCCCATCTCCCTTGGCCAATCCCTGAAAAGTCACTCGGGGCGACAGGATTCGAACCTGCGACCTAGTGCTCCCAAAGCACCCGCGCTACCAAGCTGCGCCACGCCCCGAAGCGCTGACTGTAGTGGGTGGTGGCTGGGTTGGCTGAGGGATCTCAGGCGGCGATGCGCATCGCGATGCCGCAGGCATCGATTTCTTGGGGCGACTGGGTCGGCAGTTGCAAGGCCAGACCGCGTTGCAGGCGTCGGGCGGTGTGCAGGGCCGCCAGGGCGTCGAGGATGTCGTCGTCGGCGACGGTGTTGCGGCGGTAACGCTGGCGGATGGCGGACCAGGCACCGGGGAATTCGCTGTCCACCAGCAGCATTCGCTCCTGTCTGCCCTGGGCTGTCTTTTTCGGGTGGGCCATGGGCCTGCCGCCGTTCCACTGCTGAAAGATCAGTTCGGGGTGGACTTCATGGATCCGTTCAGCCAGGGCTGGTTCGGCCTGCAGCTGGGCATCGACGCTGCGGATCTTGGCGAGGATGTTGAAGCTCTGGCAGCTGATTCCCTTGCCTTGCAGCTGGCGCGAGATGCTGCAGGCCTGCTGATGATCCTCGGCCTGCAGCACGGCTCGGATCGGCGCTGGAAAGACACTGCTGCGACGGGCCCCGAGCAGCTTGCGGGCCTCCAGATCGCAGGCGCGGCTGCCTTGCTCGGGCAGGCCGATCGGGATGTCGATCGCCATCAGCTGCCAATCAGCCTGGGCGAACAGTCCGGCTGCTTCGCGGTGAAGCTGGTGGCTCACCTCCGTTGCCTCTGGGCCGGCGGCCAGGGCCAACCAGCCAGCCCTGCAACCATCGACTCCAAGCAACATCACGTCTCAGCTGAGCTCTTCGCCTACGAGGCTGTCGTCGTGGCTGATCCTGACCAGGGCAGGGGCGAACAGGAACACAGTGTCCGCTAGTCGCTCCGACTGTCCATCCATCGCGTAGACCCCTCCGGAGACGAAGTCGATGGTGCGCTGGGCCTCATCGGGTCCCATCGCCCCCAGATGCAGAACCACGGTCTTCATCTGCTGCACGGCCTGCACAGCCGCCATGGCGTCTTCGAACCGGGCCGGGGTCATCACCGTCACCTCGGGAAGCCAGTTGCCGAAGGGGGTTTCCATGAAGGCTCGCTGTACGAGTCAGGTTGGCGCAAAGTTCCTGGAAGCGCCATCGAAGCGAGCGATTCCCAGGTGAGCGCTGCAGTGGAAACGTTCGATCGCTTAGCCGCTATCCCTTGAGGGTGCCGCGAAACATCGCCCTCTTCAGAGATGGCCAGCCAAGGGCCAGTCAGAGGGGCAACGTTTTTGGCGCTCAGACATGGGCCAGGCAACAGCACCATCGCCGAGGGCGTTTCCGGAAACCAGGGTCCCGGTGAGCGGGGCGATGGCTTCGATCTCACCCTTGGCCCTTTCCGCTCCAGCCCCGTCTTGAGAGCGTATGCCTGGAAGCAGGATGGCAAGAACAAGCAAAAAGGAACGAGCCCCAAAGAAGCGGGCTCTAAAAGAGCGGGCTCCAGCGGAGCCCTTGATCGCGTCTGGTTCAGGCGAGAAAGGCGATCGCATCGATCTCCACCCGGGCCCCCCTGGGCAGCGCCGCCACCTGCACGCAGGCCCTGGCGGGCGAGACCCCCTGGCCAAAAACCTTGTCGTAAATCGCGTTCACGACGCCGAAGTCCGCCAGGTCGGCCAGAAACACCGTGGTGCGCACCACCCGTTGCGGGCTGGTTCCGGCCGCTGCCAGCACCGCCTGCAGATTGCGCAGCACCTGCTGGGTTTCGGCCTCCACATCCCCGTCGCCCACCATTGCCCCTGTGGACGGGTCCAGAGCGATCTGGCCGGAGCAGTACAGGACATCGCCGGCCCGCACCGCCTGGTTGTAAGGCCCAACCGGCGCCGGTGCGGCATCGGTGTTGACGGCCGTCGGCTGGTTGCTCATGACGGTGGAAGATGGCGGCCTGAGCCTATGTCCGCTCCGGCCTTCTTTTCCCGTCCGCCATGTCCGTCGTCTCCTCCGCCGTCTCTGCGGCCTTGGCCGGGGGAGAACCGGTGGTGCTGCGCGATCTCTGGCATCGCTATCCCGGCGCCGCTGCCGGTGCCTGGACTCTGCGCGGCCTGGATCTGAGCCTGAAGGCCGGAGAACTGGTCGGTCTGCTGGGGCCTTCGGGCTGCGGCAAGACCACCCTGCTGCGCCTGATCGCCGGTTTCGAGCGCCCGGTGCGGGGCTCCGTGCAGATCCATGGCCGTGAGGTGGCGGGAGAGCAGCGCTGGCTGCCGCCGGAGCGGCGGGGGGTCGGCATGGTGTTTCAGGACTACGCCCTGTTCCCCCATCTCGATGGCTGGGCCAATGTCTGCTTCGGGCTCAGACCTGGAGAGCACCGGGATCGGGCCGCCTGGCTGCTGGAGTTGCTGGGGCTCTCCGGCCTGGAGCGCCGCTATCCGCATGAACTCTCGGGCGGCCAGCGGCAGCGACTGGCCCTGGCCCGGGCCCTGGCCCCCGGCAACGCCGTGCTGCTGCTCGATGAGCCCTTCTCCAACCTCGATGTGGAGGTGCGGCTGCGGCTGCGCAGCGAGTTGCCGGCGGTGCTGGCCGAATGTGGCGCCAGCGCCCTGTTGGTCACCCACGATCCCGAGGAGGCGATGGCGATCTGCGATCGGGTGGCGGTGTTGCGGGATGGCCTTCTCGATCAGTGCTCCTCGCCCCTGGAGCTGGTGCAACGACCGGCCACGGCGTTTGTGGGGCGATTCGTGCTGCAGGCCAATCTGCTGCCAGTCCAGCGCCAGGGGGATCGCCTGCTGAGCGAGCTGGGCCCCTTCGCCCTGGAGTCCGCGGGGCCGTTAGCAGATCCTGAGAGCTCCGAATTACAGCTGCTGCTCTCGGCCGATGGACTGGAGCTTCTGCCCCTAGCCGCGGGCCGCTGCCGGGTGCTGGGGCGGGAGTTCCTGGGCCATGGCTGGCTCTACCGGGTCGCCTGCGGTGCCTCCACGTTGCGGCTGCGGCTGCCGCTGGAGCAGGACCACCCTCCTGGCCTGGCCTGTGAGCTGCGGGTCCGTCCCGGACAGCGGGCCCTGCTCTATCCGGGCGCCCACCCGGTGCGGATGGTCGCCAGTCCCTGAGCGCTGCACTGGGCCTTTCGTGGCAGCGATGCGCTCTGTCGCTCGGGCCTAACGGTGAGATCCTTCGCCTCGCTTCCATCACTCGGCTACACCCTGATCCTTTGGCTGAACGGCTTCGCCAGTCGGTCGAGCGCGGCATCCAGTCCGCCGAGTGCTGCATCCAGTCCGTTGATGCCGGGATCCAGTCAGCTGCAGCCGCTCAGCCTTCAACCGCGGTAGGTGTTTTTGCTCTCCCGCAACCGGGCCAGTTCCGCAGCGTCGGCGCTGCGAGCGAACAGGTTCGTCGTCCGCTCCAGGGCGACGGTGCTGGGGATCGTCGGCTCGCCAAGAGCCCGTTGCCGGCGCACGTCCGCCAGCCGGTCGGCGATGGCGGGGTCCTGCGGGGCCTCGCTGGCCGCCCAGCGCAGGTTGCTCTCGGTGTATTCGTGGGCGCACCACACCCGGGTGGCGGGCGCCAGGGCCGTCAGGCGCCGCAGAGACTGGTGCATCTGCTCCGCGGTGCCTTCGAACAGCCGGCCGCAGCCGCCGGCGAACAGGGTGTCGCCGCAGAACAGCTCGGCGCCTTCGCCCCTTTCAGCCGGCAGGTGAAAGGCGATGTGGCAGCGGGTGTGACCGGGCACCTCCAGCACCTCCACGGAGCGCCCTAGCAGGTTGAAGTGATCGCCTTCGGCCACCCCGCTGGTCTGGAAGGGAATGCGGTCATGATCGGCGCGGCTGGCCACCACTTCGGCGGCGGGCCAGCGGCGCAGCAGGGCCGGGGTGCCGCCGATGTGATCGCTGTGATGGTGGGTCTGCAGCACGGCCACCAGATTCAGATGCCGTTGCTCCAGCCAGTCGATCACGGGCTCGGCCACGGCCGGATCGACCACGGCGGCCTGGCCGTCACGCCACAGCACCATCACATAGTTGTCCTGCAGCACGGGGATCAGGGCCAGTTCCAGCGGCGCGGCGGACTTCGCGGCGGACTTCAGGTTCGCTTGCATCGTTAAAGTCCGGGTTGTGGCACCGTTCCCATGATCACCGCTGGCTGCCAGCCGGTCATCACCGTTGCCCTGGCCAAGGGGGCCCTGCTCAAGGATTCGGTTCGCCGCTTCGCCGCAGCCGGTCTGGATTTCTCGACCCTGCTCGACCCCGACAACCGCCTGCTGATGGTGCCCAGCGCCTGTGGCAGCGCCCGGGCCCTGTTGGTGCGCAATGCCGATGTGCCGGTCTATGTGGCCTACGGCCAGGCCCAGCTCGGCGTGGTCGGCTACGACGTGCTGCGCGAACACCGGCTGCCGGTGGCCCAACTGCTGGATCTGGGCTTCGGTGGCTGTCGTATGTCCGTGGCGGTGCAGGCCAGCAGTGGCTACCGGCGCGCCCTGGACCTACCCGCCCATTGCCGCGTGGCCAGCAAGTTCACCCGCTGCGCCCAGGACTATTTCGAAGCCCTCGATCTGCCCGTTGAGTTGATCCATCTCACCGGCTCGGTCGAACTCGGCCCGCTCACCGGCATCTCCGAAGCGATCGTCGATCTGGTCGCCACCGGCCGCACCCTGCGCGACAACGGTCTGGTGGCCATTGAAGATCTGTTCCACAGCACCGCGCGGCTGATCGGCCATCCCCTGGCCCTGCGCATCGACAGCGGCCGCCTGCAGGACATCGTCAAGCGCATCGATGCGGTGGTCGCGCCTGGAGAGGCCGGACAGGGTGGTTCCGGGGTCCCCCAGGCTGAGATCCAGCCCGCCGGGCTTCTGTCCTGATGGCCTCCCTCGATCGCATCCGGCTGCAGCGGCTCCTGCCCTATCTGGGCCGCGATCGCCGCCGGTTGCTGCTCTCACTGTTGCTACTGGTGCCCCTGGCCTTTGCTGGGGCGATCCAGCCGGTGCTGGTGGGGCAGGCGATCTCGGTGCTGCGCCGCGAACCTTCGGTGTTGCCGTGGCTGCAGGGGATGGCACCGGCAGTGGCGCTCAAGCTGCTGGTGGGCCTGCTGTTGCTGGCGGTGCTGGTGCGCCTGGCCCTGCAGGGCACGCAGATCTACAACGTGCAGGTGGTCGGCCAGCGGCTCACGGCCCGCATCCGCACCGACCTGTTCCGCCATGCGATGGACCTGTCGCTGCGCTTCCACGACCGCACCCCGGTCGGCAAGCTGCTCACCCGCCTGACCAGTGATGTCGAGGCCCTGGCGGAGGTGTTCGGCAGCGGCGCGGTGGGGGTTCTGGCCGACCTGGTATCGCTGCTGGTGATCGCGGTCACCATGCTCAGCATCGAGTGGCGCCTGGGGCTGCTGCTGCTGTTCACCCAGCTGCCGGTCACCTGGGGCATCCTCTGGCTGCAGAAGCGCTATCGGGTGGCCAACTACCGGGTGCGTGAAGAGCTGGGTCAGCTCAATGCTGATCTGCAGGAAAACCTCCAGGGCCTGGAGGTGGTGCAGATGTTCCGGCGCGAGTCCACCAACAGCGCCCGCTTCGCCCGCACCAACGACGCCTATCGCCAGGCCGTCACCGGCACGATCCTCTACGACAGCGCCATCTCGGCCTTCATTGAATGGGTGGCCCTCGGGGCTGTGGCCGTGGTGCTGGTCCTGGGGGGCTGGATGGTCACCAGCCGGCTGATGGATCTGGGCACCCTTACCACCTTCATCCTGTTCTCGCAGCGCCTGTTCGATCCGTTGCGGCAGCTGGCGGAGCGCTTCACCCAGATCCAGGGGGGGCTGACTGCCGTCGAGCGCATCGGCGAACTGTTGGAAGAGCCGATCGAGATTCAGGAAATGCCACGCCAGCGGCGCTCACCGGCGGCCCTGCTCAGCGGCGACCAGCGCCGCAGTCCCGGGGCCGTCAGCTTCGAAAACGTCAGCTTCGCCTACCGCAGCGACGATCCGATCCTCGAAGACCTCTCGTTCACGATCGCTCCTGGAGAACACGTCGCCCTGGTGGGCCCCACCGGCTCCGGCAAGACCACCGTGATCCGCCTGCTCTGCCGCCTGTATGAGCCCCAGCGCGGCCGGATCTTGCTGGATGGGGTGGACATCCGCGAGCTGCCGATCGCCACCCTGCGCCAGCGGTTGGGAGTGGTGCTGCAGGACACCTTCCTGTTCAGCGGCAATGTGGCCGACAACCTGCGCCTCGATGCCGAGATCAGCGATCAGGAGCTGGCCCGGCTCTGCCATGAGCTGGGGCTGGACCCGTTGCTGCAGCGTCTTGAGGCCGGCCTGGATAGCCAGCTGCGCGAGCGGGGTGGCAACCTGTCCTCCGGCGAGCGCCAACTGCTGGCGGTGGCTCGGGTGGCGATCCGTGATCCCTCGGTGCTGGTAATGGATGAGGCCACCGCCTTCCTGGATCCCTCCACCGAGGCGACGTTGCAACACGATCTCGATCGCCTGCTGCATGAGCGCACGGCTGTGGTGATCGCCCATCGTCTGGCCACGGTCGAAGCCGCCGATCGGATTCTGGTGCTGCGCCGCGGCCGCCTGATCGAGCAGGGTACCCACCGCCAGCTGCGGGCCGCTGGTGGGCTCTATGCCGAGCTGGCCGATCTCCAGGAGAAGGGGCTGGCTACCCTCTGAGTCGGCGGCGGAACACCCCGACGGAGCTGGCTCTACGCAGCTGCCTCCTAGGAGCTGAGGAGCTCACTGGTGTTGACCACGTCCTGCAGCCAGGTCTCGATCAGCTGGGCCAGTTCGCCGGGCCGCTGCCGCATCGGCAGATGGCCCACACCTTCAAGCATGGCCAGTTGATGCAGCGGCGTGAAACCGGCCAGGTGACGCACGTAGCGGGGTTCCATCACCTGATCGCGGCTGCCGCTGATCCAGAGACTGGGCACGGTCAGCTGGCTGGTGAGCACGGGGAGCTGGCGGACCGCTCCCCGGTTGGTGCTGCAGGCCAGCAGCCCCTGGGCGGCCCGCGCTTCGGCCTGCAGGGGCGAGCGGATCGCCTCGGTGCCCGGCAGCGTCGCCAGCCAGGCGGGCCGCCACTGCACGACGCCGGCGCCGACCCGTCGCAGCAGCGCGAACGCTCGGGGCTGGTAGATGCCCCCACCGGCGGCGATCTGCACCAGTCCCCGCAGTTGTCCGCCGAGATGGGTGGCGCTGTGCAGGGCGATGCTGCCGCCCAGGGAATGGCTGATCAGCACCACCGGCCGGCCTTCTGCCCGTTCCCGCACCGCCCCCGCCAGCCAGCGGCCGTAGCTGGCCAGGCTGCTCTGCAGTCCCCGGGGTCGCGGCCGCTGCCCGAAGCCCGGCAGATCCAGGCACCAGAATTGACGTCGCGGCGCCAGGGCTTCGGCCAGCGGCGTCCAGAGCCGACCTGATAGCAGCCAGCCGTGGACGCCGACGAGCAGCGGCTCCTGATCCCGGGGGCGACTGGGCTGGGGATTGGCACTCCCGCTGACCATCGCGCTGATCTGAGCGCTTGCAGGGGCGCTGACTCTGGTGCTGGCAGGGGAGATGACCATGGCGCTGGCTTTGGCTTTTGAGCCGTCAGGGAGTGGGCTGGCGGCAGTGCGGGCCATGGGGTCGGGGTGAACTGGCGCCTGACTGGACGCGACGGAAGGGCGAGGAGGGGAAGGCTGGATGGCGGGCGGGACAGGAGATGTGGCAACTTGCCTCGGTGTTTTTGCTGGCCTGTTCACCCAGGATGATTCACGTAGGACGGTTCAAGTAGGACAGTTCACGTTGGTCGGTTCGAAAGGACGGATCAACAAAACAGTTCGCAGGACTAGGGCAACAACCAGTTCAACAGGACCTGGGAACGCGGAGCTGATCTCGCCCCGCCTCTCCACGCTGCCCCAGATCCATGCCGTTCCGGCAGGATCGTCAGACTGCTTAGCCGATGCCGAGCCCCCAGCCCCATTCCCCTTGACGCAGACCCCACGACTGCACAACTCCGACCAGCTGCGCCATTTCTATGGCGAGGCCCACAGGCTCTGCCCGACGCCCAACACCGAGCTCAGCCTGGTGCTGAGCCTGGAGCGTGAGATCGATCTGATCGAACTCGAGGCCCTCTGCGATGCGGTCGGCTGGAGCCGCCGGCCCTTACGAAGGGTGCGCAAGGCTCTGGAGCACAGCCTGTTGCAGGTGGGTCTCTGGCGCCACGACGAGCGGCTGCCCAAGCTGGTCGGCTTTGCCCGCTGCACCGGTGATGGCGTGGTCGATGCCACGGTCTGGGATCTGGCGGTCCATCCGCTGTACCAGGGCGCCGGCCTCGGCAAGCAGATCATGTTGTTCGTGATCGAGCAGCTGCGGGACATGGGCGTCGATCGGGTCAGCCTGTTCGCCGATCCGGAGGTGGTGGGCTTTTATGAGGCCCAGGGCTGGCAACTGGAGCCGCTGCAGCGCCGCTGCGCCTTCTGGTACGCCCCCTGAGGGGGTCTGGTGGTCCGGCAATGGGCGCTCAGCCGCTTCCCCGGCCGTAGTACTCCGCTGCCAGCAGCTCCGGATCTCGCCCCCGCCGCCACTGGCGCCGCAGCCGGGCGTTGCTCCAGGTGGTGCGCCAGACCCCCAGCGCTCGCCAGCGCCGGCCCTGGACGCGCAGGGCCCCGTCCAGCAGCCGGATCGCCCCGTGGCGCCGCAGGCGCAGCAGGAACTCCAGGTCTTCCATCAGCGGCAACGGGGCGATGCCGCCGGCGCTGTCATGGAGGCTGCGGGACACGAGCAGGCCCTGGTCGCCATAGGGCAGGTGGCGCCAGCGGCTGCGGCCGTTGGCCGCCCACTCCACCAGCCGCAACCGCGGGTCGGGGTCGGCGATCGCCAGCCGGAAGGCCCAAGCGGTGGAGGCTCCAGCGGCGATCGCCCGGGAGACCGGATCGAACCAATCGGGCGGCAAGCGGACATCGCCATGCAGCAACAGCAGCCAGGGGGCTTCGGTCGCGGCGACCCCCAGGGCCAGCTGCCGTCCCCGTCCCGGTTCGGCCGGCAGCAACCGCGCCCCCGCCAGCCGGGCCAGCCGCGGGCTGTCATCGCTGCTGCCCCCATCGACCACCAGCACCGTCCGCAGCAGCCCCCTCGGTGCCCGGGCCAGGTCGGCCAGCAGGGGCGGCAGGCCCCTGGCCTCATTGCGGACGGCGATGACCACGGCAAGGGGCGCCAATCCGGTCGGCGAAGGCGGAGCCTCTGCACTCGCAGTCGGGGCCTCTGCACACGCAGTCGGGGCCTC
>JAPLID010000178.1:9372-13896 GCA_026389285.1 Cyanobacteriota bacterium
CGCAGTCGGGGCCTCTGCACACGCAGTCGGGGCCTCAGCACACGCAGTCGAGACGAGCGGCGAACGAACCGCCTTGGCGGGCACGGCCGTGATGGCTTCAGGGGCAGGGATGCAGGTCAAGGTTCAGCGCCAGCGCCGCAGATCCGTTCCACGATCCAGATCGGAGCGCGCAGCCAGCAGCTGGGGCTCCAGCCCCAGAGCCGCAGCAGCCGCCAGGGTCTGGGCCAGCACCTGGTCCCCACCCCAGCCGATCCCTTGATCCGCACCGGCGAACAGGGTCGGCCAGTCACCGCCCAGGCCGATCAGCCAGTAGCCCCCATCGCGGGCGGGGCCGAGCACCAGGGGTTGCTGCTCCAGCCGCCGGAAGGCCTCGACCAGGTCGGGAGCGCAGAGATCCGGCAGGTCACTGCCGATCAGCACCACCCGCCGGGCGCCTTCGCGCCGGGCCCGGACCACCTGGCGCTGCAGCCTGGCCCCCAGGCTGCCCTGCCCCTGAAGCACGGTCCGATCCGCCCCCAGCTGCCGCCCCCAGCGCTCAGCAGCCCGGCCCGCCAGCCCACTGACCGCCAGCACCAGCGCCTGGCCATGGCCTGCTGTGGCGTCGCGGGCCACCTGCAACACATGGGCGCTGAGCCGGGCCTGGATCGCCGCCGCCCGCTGGGGGCCGATGCTCACGGCAAGGCGACGCTTGCAACGCCCCGGGGCGGGCCAGCGGGCCATCACCACCAGCTGGCCGTCCGGACGGCGGCAGCGGCCCTCACGGCCGCCCGAGCTCGATCCCGCTGCGGCCAAAGCGGGGTGGATCAACTCTGGTGGGGCAGCTCCGCCGGCCGCACGGTGAGGGTCTTCTGGGTGCCTTCGCGGCGCACCGTCAGCTCGAGGGGGGTGTTCACCTGGCCACCGTCGACATCGAGCTGCACCTCCGAGGGATTGCGGACCGTGTTGCCGGCAACCTTCTCGATCAGATCACAGGGCTTCAGTCCGCCCTTCTCGGCGGGGCTGTCGCGCATCACATCCACCACCACCACGCCATTCACCTCCGGCAGCCGGCAGGCGTTGGTGCTGGCGTTGATTTCCCGGGCCAGCTGGGGGGTGAGGGCCTGGAGCCGCACGCCGATGTACGGGTGGCTGGCATAGCCGCGGGCCAGGATCTGCTCGGCGATCTGGCGGGCGGTGTTGATCGGGATCGCGAAGCTGAGGCCGGCACCCGGGGCCTGACGGATGGCGGTGTTGATGCCGATCACCTGGCCGCGATCGTTGATCAGCGGTCCGCCGCTGTTGCCCGGATTGACGGCAGCGTCGGTCTGCAGGTAGGGCACCCGCTGCCCTTCGCCCACCGCATTGGTGCGCTGGATGGCACTGATGATTCCGGCAGTGACCGTGTTGTCGAGGCCGAGGGGATTGCCGATGGCGATCGCCCATTCCCCCGGCCGCACCTTGCTGGAATCCCCCAGGGGGGCCACCGGCAGGTTGGAGCTGACCACCTTGACCACGGCCACATCGGTGAGCGGGTCGGCCCCGAGCACCTTGCCGGTGAAGCTGCGGCCATCGGGCAGGGTGACACTGACCTCGTTGGCACCTTCGACCACATGGGCATTGGTCAGCACCACGCCATCGGCCGCGATGATGAAGCCCGATCCCTGCCCCTGCTGCTGCTGGATCGCCGGACCGCGACCGAACAGGCTGCCCATCGGGTTGACCAGGCGCTTGACCGTGTCGATCCGCACCACGGCGGGGCCGGTCTTCTCGACCGCCTTGACGATCACGTTGCCGCCGCTGGGCAGCAGGGGGCTCACCGGCGTTTCCCGCAGGCGACTTGGCTGGGCTTCGCGCCCCAGGTTCGGGAAGGACGGCGCCAGCCCGCATCCCGACAGCAGCGAACCCAGGGCCAGGGCCAGCCAGAGCGACCGACGGGCGGCGAGCGGGGATGCGGAGACCGGGTGGGGATGGGCCATCGAGGCGTTTTGTGGGCGAAAAGGGGCAATAGGTTTCATTAAAGACCTCTCGGCGCTCGGGAGCTGCGTATATTCAGCCCCTGGCGCAGGGGCATATGGTGCAGCAGGGAGACGAGCTCTGGCACCAGATCCAGCAGGCACTCCAAGCCAATCTCAGCAAGCCGACGTTCGAGACCTGGATCCGGCCGGCCCGCTGCGAGAGCTACGAACACGGCGTGTTGCGGCTTCTGGCGCCCAACAGCTTTGCCAGCAGCTGGCTGCGCAAGAACTACCTGGCCAAGATCGAGGCGGTCGCTGCGGAGATGGCCGGTCATGCCGTGCGGGTGGAGATTGCTGTCGCCGACGAGCAGTCTCCTGCCGCCGGGGGGGGGGCCGCCCAGGCGCTGACGGGTGAGATTGCCAACCCCCCGCCCCGCAGCCCCTCGGCAGCCGGGGGCGGGGGCGGGGGGCGTCAGGAGAGCGGCAATGGCCGAGCGCCGCGGGTGGTATTTAATCTAAATTCCCGCTACGTGTTCAACCGCTTCGTGGTTGGCGCCAACAGCCGCATGGCCCATGCGGCGGCCCTGGCGGTGGCCGAGGCTCCCGGACGGGAGTTCAATCCCCTGTTCATCTGCGGGGGCGTGGGCCTGGGCAAAACCCACCTGATGCAGGCGATCGGCCATTACCGCCAGGAGATCGACCCCGATGCCCGGGTCTTCTATGTCTCGACCGAAACCTTCACCAACGATCTGATCCAGGCGATCCGCAAGGACGCGATGCAGTCGTTCCGCGATCGCTACCGGGCTGCCGATCTGATCCTGGTCGATGACATCCAGTTCATCGAGGGCAAGGAATACACCCAGGAGGAGTTTTTTCACACCTTCAATGCCCTGCATGAGGCCGGCCGCCAGATCGTGATCGCCAGCGACCGCCCCCCCAGTCAGATTCCGAGGCTGCAGGAGCGGCTGATTTCGCGCTTCTCGATGGGATTGATCGCTGACATCCAGGTGCCCGACCTGGAGACGCGCATGGCGATCCTGCACAAGAAGGCCGAAACCGAGCAGATGGCCCAGCCCTGACCCGGGCTGTGGCCTTCGCCTCAATCACCGGCCTGCCGATGACTGTGGAATCGGTGGCGCCGATGCTCGACCCGGTCGGCAACGACGTCGAGGTGACCCCACAGCAGGTGCTCGAGAAGGTGGCGGAGGTGTTCGCCGTGCGCATCGACGAGATGCTCTCCCCCAGCCGTAAGCGGGCCGTCAGCCAGGCGCGACAGGTAGGCATGTACCTGATGCGCCAGAACACCAAGCTCTCGTTGCCGCGGATCGGCGAGGCCTTCGGCGGCAAGGACCACTCCACGGTGATGTATGCCGTCGAGCAGGTGGAGAAGCGAATCGGCAGCGATCCCGATATCTCACGGAAGGTGCAAAAAGTCCGCGATCTGCTACAGATCGATTCCCGTAAGCGTCGCTGAGCCGCCGGGTGCGGACTTTGGGAGCGCCTTGACCTCAGGCCACCGTCAGCGGCAGGCTCGGATCAAGTCCCTCCACCTCCCCCTGGAACACCCGGCTGGCCGTAATGTCATCGGCCTCGATGGTCATCAGCTCCAGCCGCGAGACGGTGCTGCCGCTGCGGTTGTAGAGGCGGTTCGCCTGGCGCATGCGGGCCCGGTCGATGGCATTGCGGATTGAGCGAGCGTTGGCGAAGAAGGGCAGCTGCATGCGCCGGTGGATGTAATCGGCGAACACCAGCTGGGCTTCCTCGCTGAAGCGGTAGTTTTCGCCAGCCAGGATCAGCCGCGCGATCGCCAGTAGTTCGGCGGCTGAATAGTCGGGAAAATCGATGTGATTGGCGACCCGCGACGAGAGGCCGGGATTGGACTGGTAGAAGATATCCATCCGCTCCTTGTAGCCGGCGAAGATCACCACCAGGTCGTCGCGATTGTTCTCCATCACCTGCAGCAGGATCTCGATTGCTTCGGCGCCGTAATCACGCTCGTTCTCCGGTTTGTAGAGGTAGTAGGCCTCATCAATGAACAGCACTCCGCCCATCGCCTTTTTTAGCATCTCGCGCGTTTTCGGCGCGGTGTGGCCGATGTACTGCCCCACCAGATCGTCGCGGGTGGCGGTGACCACATGGCCCTTGCGCACGTAACCGAGGCCATGCAGGATTTTCGACATCCGCTCGGCCACCGTTGTTTTACCGGTGCCAGGGCGACCGGTGAAAGACATGTGCAGGCTGGGCGGAGCCGTCTCCAGCCCCACGGTCTGCCGGGCCCGGTTGACCACCAGCAGGGCGGCGATCTCGCGGATGCGCGCCTTGACCGGCCGCAGGCCGATCAGCTCGAGGTCCAGCTGCGCGAGCACGGTCTCGATCCCGGCGGCATTGATGCTGGAGTGCAGATCGATGCGCTTTTCATCCGGGCTCTCCGGCTCGGCCAGCTCCGGCTGCGGGATGGGCAGTGGCAGCTCAGAGGAGCCCATCAATGGCCGTAGCGAAGGCGGTGTCGATATCGCCGATGGCGCCGTCCTCCTGCTCAGGCCGCAGGGTGAGGTTCACATAGGTACGACCGAAACTGATATCCGGGAAG
>JAPLID010000085.1 GCA_026389285.1 Cyanobacteriota bacterium
GTGGTGCCGCGGATCGGGCTGACGATCGCCCGGTTCTCACCGCAGATGGCATTGAGCAGGCTGGATTTACCGACGTTGGGGCGGCCGATGATCGCCAGCTGGACCGGCGGCTCCGTCTCCACCTCCTCGGTGGGGGGCAGGAAACTGATCACCTTGTCGAGCAGTTCACCGGTGCCGGCGCCGTGGATGGCCGAGATCGGGAATGGTTCGCCCAGGCCCAGGGTCCAGACGTCGGCGGCCATCGCCAGGCCCTGATCGGGCGATTCGCACTTGTTCACCGCCAGCAGCACCGGCACGCCCTGGCCGCGCAGCCATTCGGCGATCGAAGCATCGGCGGCGGTGTGGCCCTGCTGGCCATCGACGATCACCACCGCCACGGCCGCCTCGGCCAGGGCCAGATTGGCCTGCTCGCGGATCTCCGGCAGGAACTCGCTGTCGTCGTCGAACACCAGGCCGCCGGTGTCCACCACCCGGAAGGTGCGATCGCCCCAATAGCCCTCCTGGTAGGTGCGGTCGCGGGTGACACCGGGCTGGTCGTGCACGATCGCCTCACGGCTGCGGCACAGGCGGTTGACCAGGGTGGACTTGCCCACATTGGGGCGCCCGATGATCGCAACGACAGGGAGCGCCAAAACGCTTTATTCCTTCTACGTAACACTTTGATGAACACTACCGCCCGACGGCGACTCAGCCCACCGGCAGATCCCCCGGATGACCGGCCACCGGAGGCCACCGGATCGGTGGGGGGCTCCAGCAGCGGCGGCAGGGGTCCGGCTTCCGGCAAGGTTTCCCTACGCTCGGCCAGGTGGGCCAGCAACCAGCTCACCGCCGTGGCCCGGCGGGTGCGGCGCGGGTAGAGCTCGCTGATGCTGTAGCCGCCGAAGCCCAGCTGCTGCTTGAGCAACTGCTTGTGCTCCTTGGCGATCGAGCGGGTGAGGGCCACGCTGGCGGGCCGCTCGGCGATCAACGCAGGCGCAATCGGGACGGACTCCCGCCAGCGGGCTTCCGTCGCCGGGCCCGCGCTCCAGATGCCGGAGCCGGCGGGCTCATAACCCAGGCGCGGCCAGATCAGTTCACACACGAAGCGATCGCTGGTGCGGTCAGCCAGCACCGCCTCCAGCAACGCCCGGCTCAGGGGGAAGGGATCGGCGGCTGGGGCGGCTTGCACAGGAGCTGGGCCTGGGAGTACCGCCATCGTCGCCCATCTGCCAGGGGGCGAGGCCGAGAATGGCGCTCAATGCTCCTCTCCACCTCCCGCCCCAAGCCCAGCAGCCCGGTTGCTGGGGCCCCGCTGTTCCCCCAGCCGCTGCGGCTGCACGGCAACGGCGTCGAGCGCGCCCTGCGCTGCCGGGTGCTGCAGTCGCCGCTGGCGGGGGTGAGTGATCGCATCTTCCGGGAGCTGGTGCGGCGCTGGGCCCCCGAGGCCCTGCTGTACACCGAGATGGTCAACGCCACCAGCCTGGAGCTGGGCCACGGCCGGCTCAAGCTGGAGGATCTGGCCACGGAAGCCGGCCCGATCGCCGTGCAGCTGTTCGATCACCGGCCGGCGGCGATGGCAGAGGCGGCACGGCGGGCCGAAGCGGCCGGCGCCTTCCTGATCGACATCAACATGGGTTGCCCGGTGAAGAAGATCGCCCGCAAAGGCGGCGGCAGCGGCCTGATCCGCGAACCGGAGCTGGCGGCGCGCATCGTCGAAGCGGTGGCGGCCGCCGTCGCGATTCCGGTCACGGTCAAGACGCGCCTGGGCTGGTGTGGTGGCGGGGTTCAGGCCGGCGCTGCGGACGCCGGAGCCGTGCGCTGGTGCCGCCAGCTCGAGCAAGCCGGTGCCCAGCTGCTCACCCTGCACGGCCGCAGCCGCGAGCAGGGCTTCAGCGGGCGGGCCGACTGGGCGGCGATCGCGGCCGTGAAGCGCAGCCTGGTGATTCCGCTGATCGCCAACGGCGATGTCAACAGCCCCGAGGCAGCCCGGCGCTGCCTGCAGCAGAGCGGCGCCGACGGGGTGATGGTGGGGCGGGGCACCATGGGAGCCCCCTGGCTGGGGGGGAAGAGCGCCGCGGCCCTGGACGGCCGGCCCGTACCGCCCACGCCGGGACCGGCCGAGCGCCTGGCCCTGGCGGCGGAGCAGCTCCAGGCCCTGGTGGCCAGCCGCGGCGAGCGGCGCCTGCTGATCGCCCGCAAACACATGGGCTGGACCTGCCAGCGTTTTGCCGGCGCCCCCCAGCTGCGCCACGCCCTGATGCGGGCCGCCACACCGGCTGAGGCGCTGGAATTGCTGGCGCGGGCCGCCGCGGCCCTGGCCTAACCCAGCAAACCCTGGGTGAGCAGGTCGCGGGTGCCGGTGATCGCCTGCACCGCCAGCAGCACCGCCATCA
>JAPLID010000218.1 GCA_026389285.1 Cyanobacteriota bacterium
CACCAGCCTCGGCGCCTGCGATGTGCCGATGGATGCCTGGGGCCTCGATGTGATCGGCTCCGGATCCCAGAAGGGCTACATGTTGCCGCCGGGACTGAGCTTCGTGGCGATGAGCGAGAAGGCCTGGGCCGCCTACGAACGCTCCGATCTGCCGAAGTTCTATCTCGATCTGGGTAAGTACCGGAAGTCAGCCAAGGCCGACAGCAATCCCTTCACGCCGGCGATCAACCTCTACTTCGCCCTGGAGGCCGCGCTCGAGATGATGCAGAAGGAAGGGCTTGAGGCGATCTTCGCCCGCCACGATCGCCATCGCCGCGCCACCCAGGCGGCGATGAAGGCGATCGGCCTGCCCCTGTATGCAGCTGAGGGCCATGGCAGTCCCGCCATCACGGCGGTGGCCCCCGAAGGCATCGATGCCGAGAACCTGCGCAAGGAAGTGAAGAACCGCTTCGACATCCTGCTGGCCGGCGGTCAGGACCATCTCAAGGGGCATGTCTTCCGCATTGGCCATCTCGGCTTCGTCTGCGACCGGGACGTGCTCACCGCCGTGGCTTCGATCGAGGCAACCCTGCAGGATCTTGGCCTGGGCAAGGTGCCCACCGGTGCAGGCGTGGCCGCCGCCGCTGCGGAATTAAATCGCTGAAGGGGGATGGCAGGGCGGCGCAACCCCCTTAACGTCCACCGTGAACACTTACGTGGTTCCATGCGTCGCCCTCTCCTCGCCCTGACCTGCCTCCTGGCCCTTGCCAGCGTCGGCTGTCAGAACCAAACCATCGCCCAACGCGAACAGAAGACCGAAACCCAGATCTGCAGCCAGCTGGCCAGCGTCGGCAAGGCCCTCGAGCAGGTGGCGGCCCTCACCCCCACCTCCACCGTTGGTGATGCGACCGCCGCTGACCGGGCCCTGGCCACGGCTCTCACGTCCCTGCAAGGCTCCAAGCAGCAACTCGAAAAACTGCGGCTGCAGAACTTCAGCACCCAGCTGACGGCGTTCAAAGCCGACGTGGCCAAGGTGGCCAGCAACAAGAAGCAGACGCTTGAGCAGGCTGCCGTGGTACTCAAGGCCAAGGCCCAGCCGGTGATTGCTGCCCGTCGCCAGCTCTCCGCCGCCGTCAAGTGTGCGCCTGAACCAGCCGCCGCCACCAGCCCCGCCCAACCCTGAGCAAGGAGCCCAGGCGGCCCCGCCAGCAAATCCGGCCGGATCGGAAGCCCCGATCCGTGCCGTGCTGGCGGGCGTGCTAAATTACAATGATGCGGATGTAATTCAGTGGTAGAATGTCAGCTTCCCAAGCTGAACGTCGCCGGTTCGAGCCCGGTCATCCGCTTTTTCACTCAAGATTCAGCCGCGAGGTTTGATCAGCTGCAGCACCTGGGGACCCACGCTGCCGGCCCGTCGCTCGCAATCGAGGGCCTCAAGAATCAGACGCGCTGAATGATCGACGTTACCGCCCTCGGCTGCGTCAGCTGCCTGGCTCATCAGCCGGGCCGACTGATTCAGCCAGTGCTGGCGAGGCTCCGTCAGGCCAGAAGCGGGGGCCAGGGGCCGACTGATGGATGGGGTGGCGGGAAGCCGGGTAGCAGTCATGGAGGAAGAGGCTCTCCGTTTCAAAGGAAAGTGGGGTGATGGAGAGGGAAAAAGAATGGAGCGATGCTGGACTGAAGATAACCAATGCCTGTCCCCTGCCGTGCAGACAAGCCAGCTTTGTCATTTGAGGAGAATTGGATCCTGAGCAGCTGGTGGCTGAACGGTAAGTCCAAAAGGGGACTTGATTCAGCGACATCGGTCTTTAACAACGCCAATCTTATGAAATCTGGAATCAAAAGCAAGGCAACAGAACAGTTCGAGCCCAGCAGGTATTGTGATCAAGTGCCGATCTCTCCAGGGCCAAGAACTGGCCAATGTTCCGGCATAGTCATAAAATTCCACTTCGCAAGGGCTCAGTTCTTCCCTCTTGGACTCAGGGACCAGCCTCTCTCGGTGCACAGCCAAGGCCAATAAGAGCTCACTCATCCCGCGATTCCGGGGGATGCGCATGATTTTCCCAACCACGCTGTCGAGGTGGATCAGCGGGAACATAACTGACCCGTGGATCGTGGATCCAGGCCGTCAATGGCGATCACGATCAAGGCGTGGCTGTGAACAAGAATGGCCCTAAGAGGGTGTGAGGCCGACGGAGGAACCCCTCAGGTGCCTGGTTCCTCAAGATTGCCGCCCAAGGCGGCGATCTGATCGCGCAGCTGGGCCGAGCGATGGCTGTCTCCCCGGGTCAGGGCGACGGCGAGGGCGAACTCCAGCTTTTCCAGTTGATGATCACCCTCTGCCTGGGGACCGCCCTGCAGATGGCAGCGATAGCCGGGATGGGAAGGGCCGAAGGAGCCGGCGGGATGGGAGGAGGGGTAAGCCATGGGACGCTTTCTTGCTACTTTGACATTGTTCACCGGAAATGTGGTAGCCGCTTTCAGGTTCAGGCGGCATCCGGGAACATGTCATCCAGTTTCTGATCCTGATCCGATCGCGGCTGGAGCGGTTGCCGGGATGCACCGAGGTCCGTCTGGGGGGAACCGGAATCCGTCGCCAGCAGCTGCCGGCAGTCCTGCAGCAGGCGCTCGACATTGTTGAGGCTTTCCAGCTCGGCCGGATCGTCCTGGGCGCTGCTGACGGCCTGCAGCTCCATCGCCGCCAGCCGTTGTTCCAGCTGCACCAGGCGCTGTGAGAGCGCATGGACGGTTTCAGCGAGATCCTCGGCGCTGCGGCTGATCCGGAACGACACCGATGGGGCGGCCATGGCGGGGAAGGCTGGTTGGCCGAATGACAACACAGAAACCAGGCGACCTCAAGCCCGAACCAGAACCACGCAGACTGGGCCGGTTCCCCGGTGCCCTTACCGAAGAATGTCGTCTCCCTGGAACCTGCTGCTATACGGACTCGCTGGCCTAATCGGCGGACTGGCGGCCATGCGCACGGGCATTCCAGCCGCTCCCCTGGCGGGCTCCTTGCTGGCGGCGGGCCTGGTGAGCATGAGCGGGCGGCTGGAGGTGGCCCAATGGCCCAGCGGCACCCGCACGGTGCTGGAGATCGCCATCGGCAGCGTGATCGGTACGGCCCTGACCGCCACCGCCCTCAGTGAACTGCGCCAGCTCTGGCGTCCCGCCCTGCTGATCACTGTCAGCCTGGTAGCCACTGGGCTGGTGGTCGGCCTGTGGTCCAGCCGGCTGCTGCACATCGACCCGGTGGTGGCCCTGCTCGGCGCAGCCCCCGGCGGCATCAGCGGCATGAGCCTGGTGGGGGCTGAGTTCGGGGTTGGGGCCGCGGTGGCCGCCCTCCACGCCGTGCGTCTGATCACGGTGCTGGTGGTGCTGCCCCTGGTGGTGAAGCTGGTGATCCCGACAGCGGGCAGCCCACCGGGCGGCTGAGCGGCAGCGGAAGTTGGCTGAACAACCCCTCCGAAACCCGAAAATCCGCTTCCCTGGATTTAGTGCTGCGCAATCGGATCGATCCCGTGGCTGCGCGGACTGCCCAGAGGATCCAGCTTCCTTTCGGAGCGCTCCACAGGCGTCTTGATGACCCATCCACTCCCGCAGATCTGGATCTGTCGCAGATGAGCCGTTCAGCTGATCCGGCTGGACAGATCCCCCGGGGCCGATACCGTGGGCAACCCCTCCCCGGGTTGCCCTGCTCCCTTCGATCCATGGACGCACGCCCGCATTGGTCGTCCCGTTGCTTCCGTGCCGGGGCAGCAATCACCCCCCTGATCGCCGGTTTGATCAGCCTGGGCGGCCCGGGCCCGGCCATGGCCCAGAGCCCCAGCGACAACCCCGGGGCCAAGGGGGCTCAGGTGTACTGCTTCATGCGCGCCAACGGCAATAACCATGAGGTGAGCTGGACGGCGGCCTATGCCCTGATCAAGCGCCAGTCGGCCAGCATGTTTCGCACCTCACCCGAACATGCAGCGGTGATGATCACCGAGGCGGTGGTTCAGAACCCGACCGTCTACCCCGATTGCGGTCGCTATCTGGGCGATCTGTACAGCCGCCACGTCCAGGGGACAGCTGCTTCGACCCAGGCACCCGCCGCCACGGCCGCGGGCGGTGGTAATGCTGGCACTGGTGCCCAGACTCGCAGTGATCGCTTCGGCAACTGAATCCAGCCCGGCCGCAGCCCGGCGCCGGCCCAGGCGCGCCAGGGGAGCTGCCGTCGCGGCCTGGCTTCTGCTTGGCCTGCTGGTCGGTTGCGCCGAGGAGCCCCTGCCCCAGCGGCGTCTCACGGTCGACGACTGCCTGCGGCATGTGGAACTCGATCAGATCAAGGAGGCGCTCCAACGCTGCGATGCCGTGGTGAAGGCCTTCCCGAGAGAACCCCAACCACTCAACGAACGCTTCCTGCTGCACTCCCTGGCCGGCGACGATGCCGCCGCCTGCAGGGATATCGCCCAGGCGGTGGCCCTGGCCAGGAAGGTGCCCCAAGGCAGGCTGGATCGCCTGCTGCGCAACGACCTGCAACTGCGCAGCACCAGCTGCCGCGACTGAGGCCGAAGGCGCAGATGAGGCCAGAGGCCCGGAGCCGAGCCTTCACCAGCGCTCCAGCAACTGGCGCACCATCGCCGGCAGGGCCTGCTGCTGCCGGCGCTGCTGGCGGCTCTGCAGCACCAAGGAGATCCGTTCGGCCTTGCTGGCGATCAAATCATCCACCAGCTGATCGGCCACGCCCAGCTGCAACCAGTGACAGGTCAGCGGTCCGCGCATGCCGATCCGATGGCAGCGGTCCTCCGCCTGCTCAGCATCGCCCGGGGTCCAGGGGCGCTCGATCAGCAGCACATGGCCGGCCCGATGCATCGTGAAGCCGAGCCCGCCGGTGCCGAAGGTGGCGATCAACAGGGAGCGACGCCCGGACTGGAAGCGATCCACCAGGGCCTGGCGCTGGCGGGCGGGAACGGCACCGGTGAGCAACACCGCCGCCTGATCGCCGCCGAAGTCTGCGTGCAGAGCCCTGGCGGTGGCCAGGAAAGCCGTGAACACCACCACCGACTCGCCCGCCGTCAGCAGCTCCCCGACCAGGGCCGTCGCCGCGGGCAGCTTGTACTGCGAACCGATCTGGCGCAGGGCGGTGAGCACCGCCAGGGCCTCCGCATCCCGCCGGACCTGGCCGAGGGATGCCCGGCGCCGGTAGTCATCGACCCGCCGTTCGAGGCGATGCTGAAAGCCCCGGGCGGCGGCGGAATCGAGAGCCACCGCCACGCACAGGCGCCGCTTGGGCGGCAGATCGAGACATTGCTGCTTGCGGCGATGGAGCAGCAGGGGTCGCACCAGGCGCTGCAGCTCGTCGAGCTGGCTGGCCCCCTGGGCCTGCCAGAGACGGCGCCCCCCCTGCTCGCGCCAATGGCCCTGGCAATAGCGCTCCTCAAAGGCCCGTTGATCGCCGCCCAATGGATGGCCGATCGCCGCCAGCAGCGGGAAGAGCTGGGCAGGGCGTCCGTTCTTCATCGGGGTGCCGCTCAGCAGCCAGATGGCCCGCAGGCGGGGATGACGGGCCAGCCGCAGAAAGGCCCGGGTGCGGGCGGAGGTCGGGGTCTGGGCGAAGTGGGCCTCGTCGACCAGCAGCACACAGCCCGCCTCGGGCAGCTCCGCAGGCAAGCGCGCCCAGCTGTGCAACTCCAGCACCAGCCCCAGGGTGGCGGCCTCCTGCCGCCAGTGATGGTGCAGCCCCGCCGGAGCCAGAACCACCAGGCGGCAGTCCGCCAGCCGCACCATGGCCCGGGCGGCGGCCAGGGCCGAGAGGGTCTTGCCCAGGCCCATGGCATCCGCCAGCAGGGCGCCGCGCCGGGCCAGGAGCCAGCGGGCCGCCGCCCGCTGGTGGGTGAAGAGCTGGCGACCATCGACCAGGTGCTGCTCGAGCTCCGCGGCGGCCACCAGCTGGCGGTGGGGTGGCAGGGGCGGCAGGGGCTGGCGCAACCAGAGCAGCCACTGGCCGAGTTCGGGGGTGATGGGGAAACGGCCAGCCAGGGCCTGCTCCAGCGCAGCGGCCGCCTCCTGGGGAAACTCCCAGCAGCGGCGACGGGATAGCCAGTGACCCGCGGGACGGATCCTGCGCATCTGGGCCTGGGTGACCTGATCGAAGGGACAGGCCACCTCGATCAGGCCGGTGGGGCCGAGCCGCATCTGCACCAGGGATTCGGCCAAAGCGCCAAAGTGCAATCCACGACACATTGACAGCCCTGTAGCTGGCGGCAAACTGCCGCCAACCGAGGCGCTTCGATGCAGGCCAGGGATGGAGTGTTCCTTGAGGATCTCTGCCCGAAGCTGCGAGCGCGCCGCTGGCGTCAGTCGCTGCATCTGTTGACCGGGCATCACTGCCTCTACTGCGGTGATCGATCCGAATCGATCGATCACGTGAAGCCCCTCAGCCGCGGCGGCGAAAGCATCACCGAAAACTGTGTACCGGCCTGCCTGGGCTGCAACGGCAGCAAAGGCGACAACGATGCCTTCAGCTGGTATCGCAGCCAGAGCTTCTACGACCCGCGGCGGGCGATGGCCCTGAGGGCCTGGGTCGATGGCGACATGCGCCTGGCCGAGCGCCTGCTGCAGTGGACCCTGCCCGAGAGTGCGGCATCGGCGACGAGCGCGGGCCCTGCAGCGCCGGCCACGCAACCGCAGGCCCAGCACACTCACCAGACCCGACAGGCGGCCGCACCGTTGTGGCGCTGGCAGATGGCCTCCTGATGGCGCGGCTGCTCCGGAGCGGCCAGCAGGGCCAGCAACAGCAGCACCGCCGCGAGAGCCAGCGGCGCCCCGGAACCAAGATCCGCCGCCTTGAAGCCATCCTTTGAAGCCCGACGGCTGGATGGGGCGTGGGCGGACACCGCGGTTGCTGCAGTGAACAAGTGGGAGCCCGGGAGCCCGGAACCAGGCCGGATGAATCGGCCAGGAACGGCGTCAGCACAACCGGTGTCAGCACAACCGGCGTCAGGAAGAATGGCGCCGGGGAACAGGGAGGCAGTCACGACTGGAAAGCACAGACGGTGATACAGGTGTACTCATGACCGAGCAAGCTGTCAACTCCCGGGCCGAAACGGAGCTGCCCAACCCCCATCCCGGCCTGCACCCCGGCGACTTCGGGCGGGTGCTGGTGCTCGGTGGCGGCTACACCGGCAGCCGCTTCGCCGCGGCCCTGACACGGCTGGGCATCGCCACGACCATCAGCCATCGCCAGCCCGTCGCACTGGCGGCCCCTTTCGCGGTCGACGGGCCCAGCCCGCTGCGCTTCGACCCCGCCGAAGGCGCCCTGCCCAGTCCGCGGGAGCTGGCCGGCATCACCCATGTGCTGGTGACGATCCCCCCCGATGCCAACGGCCGGGATCCGGTGCTGGAGCACCTCGGCGCCCAGCTGGCGGAGCTGCCGCTGCAATGGCTGGGCTACCTCTCCACCACCGGCGTCTATGGCGACACCGGCGGCGCCTGGGTGGATGAGACCAGTGCCACCGCACCCGGCCTGGAACGCAGCCGCTCACGCCTGGCCTGCGAGCTGGCCTGGCGCAGCCTGCACCTGCCGCTGCAGGTGTTGCGGCTGCCGGCGATCTACGGGCCCGGACGCGCCCCCTTCGACGATCTGCGCCAGGGCAAGGCCCGCATGGTCCACAAGCGGGGCCAGGTGTTCTGCCGCATCCACGTGGATGACATCGTCGGGGCCCTGTTGCACAACCTGGCCCTGCCGGCATCCGCCAGGCCGGAGACCCTGATCCTGGCGGATGCCTACCCGTGCTCCTCCAGCGAAACCCTCGGCTATGCCGCCCATCTGCTGGGTTGCAAACTGCCGCCGCTGCAGTCCTACGACCAAATCGCAACGGCGATGAGTCCGATGGCCCGCAGTTTCTGGAGCGAGAACCGCCGGGTCAGCAGCGATCTGCTGCGGCGGGGGCTGGGCTATCAGCTGCGCTACCCAAGCTTCCGCGAGGGCTACCGGGCCATCCACGCCGCCCTCTCTGAGCCAGCACCGTCAGCGCCCTGATCTGGGTTGACGCCCACTCCCCATCGGCTGGGCTGCCCAGCCGAGCTGCTGACCTGGCGAAGGGCCGGACGTCTGAGCAAGGGCCTCACGGCCGCTTGAATTTGAACTGACTCGCCGGTTCGGGCTGGGCCAGGAACGGCAGGTTGATGTCGGTGAAGAACTTGTCCCAGCTCACGACGACCCAACCGTTGCGGAAGGCCACGCCGAGTACCAGCAAGATGGATCCCAGAAGCAACACACGCAACATCGGCAACCACAGCGGCGATCAACCTCCATCGAACCCCAGACGGCGGCGAATTGCCATCGCCCTGGGGGATCCGGCTGGAATCGGCCTGGAGGTCACCCTCGGCGCCCTGGCCGCGGAAGCCGAACCCGGGGGCCAGGAGGAGGTAGTGCTGGTGGGGTGCCGTCAGTGGCTCCTTCAGAGCTATCGCCGCCTGCAGGGCCGCTGCCGCCTGGCGAATCCTGCCCGCTTCGAAATTCTGGATCTGCCCTTGCCGGAGGCCATCATCCCTGGCGAAAGCGGCGCCGCCGCCGGAGCCGCCAGCTTCCACTGGCTCAGCGAGGCCACCCGGCTGGTGCTGCGGGGCGACTGTGAGGCCCTGGTAACGGCACCGATCGCCAAGAGCAGCTGGCATGCCGCCGGCCACGACTATCCCGGCCAGACCGAACGGCTGGCGGAACTGGCCGGGGTGGCTTCGGCCTCGATGCTGTTCACGGCCCGCTCCGCCGCCGGCCCCTGGCGCTTCAACACCCTGCTGGCCACCACCCACATCCCCCTGGCGGCCGTATCCGCCCAACTGAATGCCCAGCTGGTGAGCGACAAGCTGGATGTGCTGCTGGCGTTCTGCCAGCGCTTTGAGCCTCGGCCGCGGCTAGTGGTAGCGGGCCTCAATCCCCATGCCGGCGAGGGGGGGCGGCTGGGGCGAGAGGAGCAGGACTGGCTGCTGGACTGCCTGGAGCAGTGGCGGCGGCACCATCCCGAGGTGCGGCTGGAAGGACCCCTGCCCCCCGACACCTGCTGGCTGGAAGCCGCCCCGGCCTGGCGCACCGGGGCAGGCGGACCGGACGGCTACCTGGCCCTGTATCACGATCAGGGGCTGATTCCGCTGAAGCTGCTGGCCTTCGATGCCGCGGTCAACACGACCCTGGGACTGCCGTTTCTGCGCACCTCTCCGGATCACGGCACCGCCTTTGCCATCGCCGGTCGGGGGGTGGCCCGGCCTGAAAGCATGGCGGCGGCGATCGCCACGGCGCGAGAACTGGGCTGAGGTTCTGTACCCAGGGCGAAGCCCCAGAAGAGACCACTTGACGGGCCATACCGACAGCTCAGCAGGCATCCTGAAACCTTCAAAGCCCGGTCGGAAGGCCCTTACGGGGGCGGGTCCCAGGCAGGAGTGGCTCCTAAAAAAACGAACTACGCAGGCTTGATCCGCATCAGCACCTGGCCGAATTCGACCGGAGTGCCGCTCTCCAGCAGGATCTCGACCACTTCGCCGCTGATCTCCGACTCCAGCTCGTTCATCAGCTTCATCGCTTCAAGGATGCAGACAGGCTGGCCGGCGCTGATGCGACTGCCGATCTCCACGAAGGCCGGTTCACCCGGCGCCGGGGAGCGATAAAAAGTGCCGACCATCGGCGCGGTGATCGCCTGCAGATCGCTGCGCACAGCCGGCGGAGCCGGAGGCGGCACCGAAGGGGAAGCGGCGGCGACAGGGGCCTGGGGCGGTGAAGCCAGCACGGGGGCCTGCACCATCGCCACTGGCGCCGCAGCCGAAAGATTGCGGCGAACCTCAAGCCGGAAGTCGTCGCCTTCGAGGCAGAGTTCCTGGATGTCGCTTTCACCCAGCAGGGCCAAGAGCGAGCGGAGCTGGTCGTGATCGAGCTGCATGGTGATCAGGACTCCCGGCCGAGATAGCTGTCGTTGCGCGTGTCGATCTTGATCTTCTCGCCGATCGTGATGAACAGGGGCACCATCACCTGGGCGCCGGTCTCGACGATGGCGGGCTTGGTGCCGCCGGTGGCTGTATCGCCCTTGACGCCGGGATCGGTCTGGGTGACCTCGAGGATCACGGAGTTGGGCAGCTCCACCTCCAACGGCTTGCCGTTCCAGTAGATGACGCTGACCTCCATGCCTTCCTTGAGGTATTTGCGGCCGTCACCGATCTGCTTGGCCGTCAGGCGGGTCTCCTCGTAGGAGGCCATGTCCATG
>JAPLID010000182.1 GCA_026389285.1 Cyanobacteriota bacterium
GCGCTTCTCAGCCCAGAGCTTGAGGGCCTCCTCGCGGCTGATCTCCAGACGCCGTTTGAGCAGGTGCACCGGCTGATCCGGCAACAGCTCCCCCACGGTGACCTCCAGCTGTTGACACCACCGGTCCCAGCGGGTCGGTCGGAAGTGGAGGACATGACGGCCGTCGCTCAGCCAGCCTTCCTGAGGCGAGAGCGGCGGTCGCTTCCGGTCACCGACGTGCATGGGCCTTTCACGCCACCTCCGGCGCCCAGCCCTTCTGGCGGACCTGGTCGTCGGTCCAACCCTGGCAGCGGCTGGTGAGGTGCTCGCCATGGGCGATCAGGCCCTGGTGCAGCTGGCAGGTGAGCAACGGGATGCAGTTGGCGCCGGCGTGGTGGCGGAACCAGTGGCAGGTCATGCAGACCTTGCGGCTGCGGGTCTTGAGCAGCACGCTCTCGTCGAGATAGGGCCACGCCTCGATGGAGGTTTCCACAGACCCGACAGCTTCAACCGCGCTCCGGCGCAGATGGACACCCATACCTTGCTTCAGCAATGCGTACACATGTACTAGCACGGGTTCGCCTCTCTGGCTGCGGCTGCGCTGGATCGCCCTCGGGGGGGGCGGGGGGTCTACGTGATGTCCCGGCGGGAGCTGGACAGACTCAGCAGCAGCAGCAGCAGCAGCAGCAGCAGTCCTCACGGCTGGCCCAGGACCACGAGGCCGGTCAGCTCAGTTCTCGCCGCCGTTGCCCTCGGTCTTGCGGTTCTCGGCGTTCTCGCTGGTACCGCTCTCGCCGGTGTTCTTGGCCTGAGGCTTGGGTTCCATCGTGACGCCGAGGCTGCGGCAAGTCCCGATCGGGTCGACCCCAGGGGCCAGGCCAAGAGCCCTGCGCAGCGTGTCGAGCTGGCCCACGGACTGCAGATCGATCGTGCTGGCGACATGCTCACAGGCCAGCTTTTTCAGAGCCTGGGTATCGGGGCGGGCGCAGCCGGCCAGCAAGGCCAGGCCGATGCAGGCACTCACACGTAGAAATCTGGTCATCGCAAGCAGGCCGGACCTTCTGTCAAACGTAGGTAGAACAACCAGCGCCTGGCCAATTCGAGGCAGGGATGGATGCACTTGCCCCTGCTCAACCAGATCTGCCTCAGCGCCCTGGCCCCAGACAACCCCGCCGAGCGCTGGGCCGATCCCGGCGATCTGGAAGTGGCCCTCGCCCTGATCAGCACCGAATCCAACCTCAAATCCTTGATGGATGGCATCTGCGCCATCCACGACAACGCCGCCTGCCGCCATTGGCGCTCCGAGGCCGAGACCTACCTGCTGCGTACCGCCGACCTCCAACGCCACCAGGACAACGCTGCCTTCGCAGCAGCTCTCAATAAGGCTGCTTGTTCAAACTCAACAAAGGGCTTCCTCCCTGTACAGGGAAGAGATTGCCCAAGGGCGCTGCCCCTACTGGGCGGTTGTCGTAATAAGCCATTCGACAAGCTCGGGAGCTCGCTCGTGCCCAAGACCGCCGGATCGGGCCGCCCCCTCGCCTGAACACCGCGCTCTCTGGGCCCTGATGCGTTTCACCGGCAGCCGGGTCACTGAGCCCCTCCGGCTCTCCTGGGGCGCCATTCACAGCGACCGGGTCGTCTTTGCCGCCGCCACCACCAAAACGGGCAACACCCGCGAGCCGCTGATCGCCCAGCGCCTGAGCCAAGAGCTCGCCGCGTACGTGACCTGGTGGGAGGGCCACCACCAGCGCGCCGCCAGCGGCTCTGCACTGCTCTTCCTCTCTCCTGGCCGTGAAACCACCCCAATGAGCCGCCAGGCCGCCGACAAGGCCCTCAGGCGAGCCCTGGAGCGCTTCGGGGCCGATTTCCCCTCAGGCCGTCAGCCTGCACTCCTTCCGCCGCTCCCTGGCCACCACCATGGCCCAGGGCGGTGCCAGCCTTCGCACCGTTACGCGTCACCGGCCACGCCAGCCTCGGCCAGCTCAAGAACTACATCGACGTCGCCGAGGCCGACGAAGCCGCCGCGCTGGTGTTGTTGGGTTGAGCCTCCTTGGTGCTGCATCAGACCTGAAGGCTCCGAGCGCTGGCCGATGAAGCTGGTAGCCCTACGGTGTGGACGCTGAGCATCTCCAGCCGAACCGATCGGTCAATCGGTTAAGCCCTCGCTGACGAGCGACATCAGATGGCTCGAGCGACAGGCTGCCTGCATGTGCCAATCGTGCGACTGCCCCGGGAATGCCGATTCTGTTGGGGAGAAGGGAACAAAGTATTAAGGCAGCAACACATCAACGTGGCGTGGACTTAAAAGAGTTCACCAAAATATTATGCATAAGATCAAAATACCAACTGCAGTCATTATTGCTGCGCTTGCGCTCTGCACTCCCCTGGCCTCAAGCGCTGCTGTTGTGGTTACAGCCAAGGAGAGCGGAGGGAACGTGGTATTCAGCGGCGGCGGCACGTTAAATTTAACTGGCCTCAGCCAGCTCTTCGATAATAATTTTGATAGTGGCTACTTGAATTCCTCGCAAGGTATTTATCAAGGGGCAGGCGTGGGCGCTGTTATAAATGCAAAAATATATGGGGGCGCTAGTTTCAGCGGGCCAACCTCGTTTGGCACAAAAACTGTTTTTATTGCAGATATATTGTCCGGTGATTTTGGAGGAATCAGGGGAGGAGATAATGTTCCCGGGGTTGTGCTTCCCGCGACGTATGTATCTGGAAGTTCGTTTTCTGGAACCTCAACTTTCTCAAGCCAAACTTTTGCCGTACCCATTCAGGGGTCGGGACAGCTCTCCGTAAACTTCATCCCTGCTGAACCCTTGACGGCGGCCTGATTCCCGTTTGCATCTCAAGCAGAGGTTGGTTGTGATGGGCACCCCACCAGCTGGGATTTCAGAAGCGGA
>JAPLID010000155.1 GCA_026389285.1 Cyanobacteriota bacterium
GCAGCCTTCACCGGATCGAAGCCGGTGTAGCGGGCGGAGAGCGGCAGCACTTCCAGCACGGCCTCCAGGGCGGTGAGGAACTCGGCGCTGGCCATCAGGCCGTTGTCCTCGGCGAGCTTCTGAGCGGCGGAGAGATCAACGCTGCGGGCGCGCTGGGCGCAGTGGTGGAGGGCATCGATCCAAGCGCTGGTGCCATCGGGGGCGCCGAGCTTGCCCTTGGCGGCGCGGGTGGAGCTGTCCCAGAGGATCAGATCGCTGGCCTTCTTCTCGGCCAGCACGCCCACCACATCGCGATCCAGATCGAGGCCCACCACCCGGGCCAGGCGCAGGGCTTCGTCGTAGGGGAATTGGGGGGCGGCGAAGGCATCCCAGGCGAGCACAAACCACTCGGTGAGCGGATCGAGGCGGCTGCGGCGCTCGGCAGAGGTGAGCTGCTCCATCTTCCAGGCCTGCACCACCCGGCGGGCAGCATCGAGCGCGTCTTCTGGGCTCACGGCATAGGGATCGTCGTTGGCCAGTAGGTCTTCCAGGCTGAGCTGGGCGCGGCCGCGCTTCTTTGTTTTCTCTTCGATTGGCCTCGGTTGGCCGCGCTTGATCGGCCAGTGGCGCGAGAACTCCTCCAGGGCCGGGCCGTAGCAAGAGAGGTAGAGGTCGACACCGCGAATGCCACCCGCCTGGAAATCAGCGATGCGTTGGCGCACGGCCGCGGCCAGGCGTGGTTCGAGGTCTTCCCAGTACTGCACCGCATCGGCCGGATCCTTGGGGGGGCGGGGGCGGCAGACCAGGAAGATCGTGCTGTTGGCTGCAGCCTTGTCCTTGATGTGCAGCGAGCCCTCGGCTTCGGTGTTGATTGGCCAGGAGGCGGTGATCATGAAGCCGGCATCGATCAGCCCCTTGGTGAGGGCATCCCAGGCGCCAGTGGCCTTATGGGTGAACATCAGCGTCATCACGCCGTCGTCTTTCAAGACCCGGCGGCACTCGATAAATATCTTGGCCATTTTTTCCCGATAGTCATTCCCAGCCTTGGCCTTGGCAGCTTTGTCTCCAGGGTGGCGTGCCGGGTTGGCGACGGCTTCGTCTTCCTTGTTGGTGAAGGACGCCATGAATAAATCTGGATAGAGAAGACCAGCCGTCCGCTTCAGCCACACATAAAAAAAGTCAGAAAGCTCCGCGTACATCACATTGTTGTAGTACGGTGGATCCATCACAACGGCATCCACACTTGAGGAATCAATTTGGGGTAGAGAATCACCGGATCCGCAAGAAATATGTAACGGCACTTGTGCGTTTGCGGCCGTAACAGGCGTGGTGGCGAACAAGGGGCCCGCATCGGCGGCATCGTCACTGCCTGGTTTGAGAAGCTGAATCAGCTCGACGATGCACTTTGCTACTTGCCCAAAGGCCCAGTCGTATCCAAGCCCAACTATCAACGGGGCCAACTCGGCGTGGGAGCAGCAGAAAGCGAAGTCATGGCGGTTGAAGGTGTTGGCCACTACTTCGCGCGTTGGCATCCACACGGACATCCGTGAGTTGTAGTTGAGCATCTTGTCGAGGCCGATGCAGAGATAGCCCAGAGCTGCTCGGGTAGACTCACTCAAACTCTCTGGTTTGGCCGATTCCTCGGTCAACAACTCTCGGAAGATCTCCGCACTAGTGCCATGGCAGAGGAGTTGGCGTGGCGAGAAGAACTGCGTCCAGCTCTTGATGCCGTAGAGGTGGAGCGGCCAGCGGATGTTGGTTTCGTATCCGAACGGAAGTTCCTCATTCGGCACCAGATCCAGTGCTTCCCACTCCGGCAGCTTCTCGGCCAGGGTTACGGCGATCTGGGCGCTGTTGTCGTCCTCCGGCCTCGGTGCCCGGTAGCCCCGCTCCCACTTGTCGGCCTTGGCCTTGCCCGTCTTGGTGTAACCGGTGGCCAGCCGGCGCTTGAACACCACCGCGAACAGCTGCTCGCCCATGCCGCCGGCTTGGGCCTGCAGCTTCACATTGTCACCGTCGATCACGCGGCCGCAGTCCGGGTAGGGGCAGGTGGCATCGCCGCCCTTCACCGTGCCTTCGCTCTGGTCCTTCGCGCTGGCCACGATCTCGAAGCGGCAGTGTCGGCTGCCATCGCCCGGGCCCGTACCCAGTTGAGGGAGCACGCGCACACCAGTGCCATCGGGGGCCAGCTTCCAGTTCGGCGAGAGCGGCACCTTGCCGGCGCAGTAGGGGCAGTGGATCGTGCGGGCCCAGAGGTAGCCGTCAGGCCTGCAATCAGCTTCCGGCTCCGGGGGGAACGCCCAGGCCAGTCGCTCCCTTACTCGGCTGGCCAGCTGGTTGCCCAGGCGCTTGACCTCCTCAACCAGTTCTGGCCCGAACTTCGTCGGCCACTCGAAGGTGGCTTTTTCCACCAACACCGCCACCGGGTTGATGTCGTTGGCGAAGGTGCTGCAGCCGAGGCGTAGAGCCTCGAAAGGAATGGCACCTCCTCCTGCCGTTGGATCCAAGACGGTGGGCTGATGGATGCCCAGCTTCTGCATCTCCTCTAGCAGCCAGAAATGTTCCTTCTCGCTCGGGCTGTAACTGAAGGCTCGGCTGTAGCCGTAGGCATCCGCTCCGAGTCGCACGCCTTCACGGGTTGCCTTGGCGATCCGCTTCTTCGCCGCCACCGGGTCCCCATGGATCCCCAGCACATGCCGGAAAATGGTTCGATCGGCATCGGCCGGCAACAGCGAGGCCAGCACCGCCGCTCGCGATGCCACCAGCGGCCGCCGCGCCCACCACACATGCAGGTAGTAGATCGGCGGTAGAGCCGTCATCGAGCGCCGCTCGCGCACACTCTCCTCGCCGATCTCGGCGATCGGTAGCCACTCCTCGATCAGGCGTTTGGTCACACCGGCACCGGCTGCTGGATGGCATTCAAATCCAGCATCACCACAGCCGCCTGGCCTTCAGGAAGGGCACGCATCGCGTCCAGTTCGCTGGGCTTGATCCCCAGTCGGTGGAGCTCCTCAAGTTGGAGAACCTGGCCACAGAGCCTGTCGTGGCCTTCCACCAGGGCTGCGATCTTGGCCAGGCCTTTGGCCAGTTCCTGCTTCACCAGCTTGAAGCGCTTGGCCTTGTCGACGCCCTGATCCATGGGTCCGATCCGCCAGTGGTCGACGCCGCTCGTATCCACCACTGCCGAAGGAATCTCTCCATGCCAATCCTCATAGTTCTTGAACACGTCGCCGAGCTGGGGCCGAAGGAGATCGAACAACTGGTTGGCACTGATCTCCGCGGCACGCTCACCTGGGGTTCGCTGCATCCGCTTGAAGCCGTTGGTCAGCCAGAGGATGAAGTCGAGATCCACCTGTCCTTGGAAGTCGGGCCTGAGGTAGACCGCCCTGCGTTCGAGCACGGCATTCATCAACTGGGTCAGCCCCGGCCGCAGATCATTCAGCCCTTGGCGCAAGGTGCGGGCTGCCTTCTCTCCCTCATCGAGCTGGAGGTAGGTCTGCACTTCGGCCACCAATGCAGCGAACGCCATCGACACGTATTCAGCACCGGTGGCTTCAGCCTTGGCCGCACTGCGCAGAACCTGCTGGTTGAAGTACTGCCGGGCCTCGTGCAGGGTTGTGAGGGCTTGGCCGGCCATCTGCTGACGCAAATTCGCATCCCCCAGCTCCACCGCATTGAGGCAGGCGTTGACGCCCGCCTTGAGTTTGGCGAGGGCCTGGTCATCAAGCTTGACGCTGACCCGATCCACCTTGGCCTCGATCAGCCTGATCTGGTCGCTGATCTGGTTGAGCTGGGTGATCA
>JAPLID010000159.1 GCA_026389285.1 Cyanobacteriota bacterium
CAGCGGGGCATCATCTACATCGATGAAATTGACAAGATTGCCCGCAAGAGCGAAAACCCGTCGATCACCCGCGATGTCTCCGGCGAGGGGGTACAGCAGGCCCTGCTGAAGATGCTGGAGGGCACCGTGGCCAACGTGCCGCCCCAGGGCGGCCGCAAACACCCCTACCAGGACTGCATCCAGGTGGACACCAGCCAGATCCTGTTCATCTGCGGCGGTGCCTTCGTCGGCCTGGAGGACGTGATCCAGAAGCGCATGGGTCGCAACGCCATCGGCTTCCTGCCGGAAGGGGGCCAGGCTCGGCCGCGCACCGGCAAGGAACGGCAGGTGGCCGAAGCCCTGCGCCATCTCGAACCCGATGACTTGGTGCGCTACGGCCTGATCCCGGAATTCATCGGCCGTCTGCCGGTCAGCGCCGTGCTCCAGCCACTTGACACCGAAGCCCTTCAGGCGATCCTGACCGAGCCCCGCGACGCCCTGGTCAAGCAGTTCCAGACCCTGCTGAGCATGGACAACGTGCGCCTGGACTTCGACCAGGACGCGATCACCGCCATCGCCGTCGAGGCCCACCGCCTCAAGACCGGCGCCCGGGCTCTGCGCGGCATCGTCGAGGAGCTGATGCTCGAGATCATGTACGACCTCCCCTCTCGCCAGGACGTCCAGAGCTTCACGGTCACCCGGGATCTGGTGGAACGGCGCAACAAGGCCAATGTGGTGCAGATTCCCAGTGCCAGCAACGACCGCGACAACCTGATGGACGAGGCGGCCTCGGCCTGAAACCAGGCCCGACCGGCCAAGGGCCGGCCGGGCAATCCCCCCCATCCCACCTGGCCCGCTCTGCCGCCGCCGGGTCCAAGCTGAACGGTCGACCACACCGACACCTGCGCCTTGGCCGCCGCCGACCACCTCCAGGCCCCCCGTCAGCATGGCCTGTTCATGCACCACGGCATCGACCTCGGCGATGGCACCGTGGCCCATTACCTCGAAGGGCGGGAGATCCTGCGCAGTCCCCGACAGGATTTCAGCCGCAGCCAGGCGATCACGACCGTGCCCTACGCAGCAGCCGACTGCTCCCCGGCCGGTGTCACCCTGCGGCGCGCCATGGGCCGACTGGGAGAGCAGCGCTACAACCTGCTGTTCAACAACTGCGAGCACTTCGCCCACTGGTGCAAGACCGGCCGCCATCGCAGCAGCCAGGTCGAAGACTGGCTCCATACCGGCAGCCTCGGCGCCCTGGCCCTCGGCCAGTTCATGCCGGCGGCCCTGCTGACCGGGGCGCGGGTGCTGCTGCGCCAGGGGCTCAACCTCGATCCCCAGCAACTGGAGAAGGGCCGGACCCTGGCCCTGCGCAGCCTCGAGCAGATCGATGACCTGCGGCGCTCGCTGCAGGAGCGGCTGGAACAGGAACTGGCCAAGGCGGAACTGCGCTGGCCCGTTGATGGGGCAAACGATCAATTCGTGCGACTGCGCGTCGCCGCCCAGCAATTGGCCGACCAACTGAGCCAGGTGGAGGAGATAGAGGCCCGACTCCAACGGCTGCTTGAACCGGGAGAAGGCCGGTAGCCTGAACGGCCCGCGGCGTCGCGCGGGGCGCTCTGCACCACCCCGTGCCCCACGGGCGACCGCGATGGCCCAGGCTTATCAGCCTCTGCATCACAAGTACCGGCCGCAGCGCCTGGATCAGCTGGTGGGACAGGAGGCGATCGCCGCGACCCTCGGCAACGCTCTGCGCACCGGACGGATCGCTCCCGCCTACCTGTTCAGCGGCCCTCGCGGCACCGGCAAGACCTCCAGCGCCCGGATCCTGGCCCGCTCGCTCAACTGCATCACTGCGGACGGACCCACACCGGAACCCTGCGGCACCTGTGAGCTGTGCAGATCGATCGCCGCCGGCAACGCCCTGGATGTGATCGAGATCGATGCCGCCTCCAATACCGGCGTCGACAACATCCGCGAACTGATCGAACGCTCCCGCTTCGCGCCGGTGCAGGCCCGCTGGAAGGTGTATGTGGTGGACGAGTGCCACATGCTCTCGACCGCCGCCTTCAACGCCCTGCTCAAAACGCTGGAGGAACCACCGCCGCGGGTGGTGTTCGTGCTGGCCACCACCGACCCCCAACGGGTGCTGCCGACGATCCTGTCGCGCTGCCAGCGCTTTGATTTCCGGCGCATCCGGATGGAGGCCCTGGAGGGTCACCTGCGCTGGATCGCCGAGCAGGAGGGGATCAGCATCAGCGCCGAAGCGCTCAATGTGGTGGCCCAACGGGCCCAGGGGGGGCTGCGCGATGCCGAGAGCCTGCTCGACCAGCTGAGCCTGCTGCCGGCACCGATCGCGGCGATCGCCGTCTGGGAGCTGCTGGGGGCGGTGCCCTAGCAGGAGCTGCTGGAACTGGCCGAAGCGATGGCCGCGGCCGAACCGCTCGGCGTGGTGGAAACCTGCCGGGCCCTGCTGGAACGGGGGCGGGAGCCGAGCGCGGTGCTCCAGGGTCTGGCCAGCCTGTTGCGGGATCTGCTGTTGGCCGGTGTGGCCCCGGACCGGCTGGAGCTGACGAGCGTCTCGCCCCAGCTGCGGCCGCGCCTGCCGGAGGTGGCGCGGCGCATCGGCAAAGCGAAACTGCTGCACTGGCAAGCCCAGCTGCGGGGCAGCGAACAGCAGTTGCGGCTGAGCGTGCAACCGCGGCTATGGCTGGAGGTGCTGGTGCTGGGCCTGCTGGCCGAACCGCTGGCCCCGGCGCACCCGGCCCCTCAGGCCAACCCGGCGCAGGCGTCTGCGGGAGTCGCTCCGGCCAGCGCCACGGCCTCGCTGGAAGCGCCCTCACGGCAATCCGCCACGCTGCAATCCAGCGCGATGCAATCCGCCGTGGCGGAATCCGGCCCAGCGGCCAGCGCTGGCCTCTCAGCCTCACCACAGCCGCCGGTCGCCGCGGCCGTCAGCGCCGCGGCGACCCCTTCTGTCCAGCCCATCAGCGGCGAGGCGGGGTCAGGCCCCAACCTGCCGGAACTCTGGCAACAGATCCTGGCCGGGCTGGAACTGCCCTCCACCCGCATGCTGCTCTCTCAGCAGGCACAGCTGGTACGCCTTGATGACCATCGCGCCGTGGTGCGGGTCGCCGGCACCTGGATGGCCATGGTGCAGAGCCGGGTCAGCCTGCTGGAAGCTGCCGTGGCCCGGGCCCTGGGCAGCCCGCGCCAGCTGCTGTTGGAAGGGAGCAATGAGGCACGCTCAGCCCCGACGACCATGGCCGCGCCGATGCCCACGCGGCCGGCATCTGTGGCGCGCCCTGGCAACGGCGATCGCGTCGGCGGGACGGACGCAGCCCCAAGCCAGGACACGGCCACGGCCACGGTTGCATTGAAGACGGTTGTGCAGAACGCAACTGCCGTGAGTGGGGCGACAGCCACCGGCCCTGGGGTCAGCGACTCAGCGCCGAGCGGTTCCGAACCCCCGACTGCCGCCTCCATGCCACCAGCCCACGGCACCGCGCCGATCCCGGAAGCGCCGGCAGCGCTTGCGACGGCCAGCGGTCCCCGCCATGCCGCTGGGCCCAGCGCCCCCCTGGCGACCAAGCCAGGTTCGCCACCACCAACAGCAACCCAGACCCCAGCCTCACCAGCCGCAGCCTCCCCATCGGGGCCCACTCCCGGCGGCCCTTCAGGTCAGCTCCCGGGGTTCCCTGCGCCGATCGACGAAAAGGCCCGGCGGCTTGCCGATTTCTTCAACGGCGAGGTGGTCGAGCTCGGCGACGGCAGTGGGGGTGGCAGCGGCAGTGGCAGTGGCGGTGGCAGTGGCGGCCAAGACCGAGACGAAGCGGCCTGAAGTCAGTCAGGCCTGGCTCGAGACAGGCCGGGCTAACGCGCTGAGGCAACCTCTGAGTAACCCACAGATCCGGGCCGATAGGGCCCTGAAATGCATGGGCCTGACAAGACGGCCATGGCATTGCAGCGAGCCAACCAGAGCCTCCTCAGGGCTCAGGCCTGGCCGGCTTCAGCTGCCAGGTCGGTTTCGCCATCGCCGCTCAGCTGCTCCGTCAACTGGTCCGTGAGCTGCTCGGCCAAAGCTTCCAGGCTGACCAACTCGGTCTCCGGTTCGCCATGGGCTTCCCCGCCGAGATGGAGCGTCTTGGCCCAGACCAGCCGCTTAGGCAGCAGGGCCATGCGCAGGGTGACCCAGGGAATGACCACGAACCAGTGCACCAGATAAATCATGCCGAGAAGCACGGCCTGGGGTGTCATCGCAGGCAGGGGGGGGCCTTCCGAGGGGCGACGGCAACCGATCGTGATCGTTAGGGCCGAGAGGCCCAGGGCCATGATCGACAAGGGCCACATCGTCGGCGAGGTGCGGGTCAACAGCCCACCGATCAGATCGGCGGCCGCCATCACCGGCATCACGTACTGGAGCAGGAAGAAGCAGAACAGATCGAGCTTCTGGCGCGATCCGAGGCGATCGGAAAGCAGCCCGGGGCCATAATCGAAGAAGCGCTGCAGACCGCCTTCAGCCCAGCGTTGGCGCTGGCGCCAGAGGGCCCGGAGACTGAGCACGGCCTCCTCCTGAACTGGGGGATCCCAGAGCAGGGCGACCGGTTGCCGCTCCAACAGCAGGCGGAAACTGAGATCAAGATCGTCGGTGACCGTGTCTTCGTTGAAGCCACCACAGGCGAGCACGGCCTCACGGCGCAGCAATTGGCCGTTGCCACGCAGCTCGACCACGCCGCCGCCAGCCATGCGTCCGAGCTGAATGACCGCGTCGAAGGCCATCTCCATCGTCTGGGCCAGGGTCAGCAGATTGACCTGGGTATTGGCAACGGCCTTGCGCAGTTGCACAGCCCCCCAACTGCCCCGCTCCGCCCAGGGAAGCAGGCGCTGCAGCAGATCGGGCTGAAGATCAGCATCGGCATCGAGCACCAGCAGCCAGCGGCCCTGGAGCTGGGGCAGCACCAGATTCAGGGCTCCCGACTTGCCGCCGCCGGCATCGCGCGCACGCCGCAGCACCCGCAGCTGGGGATGCTGGTTCTGGAGCTCCCGCAGCAGCTCAGGGGTGCGATCGTCACTGCCGTCATCGATGACCCAGAGCAGCAGGCGTTCAGCGGGGTAATGCAACCCCATGATCCGCTGCACCAGGCGCGTGATCACGGCCTGCTCGTCCCGGGCCGCAACCACCACATCGAGTACCGGCAGCTCCTCAGACCCGGCTCCTGCGCCGCTGTCCGCAGTCGGGTCAGCGCGATCGGCCAAAGCCCCGTGGGCGCCGGAACGAAGCACGGTGCGGAACGTGTGGGTTCCCAGCAGCAGGGCCAGGATCAGACCCGGAACCAGACGCAGCAGCGGCGGCAGTCCGTGGGGGGCGACCCCAGCGGCCGAACAGCACAACAGGAACAGGGCGGCCTTGCCGCGGCGGCCATCTGGGCGGACATCACTGGTGCTGCCGCTATTGGCGCCGCCGGTCATGGCATCCCCGGAAGTGAGGTAACTCTAAAGGGCTTCGCCGAAGGCCTGGAGTGGTAAGAGCTTCGTGCCTGGGTAGTAGTGCTCAAGAATTCGATCGCGGCTCCAGCCCCGGCGGGCCAGATCAATCGCCCCGGCCTGGGAGAGGCCGGCACCGTGACCGAAGCCGGCGCCCTGCACCGACCACACCCCTGGCCCCGCCGGGCTGACGCTGAACAACGTGCTGGGCAACTGGCGCAAAGTGCGGCGGATGGCATCGAGGCGCAGCACCCGGCTGCCACTGGCACCGGCGATCTCCAGGGCCAGCACCCGCCCACTGGCGCCCCGCTCCAGCACCTTCAGACGGTTGGGTCGTCCGACGGCAGCGGCCCCGAGGGCGGCCTGCAGCTGGTCGGCGGTGATGCGGCGCTGCCAACGGAAGACCGGGTGATCGGCCCCCCAGGCCTGGCCGCCATCGCCCAGCAGCTCCCCCAGCCGCCCTGGGGTCAGGGGCATGGGGAAGCGGGCCGAGAAGGCGGCGGGGCCATCGGCGAAAGGCCTGAGATAAGGCAGCGCATTCCCCTGCCAGACCTCCTCAAAACCGGCAGCCACCCCGCCATTACTGGCGTGATACACCGCGTGGATCGGCTGGCCGGCCTCGGCCAGCACCTGCCCCGCGCTGGCGGCGATCGCCTGGCTCACCTCGGCACCGCCCTGGCGCGGATCGCTGTACACCTGACATTGCGTGTCGGCGCACAGGTGATAGCCGTCGACCACAAAGCGATGGCGGTTGCGCAAGGCCCAGGTGCGGGCCAGCACCGCCTGGGCGGCCAGCGCCGCGGGAGGCGAACCGGCGCCGATCTCATGGGGGACGACGCCCTGCAGGTAGCGCTCCAGCGGCACCTGCTCCACCAGACTCCAGGTGCCATGGGCGTCGGCCTGGAGCAGGAAAGGGCCGGCGTAGGTGCCACCGTGCCACTGCAGGCCCTGGGGAGCCTCCAGCCGCAGCGGCCCCGCCAGCTCGACATTGCCCTGGGAGCGGCGCAGCTCGAGCAGCAGCTGGCTGGACTCCGTGCGACTGACCAAGCGAGCCGACTGGCCCACCGGATCGGGGGCCGAGGGAGGTGCCCAGACCTCCCAGTCACCGGGCTTGGCGATCGCCACGGCAGCCCCCTGGGCGCGCCAACCGCGGGCCACCTGGTCGGCGGTTTCATAGCTGGGCAGGGGGCCCACCACCCGCCTCTGGATCGCCAGCGGCACCGGCAGAGGGCTGCGGCGCCAATACAACAGAAGTTGGGGGGCCATAAAGCGTTGCCCACGACCATCGATCAGCGTCAGCAGGCCGGCCGCCGCCTGCAGACGCAGGGGAGGAGCACTAGAAGCATCCAGACCCTCACCTGGGCCGATCCTGGCCGCCAGGGCCACCCACAGCACGGGATCGGCCGACCGAATGCCAGGCGGCGGGGAGACCGGCCAATGCAGCGCAACGCCAGGCGGCAGGACATCCGCAGCCGGCGGAGCACCTGAGATGGACGGAGCACCTGGGACGGAAGGTGGTTCGGCAACAACGGCGGGGCCCGATCCAGCAGGGGGCAAGGAGGAGGCCCGGCAGCCTCCCGCCAGCAGCAGGCCGGCCAACAGGCTGTGGCAGGCAGCCTGAACAAGCCGCGGGCTGGCGGGGAGGGGCAGGAAGGCTGGCATTAAAGGCAACGCGAGCGCTGTCAGGGGGGGTTGGAGGATGGATCGCTCACGTCGTAGTGTGGTTGTTTGTGGCCGCGCCGACTGAAATGCCGAAGCTCAAGACCCGCAAAGCGGCCGCGAAGCGGTTCAAGCTCACCGGCAGCGGCAAGTTCATGCGCCGGCGCGCCTTCCTCAACCACCTGCTGGACCACAAGAGCCCAAAGCGCAAGCGCTACCTGGGCACGATGGCGGTGGTTGACGCTCGCGATCACGACAACGTCTCGCGGATGCTCCCCTACGCCTGAGCTTCGGCCCGAGGCCGGGTTCGGCGTTGCCGATCCCAGATTGATTCCCTGATTTTTCTGACCTTCACCCATGTCACGCGTCAAGAGGGGCAACGTCGCCCGCAAACGCCGTAAAAAAATTCTGCGTCTGGCACGGGGCTTCCGCGGCAGCAGCGGCAGCCTCTTCCGCACCGCCAACCAGCGGGTGATGAAGGCCCTCTGCAACGCATACCGCGACCGCCGCCGCCGCAAGCGCGACTTCCGCCGCCTCTGGATCGCCCGGATCAACGCCGCCGCCCGGATCAATGGTGTGAGCTACAGCCGCCTGATCGGTGGCCTCAAGAAGGCGGACGTGCGGATCAACCGCAAGATGCTCGCCCAGTTGGCCGTGGCCGACCCCGCCAGCTTCAGCACCGTGGTCAACGCCGCCGGCCACTGAGAATCGGTCCCCTGGTCCCATGAACGACCTGCTGCCCCAGGCCTATCTGATCGGCCTGATCGTCCTGCTGGGCGGCGCCGCGTTCGTGGTTGCTCGCCAGATCCTGCGGGTGCGACGAGACGAGACGGCCCTGATGCGCCTTGGGGGCGGAGGCAGCGTTGCCGACCGCTCCAACGATCCCGGCATCCTGTATGAACTGGCTTCGGTTCAACTGCGCAAGCGGTTGTATGCCGAAGCCGCCGATACCCTCAAGCAGGCCCTCAAGGCCGCTGAACGGGATCCCGTGCCGGATGAGGCCCGAGCGCTGATGGAAAACGCGCTGGGCTTCACACTGGCCGCCGAGAGCAAGTATCCGGTGGCGATTCGCCACTACCGCGCCGCCCTGCGGGCTAAGCCCGATTACCCGGTCGCTCTGAACAATCTCGCCTTTGCCTTGGAAAAGCAGATCAAACCTGAGGAGGCGCGAGCTCTCTACGACCAGGTCCTGCAACTCGAACCCGACAACAAGACCGCCCGCAAACGCCTCAGAATTCTTGACAGGCGTAGTGGTGTGATCGATGGCGATGGTCCAGGCAGTAGCACTGGTCCCGGTCTGGGGATCGACCCCGGCGCACGGGTACAGGGAGATGGCCGCTCCGGTGGCACCCCCCGCGGCAAAGGCCGCGATTCAGGACGGAACGACAAAGCCGCCTGAGATCCGGCGCGAGGTCTTCGAGGTCTTGATTGACTCCCAGCAACAGCATTAATCCAGGAGCCTCATTGCTGGAGGTTGTGGCGAAGGAAGAATCCCGACGCTTCCTCCCTCAAGGCCTTGATCACGCAGGCTCCGCAGGTATTCATGGTTCTTGATGACCCCGGTGACTCCGCCGGATCAATTTCACAGCTGTGCCCTGAGCAGATCGGGCTTCGCTGAGCCAGCTCAACGGCGAACCAGTGAACGTCACGGAACTGGATGGCGTGATTCGGGCCATCAGGCCGGGAGCGTTCGCTCAGCGAAGCGATGACTCAGAGCAGCTCCCTAGAAGACTGGCCAGAGCGGGAACCCAAGCTTTCGGGGCCACCCAGGCAAGGCCCCAGGCTCCCTCACCAGAGGCCACGGATCGTCGGCGAGCCGGCAGCTGGCGGCGAAGGGGAGAATGACGCCTGGGGAGCCAGGAGTAGGCGACCACCGATGCTGGTGAGCCGGGGAGGCTGCCAGGTGACCAGGGGGAAACCCTGCAGGCCGAGCAACTGGCCACCGGGCTCGAAGCCGCCTCCAAGCTTGTCGCCGAGGAGCAGCAGATCCAACTGATCGGATTTGGCGTTGAGGTTTCCCTGCACGGGCGACTCGATGCCGCCGACCGAGAGGCTGCCGCGGATGTCGACCATCTGCCCCATGGGCATGGCCGAGGCAATGCGCAGCTCCACCGGCAGCGAAGCCCCTCCGTCGTAGGGGCGATAGGTGCCGCTCCAGACGCGGGGCAGCTCGCGGGCGATCAACGCGGCGCGGCCGACGGGATCGAAGGTATCCACCGAACCGCTGCCGGACAGCACATCGACGCTCTCCGTGGTCGGTGCAGGGGTGTAGGGCACGAACGCATCGCTGGGCAGCGGGCTGACCGCAAGCAGCAGGGGCAGCGGCATGACGTCGTTCGCAGGTCTGAAGCGCAGACTAGTTGTGAGATGACCAATGCCGCACGACCCCGTGGCCGATTCCACCCCAGCCACAACCCCCGACAGTGCCGCCAACGGGCCCCTGATCCCAGCGGGCCTCGATCCTGATGACAGCCTGATGATCGGTGGCCGCCGCTTCCGGAGCCGCCTGATGACGGGCACCGGCAAGTACCCCTCCCTGGCGGTGATGCAGGCCAGCCTGCTCGCCAGCGCCTGCGAGATCGTCACCGTGGCCGTGCGGCGGGTGCAGAGCCAGGCGGAGGGCCATGGCGGCCTGATCGAGGCGATCGACTGGCAGCGCATCTGGATGCTGCCCAATACGGCCGGCTGCGCCACCGCGGACGAGGCGATCCGGGTGGCTCGCCTGGGCCGGGAGCTGGCGAAGCTGGCTGGCCAGGAAGACAACACCTTTGTGAAGCTAGAGGTGATCCCCGACAGCCGCCATCTGCTGCCCGATCCGATCGGCACCCTGGAGGCGGCGGAGCGCCTGGTGCGGGAAGGCTTCACCGTGCTGCCCTACATCAATGCCGATCCCCAGCTCGCCAAGCGACTGGAAGAGGTGGGCTGCGCCACGGTGATGCCGCTGGGTTCGCCGATCGGTTCGGGGCAGGGCATCCGCAACGCCGCCAACATCGCCCTGATCATCGAGGAGGCGCGCGTGCCCGTGGTGGTGGATGCGGGCATCGGCGTGCCCAGCGAAGCGGCCCAGGCGATGGAGATGGGGGCCGATGCCCTGCTGATCAACAGCGCCATCGCCCTGGCCGGCGATCCCGCCGCCATGGCCGGCGCCATGGCCATGGCCACCGTGGCCGGCCGCAGCGCTTTCAGAGCCGGACGGCTGCCGATCCGAGCCGAGGCCAGCGCCAGCTCCCCCCGGCAGGGCCGCATCGGCGTCTGAGCCTGCGACCGGGTGATCTGTGTGACGAACCATGCCGGAGCGGAGTCGCCTCGGCAGACCCTCCATAACGTGACCCGACCCCACGGATCCCCTCCCCATGCAGGTCACTCAGGACGATGGCGGCAAGCTCAATGCCTTTGCCAGCGAGCCCCGCATGGTGGTGATCGAGCCAGGAGAACACCGTTCCAGCAACAGGTTGCTGCTGATCAGTGGCCTGGTGCTGGTGCTGCTGATGGTGGCCGTGGCCGCCGGGATCAGCTGAACCGGCGCCCCTTCGCTGGGGTGCCGCCAGAGGCCTGTAGTAGTTTGACCCTGCTGGGCATTTGCTCGTTCAGGAGACTGAGGTGAAGGTTCTCGTTCTCGGCGGTGACGGGTTCTGTGGTTGGCCCTGTGCGGTGAACCTGGCCGAAGCCGGCCACGATGTTGTCATCGTCGACAACCTCAGTCGACGCAAGATCGACATCGATCTCGGGGTGGAGTCCCTGACCCCGATCACGACCATGCAGGAACGCCTGCGGGCCTGGGATCAGGTCGGCGGGCGCTCCATGCGTTTCGTGCTGCTCGACATCGCCCAGGAGTACGACCGCCTGCTCGAACTGCTGCGCAGCGAGCGGCCCGATTCGGTGGTCCATTTCGCCGAGCAGCGGGCAGCCCCCTATTCGATGAAGAGCAGCGCCACCAAGCGCTACACCGTCGACAACAACGTCAACGGCACCCACAACCTGCTGGCGGCCATCGTCGAGAGCGGCCTGGACGTCCATATCGTCCACCTGGGCACGATGGGGGTCTACGGCTACGGCTCGCACCGGGGCGCCACCATTCCCGAGGGCTACCTCACGGTGGAGGTGCCCCAACCCGATGGCAGCCGCTTCACCGAGAAGATCCTGCATCCCACGGATCCGGGCAGCGTCTACCACATGACCAAGACGCTCGATCAACTGCTGTTCTTCTATTACAACAAGAACGATGCGATCCGGGTCACGGACCTGCACCAAGGCATCGTCTGGGGCACCAACACCAGCCTGACCGAAAAGGATCCACGCCTCACCAACCGCTTCGATTACGACGGTGATTACGGCACCGTGCTCAACCGGTTCCTGATGCAGGCGGCGATCGGCTACCCCCTCACCGTGCATGGCACCGGCGGCCAGACCAGGGCGTTCATTCACATCCGCGATTCGGTGCGCTGCGTGCAGCTCGCCCTGGAGCACCCTCCCAGCCACGGCGAAAAGGTGAAGATCTTCAACCAGATGACCGAGAGCCATCAGGTCGGCGAACTGGCCCAGAAGGTGGCGGCACTCACCGGCGCCGAGATCGACCATCTACCCAACCCCCGCAAGGAGGCGATCGAAAACGATCTGATCGTCGACAACCGCTGCTTCATCGAGCTGGGCCTGCGGCCCACCACCCTCGATGACGGCCTGCTGACCGAAGTGGTGGATGTGGCCCGGCGCTGGGCCGACCGCTGCGACCGCTCCCGCATCCCCTGCATCTCCGCCTGGACCAATCGTCAGGCCCAGGCGATCCAGTCGCCAGCGTGAGCCGGGGATTGCACGCGTGAAGATCGCCTTTTTCACCGAAACCTTCCTGCCGAAGGTTGATGGCATTGTCACGCGGCTCACCAAGACGGTGCAGCACCTCGTGGCAGCCGGCGATGAGGTGCTGATTTTTTGCCCGGAGGGGGCTCCTGCCCTGTATTGCGGCGCCAGGGTTGTGGGGGTGCCGGCGATGCCGCTGCCCCTGTACCCGGAGCTGAAGCTGGCCCTGCCCCGGCCGGCCGTGTCCGAAGCCCTGGAGCACTTCGCCCCGGATCTGGTGCATGTGGTCAATCCCGCCGTCCTCGGCCTCGGGGGCATCTGGCTGGCGAAGACCCGCGGTCTGCCCCTGGTGGCGAGCTACCACACCCATCTGCCCAAGTACCTGGAGCACTACGGCATGGGCATGCTCGAACCGCTGCTCTGGGAACTGCTCAAGGCCGCCCACAACCAGGCCCAGCTCAACCTCTGCACCTCCACCGCCATGGTCGAGGAGCTGGCCGCCAAGGGCATCCAGCACACGGCCCTTTGGCAGCGGGGGGTGGACACCGAGCTGTTCCGGCCCGAACTGAGCTCCGCCTCAATGCGGGAGCGGCTGCACGGCGGCCACAGTGACAGCGGCAACCTGCTGCTTTACATCGGTCGTCTGTCGGCCGAGAAACAGATCGAACGCATCCGGCCTGTGCTGGAGGCCATCCCCCAGGCCCGCCTGGCCCTGGTGGGCGATGGACCGCACCGGCAGAACCTGGAACGGGTCTTCGAAGGCACCGCCACCACCTTCGTCGGCTACCTGGCCGGTGAGGATCTGGCCTCCGCTTATGCCAGCGGCGATGCCTTCCTGTTCCCCTCCAGCACCGAGACCCTGGGTCTGGTGCTGCTGGAGGCGATGGCGGCGGGCTGCCCGGTGGTGGGCGCCAACCGGGGAGGCATTCCCGACATCGTCAGCGACGGCCTCAACGGCTGCCTCTACGACCCCGATCAGCCCGACAGTTTTGTGACGGCCGTGGATCGCCTGCTCGGCGATGCCACCACCCGCCGCTCCCTGCGCCTGGCCGCCCGCCAGGAGGCGGAACGCTGGGGCTGGGCCGGCGCCACCGACCAGCTGCGGCAGTATTACCGGCAAGTGCTCGGCCTGCGCGATCTGCAACTGGCCAGCTGAGTTCCCGCGGTCACCCGGAGCCATGGGAGCGCCCTGGGGAGGGGTGCCTCACTTGGTGCGGCCGGAATGAAACCAGGTGGTCATCAAAGCCTTGACCATCGGCGCCGCCACCGTGCCGCCGAATCCGCCGGAGTTCTCGCCGAAAGCAACGATCACCAGGTCTGGCCTCCCCGCTGGGGCATAGCCACCAAACCAGACATGATCCGGCCGGGGTGGATCCTCCCCCGTGCCGGTCTTACCGGCCACCGCCGGCAGGGTGGGGTCGTTGAGGACCTGGCCGGTCCCTTCGGTCACCACCATGCGCAGCCCCTCCCGCAACACCCGCAGGGTTTCCGGCTTGAGGGCCAGCCAGCGGCGCGGCGTCGAGCGCTCGACCAGGTGGGGCGTCACCAGGGTGCCGCCATTGGCGACGGCGCCGTACAGGCGGGCCATCTGAATCGGCGTCACGGTCACAGCACCCTGGCCGATCGCTGAGGTGATCGTGTCGACCGGCGTCCAGGGCTCCTTGAGCACGGTCTTCTTCCAGGCGGGGTCGCCCAGCAGCCCCTCGGTCTCCTCCTCCCTGAGCTCGACGCCGGTGTACTGGCCGTAGCCCATGCGCCGGGCCGCCTTGAACAGTTCGTCGGGACCAACCTTCAGGCCCACCTGGTAATAAAAGCTGTTGCTGCTCACCGCCAGGGCCTTCTGGAAGCCGATGAAGCCAAAGGCGCCGTGATCGCCGTAGCACTGCCCATAATAACAGAACTGGCTCATGGTCGGCAGCGTGGAGCTGGAGCCGAACTTGCCCGATTCGAGACCGGCGATCGTCGTGACGATCTTGAAGGTGCTGGCCGGTGGGAAGCCCTGGAAGGCCCGGTTCAGCATGGGCGCATCCGGCCGGTTGAGGTCGTTCCACTGGGCGGTGGTGGGCCCCTCGGAGAAGATGTTGGGATCGAAGTTGGGCCGACTCGCCAGGGCGCGGATCGCACCGGTGCGGGGATCCATCGCCACGATCGCCCCCTTGGCGACGGTGTCCAGAGCCCGCTCCGCCGCCCGCTGCAGATCGAGGTCGATGGTGAGGCGCAGATCACGACCGGCCCTGGCGGGCTTGTCGCCCAGCACCCGCTGCACTTGGCCGGCGGCATCCACCTCCAGCTGCTGGCCGCCCCATTCGCCGCGCAGGGAGGATTCAAAGACTTTTTCCAGACCACTGCGGCCGATGCGGTCGCTGAGGCGATAACCCTTGTCGCGAAGTCGCGCGTACTCCTCCTCGGTGATGCTGCTGGTGTAACCCATCAGATGGGAGGCCAGGCGGCCACCGGGGTAGGAGCGGAGCACGTCGGCGGCCACCTCCGCCCCCGGCAATAAGCCCGACTGCTCCCGGAAGCGCAGCACCTGGACAGGGGTCAGCGGCCCGGCCAGATGGATCCTGTAGCCATCGGAGCGGCGCTGGCCCTGCCGCCACATCTGCTCCAGCTGGGCCGCCGGAATCACCAGCAGGCGACTGAGCCGATCCCTCAGGGCCGGCCAGTCCCGCTTCTCCGCCAGGCGAGGCTGGAGATAGAGCTGGTAGGTGAGCCGATTGGTGGCCAGCACCCGGCCATTGCGATCGAGCAGCCGACCCCGTACCGGATCGCGGGGGATCAGGCGAATGCGATTTTCATCGGCCATGGCCCGGTATTCAGGTCCATGGAGCAGCTGCAGCCAGGCCAGCCGGGCGGCGATGGCGCCGGAGAGCAGCAGCACCACCAGCAGCAGCACCGCCGACTGGGAGCCCACGCCGGTGTGGCGTGACGACATGCCGCCGTAGCCCATCTCAATGAGCGACGGTGTCGGTGCCGCCCTCAGCGGCAGCCAGGCGCCGCTCCAGCAGGGTCAAGCGATCGGCGATGCGGGCCAGCGCGATCTGAAGTTCCGCCGGATCGGGCCGCTCCGAAGGCTGGCTGGACTGCACATCCTGCACATCCCGCACCTCCACCTTCAGCACCGGATTACCGAGACCGGGCTGGAAGCGATCCAGACCTTCCCGCAGCTGGGACGCCAGCGGCTCCCCCTCCTCCCGCAGCTGGCCGAGGGGATCGGCGCTGCTGCCATCAAAGGCCGCCAGCACTTCTCTAGGCCCGCCGCGGCGGGCACGATCCACCATGGCCACGCCCACAGGAAGCACGTCCTGCATCAACGTCAGCCGCAAGGCGTCGAGGGGATCGGCAGCCATGGCCAGGAAACCGGCAGACAGAATGACGACAGTCTGGCGCGCCGCAGCCCGGGAAGAACCGCTCAGACGGCGGGTCGCTGAATGCCGGGATCGACGATCACCTGGCGGCAGAAGCGCTGGCTGCCGAGCCACCAGCCCGCAGCGACGGCGATCACCAGCAGGGCCGACAGGGGCAGCAGGGCCTGGCGGGTGGTCTGCAGCTGGAACCACTCCAACCAGCCGCGCATCGCCCGGTCACGGTCGAAGCGGCGGCGCTCCCGCTGCTGCTCCTGCAAGCGGCGGTTCAGGGCCCGCTCGACCCAGCGCTCGAAGGCCTTCTTCTTGGTGACCGCCATCTTGCGCTCCACCTCAAGCCGATGGCCGGCGCTGAGCTCAGGGTTGAAGGTGCTGATCAGCTCCAGGCTCTTGAGGAACATCTCCACGGCACCATCCTTGACGGCGCGCTCCTCGGGTTCGATCAGCTCCCAGTCGAGCTCGGGATAGAAGCGCAGGCGGTTGGCTTCGATCTGCTCCTCCGGCAACTGGCCCGGTTCCCGCAACCAGCGATCGGTGTTGGCGTCAAAGCGGCGCCAGTAAAGAAAAGGATTGAGAAAAATGGTCTTGCCGGCCAGCACGATGCTGTCCTGCTGGAGACGGCGCTGCAGCTGCATGTCCTGATCGGCGGTGCTGGGGCCACTGCCGGAGGACGGCGTGCTGACGACAGGAGGTACGGCAGTCACGGGCCAGAGGTTCGGTATCCGATGGTATCGGTGGCGGCGAGCCTCAGCCAGCCCTATTCCCACTCAATCGTGCCGGGGGGCTTGCTGGTGATGTCGTATACGACACGGTTGACGCCGCGCACCTCGTTGACGATGCGATTGGAGATCAGCTCCAGCAGGTCGTAGGGCAGACGCGACCAATCGGCGGTCATGCCGTCCTCGGAGGACACACAGCGCAGCACGATCGGATAGGCGTAAGTGCGCTTGTCACCCATCACACCGACGCTGCGCACCGGCAGCAGCACGGCGAAGGCCTGCCAGATGTCGTGATAGAGGCCGGCATTGCGCACTTCCTCGCGCACGATCAGGTCGGCATCGCGCAGGATGTCGAGATTGTCATCATTCACCTCGCCGAGGATGCGGATCGCCAGGCCCGGCCCAGGGAAAGGATGGCGACCCACGATCTCCTCCGGCAGGCCCAGATTGCGGCCCACCTTGCGCACTTCGTCCTTGAACAATCGGCGCAGCGGTTCCACTAACTTGAACTGCAGATCCTTGGGTAGCCCCCCGACGTTGTGGTGGCTCTTGATCTTCACGGCCACCCGCTCGCCCGTCTTGGGGTCGATACCCGTGCCGGCGCTCTCGATCACATCGGGATACAGCGTGCCCTGGGCCAGAAAGTCGAAGGGACCGAGCCGCTTGCTCTCCGCTTCAAACACTCGGATGAACTCGGCGCCGATGATCTTGCGCTTCTCCTCAGGATCGGTGATGCCGGCCAGACTGGAAATAAAGCGCTCCCGGGCATTGATGTACTCGACGTTGATGTGGAAGCGTTTGTCGAAGAACTCCACCAGGAATTCGGGCTCCCCTTTGCGCATGAAACCCTGGTCGATAAACATGCAAGTGAGCTGATCACCGATCGCCTGGTGCAGCAAGAAGGCCAGGGTGGAGGAATCCACGCCCCCGGAGAGGGCCAGCAGCACCCGCTTACCACCCACTTGGGCACGGACATCGGCAATCGCCTCATCGATGAAGGTGGCCGTGGTCCAGTCGGGGGTGCAGCCGCAGATGTGACACACGAAGTTGCGGATCAGGGCCATGCCGCAGCTGGAATGCACCACCTCCGGATGGAACTGCACGCCATAGAGGCGGCGGTTGTGATCGGCCACGGCCGCTTCCGGCGTGTTGTCGGTATGGGCCAGACGCACGAAGCCCGGCGGCAGCGCCTGCACGGAATCGCCATGGCTCATCCACATCGTCGACCCCTCATCGACGTTGGTGAGCAGATCGGTGGGATCATCGACATGCAGGGGTGCCTTGCCGTATTCGGCGCGGCCGGCGGCGATCACCGAACCACCCAGCTGCTGCACCATCAGCTGCATGCCGTAGCAGACCCCCAGGATCGGGATGCCCAGATCCCAGATGGCCGGGTCGCACAGGGGCGCCCCCTCCTCATACACCGAGCTCGGCCCACCGCTGAGGATGAGACCCCGGGGCGCCAGGGCCCGCAGCTCCTCGGCGCTGGTGGCGTAGCCCATCACCAGGGAAAACACCTCGGTCTCCCGCACCCGGCGGGCGATCAATTCCGAGTACTGGGAACCGAAATCAAGGATGACGATGGCGGGTTGGCGCCCCCCGTCGGGGGCATCTGTCGTCGAAGGGGACATCGGTAGAATCTGTTCCGGTCTGAACGGCCCGAACGGCCGTCAACCGCTGGCTCGGTGAGCGCACCCTAGGTCGGGCCCCCTGAAGGCTTCCAGCAGGACGCCCCCCACCGGACCGACGGCCCGGATCCGGCGAGCACGATCGAACAGCACCGCCCCCACCGCCGGCCCAGCCGCCCCATGACGCTGCAGATAGGCGCCGGTGCGCGTCTCGATCGCCTGGGCGATGCGCAGGCGCAGGCGCTCGGCCAGGGCGGGATCGGCCAGCTCGAGCGCCGTCAGGCCCGCCTCCACGGTGGCGGCGCCATGGAGCGCGGCCAAAGCCTCGCCGCTGAGCCCCTCCAGTGCCGCCAGAGCAGTGAGCACCTCGGCGCGGCCATCCGCCAGATGGTGGTGGGTATGGAAAATGCCACCGGCCAGCTTGATCAGCTTGCCTTGGTAACCGAACAACAGCAGCCGCTGCACGCCACCGGCAGCGGCCGCCACCAGCACCGGCCCCAGCCAGTTGCCGCACTTGAGCAGCAGCGCCGGCGGCAGACCCAGCCGAGGGGCCAGATCCAGGCCATTTTCGCCGATCACCAGCACCAGATCGCCGCTGAAATCCGGATCCGCCAACCGCTCGGCCAGGGCAGCGAGCGTGAGGCGCAACTGGTCGGGATCGGCACTGGCCTGCACCTCGGCCTGGGTGCCGATCAGGGCCAGGCCCTCCACCACGCCGAAGGCGGCGTTGCTGGTGCGCTCGGCCAGCTGGCGACCCTGCGGGAAGATCACGCGCAACTGCAGGCCTCGGCCCGCGGGCAGCAGCGGCTGCAGGTTGCGCTCCAGCAGCTCCCTGGCAAAGGCGGAGATGCAGAGGTCCCGAGACTCGGCATGAACGCCCACCCCCTCACCGGCCTCCAGCCACAGCCAACGGTCGGCAGCACCTGGATCAAGGTGGTGCCAGGCCGCCTCCACCCACACCACCAGGCCGCGGGTGAGATCCAGGCCATCACCCGGCTCGCAGCGGGCCACCGCCAGGGCGCGGCCGTCGCCCAGGGGCGCCGCGGCCACGATCGGCACCGCCTCGGCAGGCCGATCCGGCGCTGAGGGATCGAGCTGCAGGGGCTGCTCCGCCGTGAAGGAATCACCCCTGAGCTGCCCCACAGCGGCCCGGGCCGCCGCCGCCACCCAGACCGGGTTGGTCGGTGGTGGGCCTGAGGGGAAAGGACGGGCCAGCCGGCCGTCGACTGGAACCAACTCCCAGGCGATCCAGCATCGCCGCTATCCCTGCCGCTGGACTTGTTGATGAGCCAGAGAGCTCCGCCGAGCCCGGACCAGTAGCAGGCCAGTCTTTGACCCGACCTGATGACCCAGATCAATCCGCGCGCCGGGTCTGTTGATCGGACGCAGGAGTCGGAGGAGCACCTTCACGGCCCCGCCAGCCTGGCTCTCAACAGGCTTATGGACCTTTCCGGGCAGCAAGTGAGCCAATGGCGAGTGCTCGGCAGGCCTCTCGCAGGACGCCCCCTTCAGGCAGCCAACTGGGTCATCCAGCCGTGGCTGTAGTGCCCGCAAGCGAAGCCGCCGCCCCGCTGGCTCCGGCGGTGCCGTCAAGGGCTGCAGCCGGCGATCCCCGTGCTGGCCCGGGGGGAGCGGAGGGCTGTTTTTTATGGTGGTGGATTGCGCTGCCGCCGGCCGGCGGCGCAAGGCCCCGGTCGCTCCACGCCGCCCACCCTCCGCCAGCCTTCCCATGCAGGACAAACTCACGCTGATGATTCCCGGCCCCACCCCGGTGCCGGAAACCGTCCTGCAGGCGATGGGCCGCCATCCGATCGGCCATCGCAGCGCCGATTTCCAGAAGATCGTCAAACGCACCACAGAGCAATTGCAGTGGCTGCATCAGACCCATGACGACGTGCTGGTGATCACCGGCAGCGGCACCGCCGCCATGGAGGCGGGCATCATCAACACCTGCAGCCGCGGCGATCGGGTGCTCTGCGGGGACAACGGCAAGTTCGGCGAACGCTGGGTGAAAGTGGCGAAGGCCTACGGCCTCGATGTGCAGGTGATCAAGGCGGAGTGGGGCCAGCCCCTCGATCCGGAAGCCTTCAAGGCCGCCCTCGAAGCCGACACCGCCAAGGCGATCCGAGCCGTGATCCTCACCCACTCGGAAACCTCCACCGGGGTGATCAACGATCTGCAGACGATCGCCGGCCATGTGCGCGCCCACGGCACCCCCCTGACCATCGCCGACTGCGTCACCAGCCTGGGCGCCTGCGATGTGCCGATGGACGC
>JAPLID010000134.1:0-19284 GCA_026389285.1 Cyanobacteriota bacterium
ACGGCGGCATGAAGGCCCAGGAGCAGTGGCAATGCATCAGCGGCTGTGGAGCCTGCTGCCGGCTGGATCCGGCCCTGCGGGGAGAAGCACTGGAAGCCCTTGATCCCGAGCAACAGCAGACCTACCTGGCGATGGTGGGAACCGATGGCTGGTGCATTCACTTCGACACCGGCTCCCGCCGCTGCAGCATCTACGCGCAGCGGCCAGACTTCTGCCGGGTGGACAACCTGGTGGGCCTGTTCAGCTCCGGTGGCTGTGGCGGCGCTGAAACCCCAGCCGCGGCACCAGACAACCCCGACAGCCCGCAGAGCACCAACCTGGGGCAGCACGGCTCTCTCGACGAACTGGCGATCGCCTGCTGCCGCCAGCAGATCCGCAGTGAGTGGGGAGGCCGTGGCAAGGTGATGAAGCGCTTCAACCGCTCCGTGCGCCACGCCATTCGCCACCGACGATGAATGAGCTGCCCGATCCTCTGGGCCCGCTGACCCAGCCTGATCCCGCCGGACATGCTGAAGCCGAGGCTGCCGCAACCTCCGGGTCGCAGGCAGCCGGCAGCTGGGGAGGGGTGTTTCTCTCCACCGCCACCACGGTCTTTCTGGCGGAGCTCGGAGACAAGACACAACTGGCAGCCCTGTTGCTCTCGGCCGAATCGGGCCGCCCGGGCGTCGTATTCCTCGGCGCCTCCCTGGCTCTGATCTGCTCCAGCCTGGTGGGCGTTCTGCTGGGCCGCTGGCTCTCAAGGGTCATGGCGCCGGAACAACTGGAGCGGGCCGCTGGCCTGCTGATGGTGGCGCTGGGCCTCTGGCTCGGCCGCCAGGCGGTGCTTCAGTTTTCGCCCTTGCACCAGGCCATCAGCTGAGCTCTCACCGCCATGTTCGCTCTTCTGCTCTCCACCTTTGTCACGGTTTTCCTGGCGGAACTCGGGGACAAGACCCAACTGGCCATCGTCAGCATCAGCGGCACCTCCAATCGCCCCGGGGCGGTGTTTGCCGGCAGCTCCTTTGCCCTGGTTCTGGCCAGCCTGTTGGGGGCCGCCGCCGGTGGATCGCTCTCCAGCGTCATTCCCACCAACAGCTTGCAGCTGGCGGCGGCGGCCGGCTTCCTGATCATCGGCATGCGGCTGATCCTGCGCTCCAGCCCCGGCACGACTGGCCAGGAAGCCGCTGTCGAAACTGCGTCTGCCGCAGCGATCCCTGGCAGCACCGACCAAGTCCGAGACCCTGACCAAGAGCGGGACCCGACCACTCCCTAAAGTCATTGCGACGGGGATTCATGGATAGCCTCCAGCCTCACCAGTCCAATCTGCCCATCGTCCCCGTCGGTCCCGGTCCGATCAGCCTGATCTGAACACGCTCCATCGGAACGGTTCATCAGCACCACATCCAGCCTCGCCCCACCCGGCTGCGACACCGGATCCAAGTCCATAACCAGCACCCCGATTCCGATGAAGTTCACGGTCGCCGACCTGCTCGACCAGCTCTCCGCTGACGAATGCCTGCAGATCAGCAAGCTGGAGAAAGCCCTTGGGCTGTCCACCAAGACCGACAAGGAGCAGTTGCGGATCGGCCTCGACGCCATGGTGCGTCTCGATCTGGTCAGCGAAAAAGAAGCCGGTCTGCTGCGCCATGACAATCCAGCGCTGATCCCCGCCCGGTTGCGTTGTTCCAGCAAGGGCTTCTGCTTCGCCCTGCGCGATGACGGCGGCGAGGATATCTACATCCGCGATCACCAGCTCAACCACGCCTGGAACGGCGATCGGGTGCTGGTGCGCATCACCCGTGAAGGCGGGCGGCGGCGCTCACCGGAAGGTGGCGTTCAGTGCATCCTGCAGCGCAAGACCTCAAGCCTGCTGGCTCAGGTGGAGCAGCAGGACGAACGGCTGCTGGCGATCCCCCTCGATGACCGGCTGCTGACCACCGTTGAACTTCCTGCCACCGATGCGGCTCACCTCGACCCCGCCCAGGACTCGGTGGTGGAAGTGCAGATCGACCGCTTCCCCGTCGGCCAATTCGGTCCGCTGGGCCATGTGGCGCGCCAGTTGCCCGTTCGGGGCGGCGCGGCGGCAGATCTCGATCTGCTGCTGACCAAGCACCTGCTGCATGAGCGGCCGGCTGCTCCAAAGACCACCCTCAGATCTCCGCAGGAAAAAGGCCGCAACGACCTCACGGCGCTGCCGGCCCTGCTGCTGGAGTGCTGGGCCGGAGAAGAAGCGCCAATCCTGCCCGCCCTCTCCCTCGAAGCACTGGACGAGGGGCGCTGGCGGTTGTGGGTGCACAGTCCCAGCGTGGCCGAACGCTTCTCCCTAGGCGGTGTCCTAGACAATTGGATGCGCGATCAGGGGGACGCCGTTGCCACCGGACAGGGCTGGCTGCCTCTCCTGAGTGCTCCCCTGACCAAGGCGGCGACTTTTCAGATAAGCAAAGCCCAGGACGCCCTTTCGGTGGCCTTGGAGCTGGACGGCGAAGGCAACTTGGAGCACTACCGCTTCTGCCTCAGCCGGATCCTCCCCACAGCCAGAGTCACCCAGGCCGCGTTTGAAGCCCTGGCGGAGCGCAAACCAAAGGCCAGGACCGTTCCGGCCGCGCTGAAAGCCCTCAAGGATCAACTGCCGCTGCTGGAGCAACTGGTGGCCCTGGCCATCCTGCTGCGGCAGCGGCGCCTCTCCGCCGGGTCGATTGACCTCAATCTGCCGATGCCTCCACTGGAGCAGCTCGGTGATCTGCAGGTTCCCGCCCCCGAGGCTCCCCGCCAGGGCTGGTTGGTGGAGCGCCCAGCATCCGATACCTGCGGCCTGCTGCGCGAAACCGTTTTAGTGGCCCATCGGGCCCTAGGCCGCCATCTGGCAGCCCTGCGCCTGCCAGCATTGTTCACGGTGAATCCAGCCGCCGATCCGGACGAGATCAACGAAGTGGCCAAGGATGCCCTGGCCCTGGAAATCCCGATGGAGCTCTCGCTCGACGGCAATGCCAGCGCCGCCGAACTGGCAGCCGCCTTCGCCGCCACCGATCGGCAGCGAGCGCTCCAGCAGCAGCTGCGCGACAGCCTCAAGCCAGCCCTCTACGCCAACGAGGCCGGCGCCCATGCGCTGGCAGGGGAAACCGAGGCCTTCGCGCCCTGGACCTGCCCCTCACTCCATTACGCCGATCTCTGGAACCAGCAGCTGCTGGTCACCCTGCTGAGCGAGGGCAAGGACCGCCCCACGGTGCGTCACAAGACCAGCGCCGACATCGCCGGCGATAGCTGCCACGGCACGATCGACTGGTCCCTGCTGGCCCCCAGCCAGCTGACTCCCTACGAACAGGCCCTGCAGCACGGCCTCGCTCAGCGACTCAACAGCCGCCAAGGTCTGTTGCAGGAGTTCCAGGACGACCTGCTGGCCATGGCCCAGGCCCGCCATGCCGAACCGCTGGTGGGGCAGATCATGCCGGGTGTGATCAGCGGCGTGCAGAGCTATGGCTTCTTCGTCGAGGTGCCCCCCTCCAACGTCGAGGGCCTGGTGCATGTCAGTTCCCTCAAGGACGACTGGTATGAATACCGCTCCCGCCAGAACCGTCTCGTGGGGAGGAAGTTCCGCCGCACCTTCATGGTCGGCGACAGCGTCGAGGTCGAAATCCAGAAAGTGGATGCCCTGCGCCATCAGATCGATCTCGCGGTGGTGTTGCCGGAGTCCACCGGCGCCGAGGGCTTCGAAGCCGAAGCCGACTTCGAGTCGGACAGCGAGGCGGACTGAGCGCCCAAATGCGTGATGCCGATCCCGTGGTCCTGGCGGTGTCCGGGGCCTCCGCCCAGCCCCTGGCCGAGCGGGCGCTGCAGTTGCTGCTGGAGGCCGATCACCGGGTCGAGATGGTCACCAGTCGAGGGGCGATCGGCGTCTGGCAGGCCGAACTGGGCTTGCGGGTGCCCTCCGAACCTGAAGCCCAGGAACAGTTCTGGCGCCAACGCTGCGGCTGCGAGACCGGGCAGCTGCGCTGCCTGCGCTGGAACGACCAGGCCGCCGCAATCGCCAGCGGCAGCTACCGAACCTTCGGCATGGTGATCCTGCCCGCCAGCATGGGCACAGTCGGCCGCATCGCCTCAGGGGTGGCCCTCGATCTGATCGAGCGTGCGGCGGACGTGCATCTCAAGGAGCGGCGCCCCCTGGTGATCGCGCCCCGGGAACTGCCCTGGAACCTTGTGCACCTGCGCAATCTCACCACCCTCGCCGAAGCCGGCGCCAGAATCGCGCCGCCCGTGCCGGCCTGGTATCACCAGCCGCGCACGATCGATGAGATGGTGGACTTCCTGGTGATCCGTGTGTTCGACAGCCTCGGCCTCGAACTCGGTCACCTCAACCGTTGGCAGGGTCCTCCCCAGCGGCCATCCTCAACCTGAGCCTCTCCGCCCCTTTCCCGTTCTGGCGCTGTTTCGACGCCTGCTGCTGCTCCCCCTGCTGTCGCCCCTGCTGGCGGCCCTGCTGTTGGCGGCGCTCAATCCGCGGCCCAGCCTTTCATTGCGGCTGCTGATCTGGCGCACGCCCGAACTTCCGCTCGGACTTTGGATCGCAGCGGGAGCCGGGGGTGGCGCCCTGCTGAGCGGATCGGCCAGCGCCCTGGCCCTGCGCCAGGGCGCTGCATCCCGGCGCGGTGGGCGAGGTCGCAGGGATGGCGAAACAACCCGAGTTGAAGCATCCAGAGCGGAACCCTGGAGCGAGTCCTGGCCGGAGACCCCGGCCCGTGCAGCGGTGGACACCAGAGAAGCCCGCCGCTCGGCCGCAGCCAGCGCCGGTCCCCAGCGCGCGCCGGGCGAGCCGGCGCCAACGGTGGCTGTGCCCTACCGCGTGCTGCACCGCCCCGGCGCCAGCCCTGCGCCGGCAGAGGCCGGTGCCGCGGTTCGAACCGAGCAGGCCCCGGCAACCCGGCGCGAGGCGCAGCCTGAAACGGTGGCAGTCGCGGATGACTGGGCCCAGAGCGAAGCCGACGAGTGGTGAGATCGGATCGGACCCGCCCAGCGGTACAGGCGGTCGATGTCCCTACAGTTGCGCCAGCTTCCGCGCCAGCGCCCCCAACGGTGACCGACTCCGCCCGTCCCGCACCCGAGCCGGCCCAAGCCGGTGCACCCGCCGCCTCTGCAGCAGCTCCAGCGGCTACCGCCAAGGTCAAACCTCCGGCTCTGGAAGATCGCCCCTTCGCGGAGTTCGTGCCCCAGCTGCTGCTGCCGGCCCTCAGCCGTGAGGTTGAGGCCTATGGCGGGCCCGCGCCCGAGCTGAGCTTTGAACAGGGAGCGATGCCGGTGGTCGGCAGTTCCTGCTGGATGGTCAGGGGTTCCCTACCGGGCGAGCGCCGCTTCTGGCTCTGCTTCACCGCCGCCGACATCGGTTCCGCCAAGACGATCGCCGTCAGTGAAGGGGGCGGAGAACCAAGTTTGCTGGAATCTTTCCTGATCGACGAGAGGAAGATCACCCTGGCCCTGATTGTCTCCAGGCTGGTGCAGCGGCTCAATGTCCAGAAATGGCTGGGACCGAACTGAGGCCGCAACGGTCGAGGTCCACGGACACCGTCACAACCGGGCCCGACCGGATCCTGTCCCCCCTACGATGACCTCACCAGCCGTCAGAAGACCAGCGCGATGGTTCCTCCCGCCGCCACAGCCAGCACCACCGTCAGCCAGGAGAAGCAGCGCCTCGGCACACCGGATGGTCCTGCGGTAAAGGATCCGGTCAAGGACACGATCTTGACGCCCCGCTTCTACACCACGGATTTCGAGGCCATGGCGGCCATGGATCTGCGGCCGAACGAAGCGGAGCTCGAGGCGATCTGCGAGGAGTTCCGCAAGGACTACAACCGCCATCACTTTGTTCGCAACGAAAGCTTTGACGGTGCCGCCGACAAGCTCGATCCCGAAACCCGCAGGGTGTTCATCGAGTTTCTGGAGCAGAGCTGCACCTCTGAGTTCTCTGGATTTCTGCTCTACAAAGAGCTCAGCCGCCGCATCAAGGAGAAGAATCCTCTCCTGGCTGAGTGCTTTGCCCACATGGCGCGCGATGAGGCCCGCCATGCCGGCTTCCTTAACAAATCGATGGCGGACTTCGGCCTGCAACTGGATCTGGGCTTTCTGACTGCCAATAAGTCCTACACCTTCTTCAAGCCGAAGTTCATCTTCTACGCCACCTACCTCTCTGAAAAGATTGGCTACTGGCGCTACATCGCCATCTTCCGCCACCTGGAAAAGAATCCTGAAAGTAAGATCTATCCAATCTTCAATCTGTTCGAGAACTGGTGCCAGGACGAAAACCGTCATGGTGATTTTTTTGACGCCCTCATGAAGGCTCAGCCCGACACCGTCCGCGGTTTCAGCGCTCGCCTGTGGTGTCGCTTCTTCCTGTTGGCAGTGTTCGCCACTATGTATGTCCGTGATGTGGCCCGCAAAGAATTTTACGAGGCCCTCGGTCTCGATGCACGCGACTACGACAAGTATGTGATCGATAAGACCAATGAAACCTCGGCCCGCGTGTTCCCGGTGGTGCTTGATGTCAGGAACCCCAAGTTCTGGCAGCGCCTCGAGCGACTGGTCAGCAACAACGAAGCTCTCAGCGCCGTCGATGCCTCCGGTGGTCCCACACCGCTGCGCACCCTTCGCAAGCTGCCTTGGTGGGCCGCTAACGGCCTTGAAATGGCCAAACTATTTCTGATGGCCCCCATCCGTAGCGAGAACTTCCAACCGGCGATTCGCTGAAAACAACCTTGGAGTGCATATTTAGGCAGCACCGCTCACCCTGGAGTCGTCCACGTTTGTATTGATTCCGTTTTTCCATTTTGATCCGGTTCATGAATCGCCCCTGAACCGGAACTCTGATCGGAATCGTGGACTCAGAACAATCTCAGTTATTGTCTCAGGCTTCCTTGATCAAGCCGTTACATTTTCCCCTCGCTCGCCCCGTCGATCCCTTGACCCAGGCCCTCTCGTCCTCAGCAAACCCGGCCGGCGTTGAGCTGCATGATCACCGTTGGCGCGGCCGGCTGGACACACTGCTCGGCCAGGGGCAGGCCGCCGGCGCCGATCTGGTGGAACTGTTCATTGAGCGCACCGATCACCTCGGCGTGCTGGCCGAGCAGGACACGATCACCAATGTCAGCCCCTCCTTCGGTATGGGAGCCGGCATCCGGGTGTTTCGGGGGCATCGTGACGGCTTCGTCTCGACCAACGACCTCAGTGATGACGGCTTGCTGGCGGCCCTCGACCAGGCCCTGGCGATGCTGGGCCTGCAGCGCTCCGCCAAGACTCTCGGCCACTTCGATGGCCTGCCTGAGCTGCACGATTTCGCCATTGACAAGCGGGCCTGGCTGTCCCAGGTGCCCTCCCTGGCGGAAACGACCGAGGCGCTGCTGCGTGGCACCAACCAGCTCAGACGCCATGGCCAGCATCTGCAGTCCCGCCGCGGCAGTTACGGACGCGACTGGCAGGAGGTGCTGGGCGTCGGCCGCCGCTACGGCACCACCGACAACCCCGATGACCTGCGCCAGTGGGATGCGGAGGCTGCGGCCCTCGATCTCTGCCAGAGCGCCGGTCGCATGCTCTATGCCGACTACATCGAAGCCGGCCAGTTCCCGGTGGTGCTGGCCAACCGTTTCGGCGGTGTGATCTTCCACGAGGCCTGCGGTCATCTCCTGGAAACCACCCAGGTGGAGCGGGGCACCACCCCCTTTGCCGAGCAGGTGGACCAGCCGATCGCCCACCCGGCCGTCACCGCGATCGACGAGGGGCTGACCGGCGGCGCCTTCGGCTCGATCGCCATGGACGACGAGGGCATGCCGTCCCAACGCACGGTGTTGATCGAAAACGGTGTGCTGAAGCGTTTTCTCAGCGACCGTGCCGGCGAACTGCGCACCGGCCACGCCCGCACCGGCAGCGGCCGGCGCCAGAGCCACACCTTCGCCGCCGCCAGCCGCATGCGCAACACCTTCATTGCCGCTGGCCCCCATACACCAGAGGAGCTGATCGGTTCGATCGATCGCGGGCTCTACTGCAAGGCGATGGGCGGCGGCAGCGTCGGCCCCACCGGCCAGTTCAACTTCGCCGTGGAAGAGGGTTATCGCATCGAAGACGGCCAGCTCACCAGTCCGGTCAAGGGGGCAACGCTGATCGGCGAAGCCAAGGAGGTGATGCCGCGCATCTCGATGTGCGCCAACGACCTGGAACTGGCGGCCGGCTTCTGCGGCTCGGTCAGCGGCAGCATCTTCGTCACGGTGGGTCAGCCCCACATCAAGGTGGATTCGATCACAGTGGGAGGGCGCTGAGATGGACAACCTGGCACTCGATGCGGTGGCTCTGCGCGGCCGCCTGGAAACACTGGCCAGCCGACAGGGAATCCGCCAATGGGATCTGGGGGCCGCCTGCAGCACCGACACCTCGGTCCAGGTTGACCGCGGTGAAGCCAAGCAGCTCAAAGGCGCCCAGCGCAGTTCGATCACCCTGCGGGTCTGGAACGAGGCCGGTCTGGTCGGTGTGACCAGCACCTCGGACCTCTCCGATGTTGGCCTGGAACGGGCCCTGATCGGAGCCCATGAAGCCAGCGCCTTCGGCAACAAGGAAGAAACACCGGCGTTTTCACCACTGGCCACCGCGCCACTGGCGCCCCTCGATCAACCTCTGCACGAGCAGCGCAGCATCCTTGAGCTCCTGGAAACCCTCAAAGAAGCAGAAAGGGATCTGATCGGCCGCCATGGCGCCATCGCCACCGTCCCATACAACGGCCTGGCCCAGCGCAGCAGCGAACGGATCTATCTCAACAGCGCCGGCGCCTGCCGCCAGCAACAGCTGACCACGGCCAGCCTCTATCTCTATGCCAGAGCCGAAGAGACCGGTCGTAAGCCACGCAGCAGCGGCGCGGTACGGGTCGCCTACGGCGCCGCTGATCTCGACATCGCCGGCTGCATCAACGAGGCGGCAGAACGCACGATCGCCCATCTCAACTACGCCCCGATCGATACCGACCACTACACCTGTGTGTTCAGTCCGGAGGCCTTTCTCGATCTGATCGGGGCCTTCAGCAGCCTGTTCAACGCCCGCGCCATCCTCGATGGCATCAGCCTCAGCAGCAGGGATTCGATCGGCGAACAGCTGGCCGTTCCCTTGCTCTCGATCCACGACAACGGCCTCCATCCCGGCAACATCGGTGCTTCAGCCTTTGATGGCGAAGGGACGCCCACCGCCCGGCTCTGCCTGCTGGAAGGCGGTGTGCTGCGCAATTTCCTCCATTCCGAGGCCACGGCCCGGGCCTTCGGCGTCCAGCCGACCGGTCACGCCGGCCTGGGCGCCAAGGTCTCTGTCGGACCGGACTGGTTCGAGATCGGCCCCACTCCCGGAGTGAGCGCTGGCCAACAGGGGCTCGACCGTTTCTCCGGCGCGGCCCACAGCGCTGTGGGCGAACGGGGACTGGTGGTGATCGATTCGCTCTCGGCCCTGCATGCCGGCGTGAAAGCCTCCCAGGGATCCTTCTCCCTGCCCTTTGATGGCTGGCTGATCCGCAACGGTCAACCGCAATCGATTGAATCAGCCACCGTCGCCGGTGACATTCGCCAAGTCATGCAGGGGATCATTGGCTTTGAGGGCCAGGCCAAGCTCACCCCGAACGGCCTCTGCCCCTGGGTGTGGATCGAGAACCTCTCGGTCACGGGCGAAGCCTGAGCCCCCTGGGAATGGCCATGAAAATCCTGTTCTGGGGCACGCCGGCCTATGCCCTGGCCAGCCTGGACGCCCTGGTGGATGGAGGCCATGAGCTGGTCGGGGTGGTGAGCCAGCCGGACCGGCGTCGCGGCCGCGGTTCAGCGCTGCTGCCTTCAGCCGTCAAAGCACGGGCGCTGGAGCTGGGGCTGCCGGTGTTCACTCCGCAGCGCATCCGCCGCGAACCTGAGATGCAGGCCGAGCTGGCCGCCCTGGCAGCCGACGTGTCTGTGGTGGTGGCCTTCGGCCAGCTCCTGCCTGCCGAGGTGCTGGCCCAGCCACCGCTGGGCTGCTGGAACGGCCATGGCTCCCTGTTGCCGCGCTGGCGGGGTGCGGCGCCGATCCAGTGGGCCCTGATCGAGGGGGATGAGTACACCGGCGTGGGCATCATGGCGATGGAGGAGGGACTCGACACCGGGCCGGTGCTGCTGGAGCGGCGTGTGCAGATCGGCTTGCTCGACAATGCCGAACAGCTCGCCGAGCAACTGGCCAGCCTGACCGGCGCGTTGCTGCTCGAGGCCCTGCCCCGTATTGAAGCCGCCGGCCCCGGCAGCCAGGAGCAGCGACTGCGCCGACTCAACCTGAGCCCCCAGAACCAGGAGGGGGTCAGCCATGCCCGGTTGCTCACCCCCCAGGACAGGCAGATCGACTGGCAGCACAGCGCCTTGAGCATCCATCGACAGGTCATGGGCCTGTATCCCGGCGCCTGGACCGAGTGGCGGCAACGCCGCATGCAACTCCTGGCCACCGAACCGCTGGTGCCGCGCTTGACGGATCAGCTCAGCCCAGAGGCCGCTGCCGCAACAGTGCGCTGGGCGCAGCCCAGCACCCTAGAGAGCGTTGGCGGGCCAGGATCCGATAACAGCGCCACCGCCTCAGCAGGGCAGGTGCTCGAGGTGATCCAAGGGGTGGGCCTGGTGGTGGCCACAGGAGGCTGCCCATTGCTGATTCGCGCCGCCAAACTCGAAGGCCGCAGTGCCGCTTCGGGCAACAGCCTGATCCAGCAGTGCAACGCCGCCCACGGCGATCTGCTCGGGGCGCCCAGCTCCCCGGCGGAAGCCCCGGCCTGAGCAGCCAACGACAAGGCAGCTGGCGACCACAGCCAGGAGCCGCAATCGAAGGCATCCACTACAAAACCAAAGGAAAGATAAAGGATTTGGAACTCCACCGAGTCAGGCAGGATTCCACCGCTGAAGCTCAAAAATGAAGACTTGTATTGTTAGGGTCCCATCACAGTCAGGGGGTCAGCGTCACGCGTTAGACAAAAGCCGAAGTACGCCTCCGGGTTCTGATGGGTAATGAACTGTCATTCGTCAAAGCCACCGGATCGGGGTGTCAGATTTTCCGCGAAACAACGGGCATCTATGTGGTCAGCCATGAACTACAGCCCGCACAGCAGGTGAAAGCTGCAACTCTGGCTGGTGCCTATGCCGCCTGCCGCAGCTGGGAACAGAGACAATGGGCTCAGGCCTGAGGAATCCGCTTTGTTACTACCAGTCTGGGCACTACGTCTTGCAGCGTCGCTTGTCGGCGCTTTTTTCCTGGGTTTTGGTCTTGCCAATGCACGAGCATCAACGGCGATCATTGATTCACTGAAGAATCGCTCATTTGTTGCACCACGACTCCTATTCTGGCTTGGCGTAGGTACGCAATCAGTGGCTGGTGCAGCTCTGCTGTCTGGCTTCTACACGGCCTGGATGGCAGGGGTCCTGGTCGTCTTCACCCTGGTGGCTCCATTCATCTTCCACAACTTCTGGACCATGGAAGGCGAGGCCCGCTTCCTGAATCGCATTATCTTCATCTGCGATTACACCTGCGTCCTGGCAGCTCTGATCCTGATAGCGAGTTCAGATCAGCAGGCCTGGATCTCGTTGATTCGGCTCATCTGAGCCCATAAGAACTGCTGCCAAACATCTGCATAGCGGACCTCCAGGCAGAGCCTGATCCGCATGAAACAAATCTCCGAACTTGATGTGAATACCTGATGTGACTGTTTTTGACTGAAAAGCAGACGCTGATGACACGAGTGATTGAGCGCTGGCCCTGAACGCAGCGCCCATGGAAAACTAACTAAGAGCTGAAAACAACTCAGCCAGCCACAACCGTGCCCTCAGGCTGGCGGCGATGCAACTCGTGCAGACCCTCCAGCTGATTGTGAACGTCCATCAGCTGCTCGCGGATATGGCGACTGTTGTCGATCCGCGACAAGCTCAGCAGCATGGTTTCAATCTGGGCCTTGCAATCGATCAGCACACGGCATTGGCTGGAGCCGGGCTCGTAAGTCATGGCAAAGAACTGAAGAAACCTTACTGCACCGCAAATCGGCCGCAAAAACCGTCACTGATGTAACAGGATGCTCATCGGCTGCGGGATCGCCGCCGAGCACCGCCAGCCGGCTCACGGGCCGAGTCCCGTGAAGTGCGCCCGCCGCTGCGGGAGCCGGCGGAGCTGCCGCCCCCGCCATCGCGCCGGCGACCGCGACCGCCACTGAGATCCAGGGGTGGTGCCGAATGGATGGTGGGCTCAAAGCCGGCGATCTCGCTCCGCGGCAACGGTGCACCCGTGAGGCGCTCAATCGCCCGCAGCAACTCATGCTCCTCAGCGGCCACCAGCGAGATGGCATGACCATTCAGGCCGGCCCGGCCCGTGCGACCGATGCGATGCACATAGTCCTCGGCCACGTTCGGCAGATCCAGATTGACCACATGGGGCAACTGATGGATGTCGATACCGCGGGCGGCGATGTCGGTGGCGACCAGCACCCGCACCTGGCCACCCTTGAAGCCGGAAAGCGCACGGGTGCGGGCTCCCTGGCTCTTGTTGCCATGGATGGCGGCAGCCGAGAGACCCTCCTTCTCAAGGCGCTCCGCCATGCGATTGGCGCCATGCTTCGTGCGCGAAAAGACCAGCACCTGCTGCCAGTCGTTGTGGCGGATCAGATGGCAAAGCAGATCCGGCTTGCGCGCCATGTCGCAGGGATGCATCACCTGCTCGACCAAGGGGGCGGCGCGGTTTTCCGGCGTGGCCTGTAGCTGCACTGGCTGGTGCAGCAGCCCGGTGGCCAGGCGGCGGATCTCCGGGGAGAAGGTGGCTGAGAACAGCAGGTTCTGCCGCCGCTCCGGCATCAGGGCCAGGATCTTGCGGATGTCGCGGATGAAGCCCATGTCGAGCATGCGATCGGCTTCATCGAGCACCAGGATTTCGACCTGATCAAGGCGCAGGGCCCGCTGCTGGTGCAAATCCATCAGGCGGCCGGGAGTGGCCACAAGCACGTCGGTGCCGCGGCGCAGGCGTTCGATCTGGGGATTGGCGCTGACCCCACCGAACACCACATCGGAACGCAGATCGAGATAGCGGCCATAGGCGGTGACACTGTCGGCGACCTGGGCGGCCAGCTCTCGGGTGGGGGTGAGCACCAGGGCCCGCACAACGCCGGCGCGGGCGTGGGGGCCATGGCGTAGCCGCTCGAGCATCGGCAGGGTGAAGCCCGCCGTCTTGCCGGTGCCGGTCTGGGCCGCAGCCATCACATCGCGGCCCTCGAGCACGGCCGGAATGCACTGCAGCTGAATCGGCGAGGGATGGCGATATCCCTTGGCGGCAACCGCCTTGAGCAAGGGCTCAGAAAGGCCGAGAGCAGAAAAGTCGACAGCCAGCCCTGCAACGGGAGCCGCCGTGGTGACCGTCTCGGAATCAGCGTTCTGGGTAAGGGGTTCCGCAGTCCTGGTGGAAGCCGGCTGCGGCGAAGGCTGGCGGCGGCGGGAGCCGGCAGACGTAGGGGACGGCGTGATCGGAACCATGAATCAGATGACTTCACCCTAGGTCGCCCGCCGCTCGCTGATGCTGTAGTGCGCGCAGCACTCACAGGGCCCATCGGGCATCACAGCGCAGCGCAGCAAGGGGCTGCGGGCATTGAAGCGACAGCTGGGATCCCCGATCACCCACTGGCCGCGCCACTGGCGGGCGTCGGCCGGCTGCTGTTCGGTTTTCACCTGCAGAGCCACCGCCGCCAGCTCGTAGCGACCCTGGCGCAGCCGGTAGCGATGGTGGCGCTGCAGCACCAAGTAGCTGGCTCCCCCATGGCGCAGCCAGCGGCCAGGGAAAGGCACATCGGCCAGGCCTGCCACCTCCAGGCGGCTGATCAGCCGATCGTCGTCGATCTGGCGCAGCTCAATGTCCAAGGGCGGGAGATCGGAGGCAATGCCTCCATTGAAGAAGGCTGGACAGTCGGGGAGAAGCTCCCAGATCGGGAAGGCCCATCCAGGGGCTCATATCGAGCTCTGGAAACCGGAGGACCTGAGCCCACCGCGCTGGAACTCAAGCTTGATCAGGGGTCTTCAGAACCCTTGGGGGACGGCTCAACCGCTGCCAGCTCCTGGGGCGCCCTGGCCGAAAAACCCCAGAGAAACAACAGGGACACGACCAGCAGCAGGCTCCATTCCGGCAGCACCAGCTCAGGCAGCACCAGGCGAATCAACAAACGCAGGCCCACCAGACCAACCGCCAGATAACCCGCGGTTTCCAGATGGCGGAAGATCTCCAGCCAGCGGATGAAGAAGCCGGCCGTGAGCCGCAGGGCCAGCACCCCGATCACGCCGCCAGCCATCACCAGCGCCAGCCGGTCGGTGACGGCGACGGCGGCGGCGACGCTGTCGAGGGAGAAGGCGAGATCGGTGAATGCCAGGGTGGCCACCACCGACAGCAGCGATGCCCCGATCAAGCTGTTGTCCTTGTTGTCGTCGTCGTCCTGATCGTCCGACTCGCCCTGCTGGCGGAACAGCCCATAGAGATGATCGCCGCACAGCCACAGCAGATAGGCGGAAGCCAGCAACTGCAATGGCCAGGCATTCAGCACCCAGCGGGCCGCCACGATCAGGCCCAGCCGCAGTACGAGCGCCAGCAACAGGCCGATGTTCAGGGCCTGCCTCTGGCGATCCGGATCGTGCAGGCGGCGCGAGATCGCCGCCAGCGCAATGGCATTGTCCGCGGAGAGGACCACCTCCAGGGCCACCAGCAGGGGCAGCAGCAGCAGCACCTCCCGCCACTGATCGGCGTCCTGGATCAGGGTTGTCAGGGGAGGAACCAGTTCCGCTTCCATCGCGTCAGAGTCGCTGGGCAGCGAACAGAGCAGAGCTCAACATAGGAATCTCCAGATGCCTCCACTGCTGACGATGCTGCTGACGGCCCATTTGGTGCACGCCGAATCCGGCCGCCGGGTGGTGGAGGTGCGGGCCTGCGAGGGCGAGCGGCTGCTGGGTAGCGCCCTCGGGGAGGCGGCGGACGCTGAAATGGCCGAAGACCGGGCCCGGGAGCGGCTGCTGAAGCGGCTGCAGCCTTCGGTTGCGCCAGAGGTCGCCTTGCACGGCCGTCACAGCGAGGCAGCGGACAAAAACTGTACGGACAGCGCCGTTGTTTCCGTTGAAAGCAGGCAGAGGCAGCTGATCCGGTTTCCACTGGGCAGCACCAAAGAAGACGACATCCAGGCATCTGCCCCTAATCAGGCATCGGATCGCCAGCCACGGGTGGACAGTACCGATCCCGGTGGCCCCGATCCCGGCACCGATCCCCCCACCACCGGCAGCAGCGCCGCCCGGATCGACGACCCTGCCCGCGAATCGCCGGACCGGATCCAGGAGCCGATCCCGGATCCTGAAGACTGGAGCAGTGATCTGGCGGCCCTTGATCTGCAATTGCGACGCCTTGGCTGGGAGCGGGAACGGGAGGCCACCTACCTGCAGCGGGCCTTCGGCCACCCGAGCCGGAACCGCCTTACCAACTACAGCGATCTGCGGGCCTATCTCCACGCGCTCGAGAGGATGCCGGCGGGCAGTGAACCCGCTTCAGTCCCCGTGCCGCTGCGCCGCAGTGAGCTGCTGAGCCAGTGCGATGCGCTGCTGGCCCAGCTGGGCTGGAACGCCGACATGGGCCGCTCCTTTCTGGAACGCGAACTTCAGGCGGAAAGCCGCCAGCAACTGAACGATCAGCAGCTCCTGCACTTCAACATGCTGCTCGAGAGCGAACTTCTCGCCGCAGGCCTCAACCAGGCTCCAGTCGTACCGTGAGGCCCAGCTCAGCACGATTCAGATCATGGCCATCCAAGTCGGCATCAACGGTTTCGGACGCATTGGCCGTCTGGTATTTCGCCGGGCCTGCGAACTTGAGGACATCGAAGTGGTGGCGATCAACGATCTGATCGATGTCGATTACATCGCCTACATGCTTCGCTACGACTCCACCCATGGCCGCTTCCAGGGCCAGGTCGAGGTCAGCAACGGCGCCCTGGTGGTCAACGGCCGCTCGATCCGTATCACCGCCGAACGGGACCCGGCCAACCTGCACTGGGATGACGCTGGCGTGCACACCGTGCTCGAGTCGACAGGCTTCTTCCTGACCGATGAATCGGCCCGCAAGCACCTCAACGCCGGAGCGAAGCGGGTGGTGATGTCGGCCCCCTCTAAAGACGACACGCCGATGTTCGTGATGGGGGTGAACCACAGCAGCTATGCCGGCCAGGAGATCGTCTCCAACGCCTCTTGTACCACCAACTGCCTGGCCCCGATGGCCAAGGTGCTGCATGACAACTTCGGCATCCGCGAAGGCCTGATGACCACGGTGCACGCCACCACCGCCAACCAGAAAACCGTCGACAGCCCCTCGGTCAAGGACTGGCGCGGCGGGCGCGGCGCCGCGCAGAACATCATTCCCTCCTCCACTGGAGCCGCCAAGGCGGTGGGCAGGGTGATCCCGGCGCTCAACGGCAAGCTCACCGGCATGGCCTTCCGGGTGCCAACCCCCAACGTCTCGGTGGTCGATCTAACCGTGAACCTGGAGCGGCCCACCAGCTACGAGGCGGTGAAGCAGGCCATGCGGGCAGCCTCCACCGGCGCGCTGGCCGGCATCCTCGGCTACACCGAAGACGAGGTCGTCTCCAGCGATTTTCTTGGACAGTCCTGCACCTCGATCTTTGATGCCGGCGCCGGCATCGCCCTGAGCCCCACTTTCATGAAACTGGTCTCCTGGTATGACAACGAGTGGGGCTATTCGTGCAAGTGCCTCGATCTGATCCGCCACATGGCCAGCCACGGTTAAGGCCGGGCATGGTTGTCCCCTTGCCCAGATGGAGCTCTCAGCTCCGGCCATCAAGGCAATACAGCTTCACCAGAGCCAGGCCCACCCCGAGCCGCTGCTGGTGGGCATAGGCCTCCAGCTCCATCTCTCTTTCCGCCTCGCTGGCATCGGCGTAGAGGGGTTCGCGCAGCTGGGCCGCCAGAAACGGGGTCAAGGGCGGGGCAATACCCAGGCGCCGGGGCGGCGCGCCCAGGCCACCGGCCGAACAGCTCTGGGCCACGTGGATCGCCTCATGGTTCAAAACCCTGGCGAACTCGACGGTGCCGCGACCGGGCACATCGGGTCGGATGCGCAGGGTGCGCTGCTGGGGATCCCATTCCGCCGCCGCCCCCGTTTTGATCGGTTCACTCAGGACGACCGTCCCACCGCTGCGCCGTAGCAGCTCCAGCAGGTCGGAGATCGCCCGGCGCTCGGCGAGATGGCTGGGGGGATCGATGATCAGGGCCCTGATCTCGGCGATCGAGAGTTCCGGTTCACCGGCCCGGCGTTTGTAGACAAAGCGGATTCCGCCGCCATCCAGCGGTTCAGCCCTGGGCAGCCACTCCTGATCCCCAGCCTGCAACTGGGCGAACAATGGCGCTTCGCTCAGCGATTCGACCGGGGGCTGACGCACAGCGAGCTGCCGGGAAGGCACCTCCCGGCGATGCAGGAGCCAGGGCGGGCTGGCCGGTCCCACCACCAGCTCCGCCGCCTCGCGCAGCAGATCCGGCAACGAAGCCAGCAGCACGGAGAGGGTCACCAGGCCCAGGGCAAGCCAGCAGCGGTTCATGCCAGGCGGATCGCGACGCCTTCCCAGCATGACGACGCCACGACCGGCCGGACGACGGTGGCGGGCGGGAGTGGCGGGCGGGAGTTGCGGACAACGGTGGCGGTCGGCGCTTGCGAAGATCAAAGCCTGTGCTGCCGTTCCGTCCATGCCCCTCTCCGCCCTGGTGCGCCAGCTTCAGCAGGTGCCCCTCACCGGCGAGGTGTCAGCCCGGATGGAGCGCAGCGAGCGGCTGCGGCTCAGCGGCGCCGGCCGGGGCGCTCGGGCCCTGATCGCTAGCGCCCTGGCCGCCCAGACCGGGGTGCCACTGCTGGTGGTCGTGCCCACCCTTGAGGAGGCGGGCCGCTGGGCCGCCCTGCCGAACTGATCGCCCAGGGCGGCGCCGGCGCCAGAGGCTCGGAGGCCCAGGGTGCGTCCACCCGGGCCGGCGCCATGGTGATCGTCGCCACCGAGCGGGCCCTTCAGCCCCATCTGCCCCCTCCCGAGGCCCTGGTGGCCCAATGTCTGAGCCTGCGCAAGGGCCAGATCGTCGATCTGGATGACCTGGGCCAGACCCTGACGCGCCTGGGCTATGAGCGAGTGCCGACGATCGAGCAAGAAGGCCACTGGAGCCGCCGCGGCGACATCATCGATCTCTACCCGGTCAGCGCCGAGCTGCCCGTGCGGCTGGAGTTCTTCGGGGACGCCCTGGAGAAGCTGCGGGAGTTCGATCCCGCCAGTCAGCGCTCGCTCGATCCGATCGAGCAGGTCAACCTCACCCCCACCAGCCATGCGCCCCTGGTGGCCGAAGCCCTGCGCGAGACCATGCCCGACGGGCTGGAGCAACTGCCCAGCCCGGAGGCCCTCGAGCAGCTGCTGGAGGGGGGCACCCCCGAGGGAATGCGGCGGCTGATGGGCCTGGCCTGGCCGCGGCCCGCCAGCCTGCTCGACTACTTGCCCGCCCATTGCCTCGTGGCCGTCGACGAGCGCCGCCATTGCCTGGCGCACGGCCAGCAGTGGTACGGCCATGCCCAGGATCACCTGCTGGAGCAACAGCTGAGCGCCCTGCCCGGCTCGCTGCACCAGCCGCCCCAGCAGGCCCTGGCTGAGGCCGAACGCTTCCGTGGCTTCGACCTGGCGGAGCTGCATGAAACCGATCGGCACCCCAACAGCTTCGATCTGGCCAGCCGCTCGGTGCCGGCCAATCCGAACCAGTTCGGCAAGCTGGCCGGCCTGATCAAGGGCTTTCAGGCTGAGAAGGCCCGGGTGTGGCTGCTCTCGGCCCAGCCCTCGCGGGCCGTGGCCCTGCTGGAGGAACACGACTGCATCACCCGCTTCGTGCCCAACCCCGGCGACGCTCCGGCAATCGAGCGGTTGATCGAGCAGAACACGCCAGTGGCGCTCAAGACCCGGGGCACCGCCGAACTGGAGGGGCTGCAGCTGCCGGCCTGGAAGCTGGTGCTGCTCACCGACCGGGAGTTCTTCGGCCAGCACAGCCTCACGGCCGCGGGCTACGTGCGCCGGCGGCGGCGGGCGGCCAGCCGCACCGTCGATCCCCTGAAGATGCTGCCGGGCGATTTCGTGGTGCACCGCAACCACGGCATCGGCCGCTTCCTGAAGTTGGAGAAACTGGCGATCGGCGGGGAATCCCGCGATTACCTGGTGGTGCAGTACGCCGATGGCCTGCTGCGGGTCGCCGCTGACCAGCTCGGCAG
>JAPLID010000134.1:19413-19928 GCA_026389285.1 Cyanobacteriota bacterium
GATCATCGAAGTGAAACGCGATATGGAGCGTCCCCAGCCGATGGACCGCCTGGTCTGTGGCGATGTCGGCTTCGGCAAGACCGAAGTGGCGATCCGGGCGATCTTCAAGGCGGTGACCGCCGGCAAGCAGTGTGCGCTGCTGGCGCCCACGACGGTGCTGGCCCAGCAGCACTGGCGCACCCTGAGTGAGCGCTTCGCCCCCTATCCGCTCAAGGTGGCTCTGCTCAACCGCTTCCGCACGGCGGCGGAGCGGCGCACGATTCTGGACGGGCTCGAAAAGGGCAATGTGGACGTGGTGGTGGGCACCCACCAGCTGCTGGGCAAGGGCACCAGCTTCAAGGAGCTGGGGCTGCTGGTAGTGGACGAAGAACAGCGCTTCGGTGTCAATCAGAAGGAAAGATCAAGGCGCTCAGAAAAGACGTGGATGTGCTCACCCTCTCGGCCACCCCGATTCCCCGCACCCTCTATCTGAGCCTCTCAGGCGTGCGCGAGGTGGGCCTGATCACCACCCCGCC
>JAPLID010000219.1 GCA_026389285.1 Cyanobacteriota bacterium
CGATGCCGGTGAGGCTCATCGGCTCCTCGCCATCGATGCCGTAACGCATCCGCAGCACCTTCCCCTGCAGGTCCGGCAGTTGCTCCAGCAGCGCCCGCAGATCTCCCTTCAGGCATTCGCCATCCACCAGTTCATCCGGCAGCACTCCATCGCCTGCCAGCAGATCCAGCAGTTCCGTGTCCTCGCCATCCCCCACCTTCGTCTCCAGGCTCACCGGCTGACGCGCCCGGCACAGCAGATCCTTGACCTCCTCCTCCGGCAGCTCCACCGCAATCGCCAGCTCACTCACCGTGGGGGTACGGCCCAGTTCCTGGCTCAGTTCCCGCTGTCCTTTCTTCAGTTTGTTCAGCGTTTCGGTGATGTGGATCGGCAGCCGGATCGTGCGGCTCTTCGCGGCGATCGCCCGTGTGATCCCCTGACGGATCCACCAATACGCATAGGTCGAAAACTTGTATCCCCGCGTCGGATCAAACTTCTCCACGCCACGCACCAGGCCGATCGTCCCCTCCTGGATCAGGTCCAGCAGCTCCATGTTCCGCCGCGTGTACTTCTTGGCCACGCTCACCACCAGCCGCAGGTTCGCTGCCACCATCCGCTCCTTGGCGCGGCGGCCCGCCTGCAGACGGCGCCGCAGCAGCTGGGGGCTCAGACCCGCCGCCTCCGCCACCACCGCCGGGCTCGGCTCCTCACCGCCGGCACGCAGCTTCAGCTCCTCCCGCAGCTCCTCCAGCTGCATCAGCTCCTGCACCTGACGGCCCAAGGTGATCTCCTGCTCATGGCTCAGCAGCGGCACACGGCCGATGTCACGCAGGTAGGAACGCAGCAGATCTGCCGTAGGGGCCAGCGCGGAAGCGGATGTAGCGATGGGGATCGAAGGCATCGCTTCGAGTTACGAAACAGCGTTGTTTCGTAACTTTACCACGATTTTGTGAAGATAACCTGCCCTGATGATCAGCTCCGAGGCCCCTCGCGAGGGCCAGGGCGCCAGGGCCGGTCGGGACGACCGGGAGAATGGATACCGGCCCCTATCCGGATGCGATGGCCAGCGAGCGCCTGCAGAAATTGATGGCCGCGGCGGGGTTCTGCTCCAGGCGCCGCGGCGAGGAGCTGCTCCGGCAGGGTCGGGTGCGCGTCAACGGCCTGCCGGCCCGCCTGGGCGACCAGGCCGATCCCAGCCAGGACCGCATCGACATCGATGGGCAGCCGCTCGGGGCTCCAGCCGCGGCCCTCACCCTGTTGCTCAACAAGCCCCTGGGGGTGCTCTGCACCTGCCATGACCCCCACAGACGCCCCACGGTCCTCGATCTGCTGCCGGCCGAACTGCGCCGTGGCCTCGGCCTGCACCCGGTGGGCCGGCTGGACGCGGACAGCCGCGGGGCCCTGCTGCTCAGCAACGACGGCGACCTGACCCTGCGACTGACCCACCCCCGCTACGGCCATGGCCGCACCTATCGCGCCTGGGTGAGGGGCAGGCCGGAGCAGCCCGTCCTCGACCAATGGCGCGCCGGAGTGCCCCTGGACGGCCAGCCCAGCCAACCGATCCAACTGTCCGTGCTCGCCCACGACGGCGACGCCACCTTGCTGGAGCTGGTGCTGCGCGAGGGTCGCAACCGCCAGATCCGACGCAGCGCCGGCCTGCTGGGCCACCCAGTTCTGGACCTGCAGCGCATCGCCATCGGCTCGCTGAGCCTGGCCGATCTTCCGGAAGGGCGCTGGCGGCGGCTGCAGCCCGGCGAGCTCGTCCACGACAATGGGCCCACTCCCGAGATCGGGCGGATCCCCCGCCCCTGAGCGTGCCTGCTCCCCCTTCCCCACCAGCGCCTCGGCTGCTGCCACGCCTGATGCGGCGTCTGCGAGCGGCCCTGCGCCGGCCCTCCCCCGGCCAGCCGGGGGGCCTGCCCTCCCAGGCCCTGGATCCCCTCCTGAACGCCGGACTGTTCCTGCGCCAGGCGCGGGAAAGCCAGGGGCTGGGGCTGCGTCAGCTGGCACTGGAGACCCGGATCAGCACGCCGGTGCTGGAGGCCCTGGAGCGCGGCTGGCGCGACCGGCTGCCCGAGGCCCCCTACCTGCGCACCATGCTGCCCCTGCTCGAACATCGCCTGGAGCTGTCCCCCGGCAGCCTCAACGGCGCCCTGCCATCGGGGCGCTCGGGCAGCCAGCCGGGCCATCGGCCGGAGCGGCGGCTGCTGCGCTTCACGCCCGGCTCGATCGACGTCTTCACCACCTGGCAGGGCACGCTGCTGTACGGCCTGCTGACCCTGGCCCTGATCTATGCCCTCAACTTGCAACAGCGGCAGCTGTTCCGCCAGGGCCTGCTCGGAGGTGTGCCGATTCCGGCGCTCGATGCCCGCAGCGACGGCCAGCCCCGGCACCAGGAAGGCAGGCTGCTGAGCGCCTACCCCGATCTCACCCCCTTGAAACGAGCTGAGCGGGGCCAGGCCCTGCGCCGGCTGCGCAGCGAGAGCCAGGCGCCGCAGCGCGACCTCTCCCTGGGCGAACTGAGCCTGCAACTCAGCGCTCCCAGTCGTGTCGAGCTTCGCAGCGAACGCAGCGGCACCACCAACCTCAGCCAGGTCAGCGGTGCCCTCAGCCTGCCGGTTCTGCCACCGTTCCGGCTGCAGCTGGAGCCGGCCCCTAGGGATCCCGGCGCCGTGCGCTGGAATGGCCGGCCCCTGGCCGCCTCCGGGGGGCCGGCCGGGGCCGGCAGCTTCAGCTACCCGACGCCGCGGCCGTAGCGAGCCGCTATGGCGCCATAGCCCTGGAGAGCCCCCTCCAGCTCCTCGATCGGACCCTGCAGCCGCCAGGACCAGTTGCCCTCGACCGTGCCCGGGGTATTGAAGCGCGCGCCGTCATCCAGATGCAGCAGGTCCTGCAGGGGCACCACCGCCAGCTCGGCGCGGGAGGCCAGGGCCAGCTCCAGCAACTGCCAGCTGGGGGAGGTCACCGGATGGCCCACCAGATTGCCGATGCGGGAACGGCTGTCGTCATCGAGGCTCTGCCACCAGCCCTCGGTGGTGGCGTTGTCATGGGTGCCGGTGTACACGACCCAGCGCTCGCCTTTGTAGTTAGCCGGCAGATAGGAATTGTCGTCGTTGCCATCGAAGGCGAACTGCAGGATCTTCATGCCGGGCAGCAGGAAGCGATCCCGCAGGGCCTCCACCTCGGGGGTGATCACGCCCAGGTCCTCGGCGATCAGGGGCAGGCGTCCGTCGGGCAGCAGGCGTCCCTGCCGGCGGCAGCGTCGATCCAGCCTGGCCAGCAGGGCCTGACCCGGCGACGGGCGCCAGTGGCCATGCTCGGCGGTGGTGTCGGCACCCGGCACACTCCAGTAGGACTCCAGGGCCCGGAAATGATCCAGCCGCAGCAGATCAAACAGATCAAGCTGCAGCTCCAGGCGCTTGAGCCACCAGCGGAATCCGCTCAGTCGATGGCGCCACCAGCGGTAGACGGGGGTACCCCAGAGCTGGCCGGTGGCGGCGAAGTAATCGGGGGGAACACCGCTCTGCTGCTGGAGCTGGCCGTCCAGTCCGAGGGAAAAGAGGCAGCGGCGACACCAGACATCGACGCTGTCGTGGGCGACGTAAAAAGGCAGATCACCCACCAGTCGCAGGCCACCGGCGCGGGCCCGCCGCTTCAGCTGGGCCCACTGGTGATGGAGCTGCCATTGCAGCAAGGCCTCGTCGAGCAGCTCGGGGCCGTGCTCCGCCTCCAGCTGGCGCAGGGCCCGGCCCTGGCGCTGGGCCAGGGGGCCGGGCCACTCCCACCAGGGTCTGCCCTGCTGCCGCCGCCGCAGCACCATGAAGCGGCAGTGATCCACGAGCCAGAAGGCCTGGGATCGCCGCCAGTCCGCAAAGAGCTGCTGGCGCTCCCGGGGCTGCTCGCTCCAGTGGCGGCCCAGGGCCACGGCCACCGCCGCGGCCCGGGCGGCGGCCGTGGACGGCACCAGGTGGCTGTAGCCGCCGCCGGGCAGATCCGCATGCTCGGCGCTGCTGATCAGGCCAGCGGCCAGCAGGTCATCGGCATCGATCAGCCAGGGATTGAGGGCCGAGCCACTGGGGGAGCTATAGGGGGAACCAGTGCCGTCGGTGGGGGCCAGGGGCAACAGCTGCCACACCCCCACTCCCTGGCGCAGCAACAGGTCGATCCAGTCGCGGGCGGCGGCGCCGAAGCTGCCGCAGCCCGCCGTGCCGGGCAGGGAGGTGGGATGGAGCAGCACACCGCAGCTGCGGTTGGGGTCACTCACGAGGCGGGGAGCCGATAGCGGTCGATGATGCGGCGGGCAAAGGCGGGAATGTGGCGCTCAGCCATGGCGGGGTGATGGCGACGCACCCACAGGGCATTGCGGGTGAAATGGGAATCGATCGAGAAGCGGCCGTATTCGAGGCCCTTCGGGCCCACACGCTGCACGAGCCAACCCACGATTTCCGCCAGCCACATCGGCAGCCGCAGGGCCTTGTCATAGGCATCGATGCCCTGCTGCACCGCCTGACGACGATCGCCGCCACTGGTCACCGGCGCCACATCGAGCTCGTCTTCCACCAGGGCCAGCAGCTCGGCGCCGCTGTCGTTGCGCACGGTGATCCACTGGCGGCCGAAGCTGGCGCCCATGTAACCCACCACTAGATCCGCTCCGGCATTGGTGTAATCGAAGCAGCTCAGGCAGCTGGGAGCGAAGACATCCTTGAGGGTCGGCGTGTCGAGCCCAAAGAAAGGCACGGTCTCCTCATGGCCGTCCTGATGGCGGAAATGGATCCGGAAATCCTGCATGAACTCGTAGTGCACCACCGTGGTCGGTGAGGCGCTGGCACTCTCGAGAAAGGTCTGCAGACCCTGGCGGGAGACGTTATCCACACAGGGCAGGCCAAGCACATACAGCTTGTCCAGCGGCAGGCTGTCCTGCACGGCGCGCAGGGCCTGGATCTGGCAACCCACACCGATCGCCAGCAGCCGGCGGATGCCACTGCCGGGCAGTTGCTCCAGCACCTTGAGGTTCGGGCTGAGGGTGGGCTTGTTGACCCGGGCGGCCAGCACCTGTTCCGGCGTTCGCGCCAGGACCGGCACCGGCGTGAAGCGATCCGATTCGCTTTGCTGGACGCAGAGCACCGCATCCACCAGCCCGGTTTCCAGGGCCCGCACGCCAATGCGCGAGACGATGCCCGTCCACTGGGCCCCGTCAATCGGCGCCTGCAGGCGGGCCGACAGCATGCGCTGCTGCACACCGAAATAAAGTTCGTCTTCGTTGTCGAGGTCACGGCTGCGGCCGTGGGCCCGCTCCTCCATGTCCTCGAACCGCTGCTCCAAAAAGGCGCAGGCCTTCCGCACATAGGCAACCCAGCGGCTGTCACACAGGCCGCACTGGCTGCAGAGTTCCCTGGCCGGATAGACGCTGCCGGGGGCCAATGGCCGGGCCCGTTCGTGGGGGGCCAGCCGCGCGCCGGCTGCGCCCGGCAGCGGGGTCTGCCCCTCGGGGGAGGGGTTGGCTGGGCTCGCGGACTGGACGGCGGTCAAGCGATGGAGGGCTGTTCCTACTCCTCAAGCTATCGGTGACCCTCCCCGCCGAGGCGGGATCGACGCGAGCTCCTGGCCGCAGGTGGGCCAAAGTGGACGACCAACCGCCCGTTCACCGGTCCGATGTCTTCTCGCCGGGATCGTCCATCCCCCCAGTCTTCCCGCCCATCAGGCCAGGGCCAGCCCGACCCCAGGCTCGGCCCACCCGGAGATCGCAACGACAGGACGGCCGAGCGGCGCCCCGGGCCACAACAGCCCAGGTTGACGAAGGCCCGGCTGACCAGTGGCGCCCTGATGGCGATCGGGGCACTGCTCGGTGCCACAGCTCTTGGGGTGATCTGGCACCCGCGGGACAAGGCGTTTCAACCCAGGCTCGCGCTCACCCCCGCCACCCTGTCGGAAAAACCACGGCGGCCCATCACCCTGCTGGTGATCGGCAGCGACGCTGACCAGTTGGGCGATGCCCCCAACGGGGCAGCCCCCGCCGGACCGGCCAATGCCGACGCCCTGCTGCTGATTCGGGTCGATCGCAAGGGACCGCTGCAGGTGCTCAACCTGCCCCGGGAACTGGCGGTGAAGCTGCCCGGCCGCCGCCAGCCCGTGGCCCTGGGCGAGCTCTACCGGCGCGGCGGCGTGGCCCTCACCGCGGCGGCCGTGCGGGAGCTCACCGGGCTGCAACCACCCCGTCCCGACCGCTACCTGATCCTGCCCCGCGGCGCCCTGCGGGATCTGGTCAATGGTCTGGGCGGGCTGGAGATCGATCCGCCCCGCACGATGCATTACCAGGACAAGGCCCAGAAACTAAAGATTGATCTCCAGGGCGGATTGCAGCAACTGGGCGGTGCCCAGGTCGAGCAGCTGGTGCGCTTCCAGGACAAGTGGCTGGGGGAATCGGGCCGCCGCAACGACCAGAAGCTGGTCATAACCAGCCTGCAAGAGCGATTGCGCCAACCGGAGCAGCTGGCCAAGCTCTCCTATCTGCTGCAACTGCTGCAGGGCAAGGTCGACACCAACCTCAGCCCGAAGGAAACCCTCAGCCTGCTGGCGGCCGGGCTGGACAACGACCGGCCGATCACGTTTGTATCTCTGAGCCTCGATCCCGCCAAGGCCAGCCACGGCAAGCTGCGCCAGCTCAGCAGCAACGCCAAGCCGCCCTGGAGCGACAACTGACGCGGAAGCCAGGCGCCCAGGCAAACGAGCCAGAGCGCGACGCAGTCGGCAGGAGTCCAGCCCCGATCGCCCCCCCCACGACCCATCCGGGAAAGGTTGGCCACGGACAGGAGGTGCAAGCCAAGCGCTACGACGGCCGGCGAGCCACGCCAGCCCCTGCCGGCTGAGGGCCTTCAGTGCAGATCCAGCTGCTGCCAGCGCCGCTTCAGGACCAGCACCAGGGGCGCCTCGGGCTCCGCTGAATCGTCACCGCCAGCTCCACGCTCGCCAGCCCAACTGACCCCAGGATCCGCAGCCAGCCCCAGCCAGGGCAGAGCATCGCGGCGGCGGGCTGGCCCATCCCAGGCCCCACCCCATTGCAGCAGCCCCAGCAGCGGCACACCCCAGCGCTGCAGCAGCGCCGTGCCGGCAGCCGGCCAGCCGCACCCGAGCTGATCGGCCGCGATCACCAGCACACAGGGCTGGCGCCAGGCGCCCAGAGCTTCGACCCAGCTGCCCCCGGCCGGCAGTGACAGCCCCGGATCGATCTCCAGCAGCCCCAGCCCGCCCGGGCCAGGGGCCAGGACCGGAAGTGCAGCGCAGGCCGCTGCCAGGGCCGCTAAGGCGGCGTTGGGATCGCCCGGCGGACTGAGGCGATGGATCGGCAGCTCCAGCAGCGCGGCCAAGCGCTGCGCCACCGCGGGCAGGGGCGGCATCGCCGCGGGCAGCATCGCCGCGGGCAGCATCGCCGCGGGCGGTGGGGCCCCGGCAAGGCCGAACCCCACCAGCACGAGGGCCCGCTCGGCGGCTCCCGCCACGGTGGCCTCCGGCCGCCGCTGATCGCCGGAATTCAAAATGGTCATCGCCGGTCATGCCTGGGGGGCCGCCTCGCTTCTACCATCGGAAGTGCGCAGGACCGCTCACCGCCCCGTGACCAGTTTCTCGACCACGGCCCTCACCCAAGCGGTCGAGCCGATCGGGGTTTCAGCCCACGCCAGCCAGGACAGCCGCCGGTTGCGGTTGTTCAGTGGCAATTCCAACCCCGCGCTGGCCAGCGAGATCGGCGCCTATCTCGGCGTCCCCGACGGTCCCCGGGTGATCAAACGCTTCGCCGACGGCGAGCTTTACATCCAGATCCAGGAGTCGATCCGCGGCTGTGATGTCTTCCTGATCCAGCCCACCTGTGCGCCGGTCAACGACCACCTGATGGAGTTGGTGATCATGGTCGATGCCTGTCGGCGGGCCTCCGCCCGGCAGATCACGGCTGTGGTGCCCTATTACGGCTACGCCCGCGCCGATCGCAAGACCGCCGGCCGCGAATCGATCACCGCCAAGCTGGTGGCCAATCTGCTGGTCAAATCCGGGGTCGACCGGGTGCTGGCCATGGACCTGCATTCCTCCCAGATCCAGGGCTACTTCGACATTCCCTGCGACCACATCTATGGCTCACCGGTGCTGGTCGATTACCTGCGTACTCGCAACCTCGGCGAGCTGGTGGTGGTCTCTCCGGATGTGGGCGGTGTGGCGCGGGCAAGGGCTTTCGCTAAACAGATGAACGACGCGCCTCTGGCGATCATCGACAAGCGCCGATCGGGCCATAACGTGGCCGAAAGCCTGACCGTGATCGGCGATGTGGCCGGCAAGACCGCCGTGCTGATCGACGACATGATCGACACCGGCGGCACCATCTGTGCCGGTGCCCGTCTGCTGCGCCAGCGCGGAGCCGCCCGGGTGCTCTGCTGCGCCACCCATGCGGTGTTCTCGTCACCGGCCAGCGAGCGCCTCTCCGAACCGGGGTTGTTCGAGGAGGTGGTGGTCACCAACAGCATCCCGATCAGCCCGGATCGCCATTTCCCCCAGCTGCAGGTGCTCTCGGTCGCCAACATGCTCGGCGAGGCGATCTGGCGCATCCACCAGGAGAGCTCGGTGAGCTCCATGTTCCGCTGAGCCGCGGCTGCCCGCTGTTCCGCCTGCGATCGCGCCACGGCGAACCGGCAGCCCGAACGGCAGAGGCGCTGTTGCCGGCTGATCCCCCGGCGCAAGCCAGCCCAAGGCCCATCGATCCCCAAACAGCCCCTGCCATGGCCCGATTTTGCCCAGCCGCGGCTGAAAGCTCCTCGATGACGCCCCTGGCTCCCCTGAAGCGTCGGGCCCACCTCAAGCGCCGCCTACCCCTGAGCCTCACGTTGCTGCTGACGGGAGTTCTGCACTGGGCCGGAGCGCTGCCAGCCCGGGCCCAGGCGCCCGAAAGGCAGGGCCGCCTGCCCCAACCGCTCGGGCGCCGGGTGGGGGTCTGGCTAACCAATAGCCCCAGCCCGCTGTACTACGACCCGCAGCGGATTGAGATCGCCGTGCAACAACTGGCGGAGACGGGCTTCAACACGCTCTATCCCAACGTCTGGAGCCGGGGCGCCACCTTCCACCGCAGCCGCCACGCTCCGCTCGAACCGGCGCTGGCGGCCGTCAGCGCCGATCTCGATCCGATCTGCCGGCTGACCAGGGCAGCCCACCGCCGGGGCATGCAGGTGATCCCCTGGTTTGAATACGGCCTGATGGAACCGGCCGATGCCGAAGTGGTGCGCCAGCACCCGGAGTGGGTGCTGCGCCGCGCCGATGGCAGCAGCCTCTACGCCCTGCATGGCGCCAGCCTGCAGCGCTCGCCGCTCAAGGATCTGCGGGTGTGGCTTAACCCGGCCCACCCGGGGGTACGGGCCCGCTTCATCGGCCTGATCTCCGAGATCGTGCAACGCTGCGGCGTCGATGGCATTCAGCTGGATGACCACTTCGCTTGGCCGGTGGAACTGGGCTACGACGACTACACCCGCGATCTCTACCGCAGCCAGACCGGTCGCGAACCCCCGAGCAACTTCACGGACCGCGCCTGGATGCGCTGGCGGCGACAGCGGCTCACCGAACTGCTGCGGGAACTGCGGGGCGGCCTGAAACAGGCCGCCGGCCCGAGACGGACCGTGATCAGCCTGTCCCCCGGCCCCTTTCGCTTCGCCTACAACCAGTGGCTGCAGGACTGGGAGCTCTGGGCCCTGGGGGAACTGGTCGACGATCTGGTGATCCAGAACTACGCCTATTCAGTGAAGGGATTCGCCAAGGATCTGAACCAGCCCGCCCTGCTCAAGGCCCGCAGCTGGGGCATGCCGGTCGAGATCGGAGTCCTGGCAGGCTTCGGCGGTCGCACCCCGGACATGGCCACCCTCAGCGCCAAGGTGCGTCTGGCGGCCGACCAGGGCCATGGGGTGATCTATTTCTTCTGGGAGGGGCTCTGGGGCCAGTACGCCGGCCCTGAAGGCGGTGCCTACCGCCTCCAGGCCTTCCAGTCCCTTCATGCCCAGACCTTCGGCCCAGGGCGCAGCGGCAAGAGTTTCAGCCTGCCGGCCCGATCCCTGCCCGCTCAGCTGCAACCGCCGCCGCCCCTGCCCTGAAGCCACAGGACTGGGCGTCGATCCCGCTGCCGTAGGCATTGGGCACCTCATGGCAACGGGAGCAATAGGGCAACATCGCCGGCGTGATCTCGCGGCAGCTGGCCCGATCGGGATGGCGCCAGTCGAACCCCCAGCCAGGTCTGATCCGGGAGGGCGGCGCAACCGCCTGGGCCTGGGCCGCCAAGGGGAACAATTCAGAGCCGAGGGTCAGCAGCTCGGACAGCAGCAACAGCTGAAACCATCGACTGGAGCTCTTCACCAGAGGATCTCCAGATCGGGAAGGCATGACCCCTTTGTTTTTGGCCACAGCGGCAGCGCGATGCTGCCTGCTCCATCACCGCGCTACCTGAGAGTTTGCTGAACAACCTCTTGCTACGCAGAAACCGCTCCGCCTGCATCGAGTCCATCCCTTGGCAGCGATGGGATGGCCAGGGCTCAGACCCGTCATCGGAATCAAGAAGCGTTTTCAGCCGCCTCCACCACAGCAGTGGCCTGGCCAAGGCACTGCTCGACCACTTCCCGGGTATTGGTGGAAAGCCCGGTGGCGGCCAGCTGCTCCAGGGCCCCATGCATGGCCTGCCGCCGCTCGGGTCCGTAGCTGCGCCAACGGCTGAACATCTTGGCCAGCCGCGAGGCCGTGATCGGATTGCGGCCATCGAGCCAGGTGATCTGCTCGGCCATGAAGCGATAGCCGCGGCCGTCGGCGGCGTGGAACACCATCGGGTTGCCGGCCAGCCCCCCCAGCACCGCCCGCACCGAGTTGGGAGCACTGGGATCAAAGCGCGGATGCTCCAGCAGACGGGCCGTCCGCTCCAGGCCGTCCGCAAAGGGGGCCGCGGCCTCCAGCGCGAACCAGGAATCGAGAATCACCGGCTTGTCCTGCCAGCGGGCATAGAACGCCGCCATAGCTTCGGCGCGGGCGGGGCTGGGCTGGTTCTGTAGGGCCCGCAGACCCGCCCGGGCCAGGGTCATCGAACCGCCATCCACGGCCGCTCTCGCCGAGGCGATCGCCGCCGGATCGCCTGCCGCCACCCGCCAGGTCCAGATCAGGCCGGTGAGCATGCGATCGCCATTGCCCTCGGGCCAGGCCAGGGGCCACTGGGGGATGCAGCGCTCCAGGGCCGCCTGCAGCGGCTGGGCCAGAGTCTCGCCCAAGCGGCGCTCCAGGCTGCGCAGGGCCTTGAACAGGGCCGGCGGATCGGGTTCGGCCGTCGCCTCCTCCAGCTCCGCCAGACCGGGCAGGGCCATCAGGGCACAACGGCTGGCCTCCGACAGGCCGGGGTCGGCCAGGATGCGGCCGCAGGCCTCGATCAGCTGCTCCTCCAGTTGCTCGCTGTGTCGATCGAGCGCTCGGGAAGGGGCAGCTGGCCGCATCGGAGCGCTGGCCAGAGCCGCCCTGCCGCGCTCTAAATCGAGCTCAGCATCGGCCTCGTTCCGAATCTCTGCGGGGCACGGTGTCGCCCTGGCCAGCACCGCCTGTCTCAGCAGAATCTGGCCCGCATCCCAGCGGGCGAACGGATCGCTGTCGCAGGCAAACAAGTGCACCAGCTCGCTGGTGGGGCGGCCCATCTCCAGTTTCACCGGCGCCGAGAAATGGCGCAGCAGCGACAGGGCCGGCGGATGGGGATGGGGGGGCAGGCCCTCAAAACGCAGGTGATGTTCAGCCCGGTCCAGCACCAGCAGGCGGGTGCCGGCGCCCCAGGCGGCGGGCAGCAAAGGCAGGTGGTGCTGGCCTGCAGAAGCGTCGGCCAGGTGCAGGGGCAGGGGCTCGCCGGCCTGGCCCACCAGGCCCAGGGCGAGAGGGATCACCAGGGGTTGTTTGTCGTTCTGGCCAGGGGTGGCAGGGGTGTGCTGGCGGATGGTCAGCTCCAGGGCTCCGGCTTCGCCGTCCCAGTGACGCTGCACCTGCAGCACCGGCGTGCCGGCCTGGTGATACCAGCGGCGGAACTCAGCAAAGTCGAAGGGGGGTGGCGCCAACCGGCCATCGAGGCCTTGGACCGCCCAACTGGCTTCGGCCGCCTCCCGCATCGCCGCCAGGAACTCATCGCAGGTGGCGGCGGTGCCGTCGTGGCGCTTGACGTAGAGCGCCATGCCGCGGAAGAAGGTTTCCTCACCCAGCAGGGTATGGAGCATGCGGATCAGCTCCGAACCCTTCTCATAAATGGTGGTGGTATAAAAATTATCAACGGCCTGGTACTGATTTGGCTGCACGGGATGGGCCGTGGGACCGGAATCCTCGCGGAACTGGGTATTGCGCAACATCGCCACATTCTCGATGCGATTCAGCGACTGACCATGCAGATCGGAGCTGAAACATTGATCACGGAAAACGGTCAGCCCCTCCTTGAGCGACAACTGGAACCAGTCGCGGCAAGTGATGCGATTGCCGGTCCAGTTATGAAAGTATTCATGAGCAATCACGCTCTCAATGCGCTCCAGCTCGCCGTCGGTGGCGGTGGCGGCATCGGCAAGCACCAGCTTGGAGTTGAAGATATTGAGACTCTTGTTCTCCATCGCGCCCATATTGAAATGACGCACGGCGACGATATTGAACTCATCCAGGTCGTATTCCAGCCCGTAGACCTTCTCATCCCAGGCCATGCTGCGCTTGAGTGAAGCCATGGCATGGGCCGTGTAAACCAGATCGCCCAGCTCAACGTGGATGCGCAGGTTCACGACCCGGCCGCTGGCCGTGGTGAAGGTGTCACGCACCTCCTCCAGCCTTCCCGCCACCAGGGCGAACAGATAGGAGGGCTTGGGGAAGGGATCGTCCCAGATGGCGTAGTGGCGCTGCGGCCTGGCCCCGGCTGCACCTTCGGGCTCCAGCTCGCCGGTTTCCAGGCAGTTGCCGTTGCAGAGCAGCACCGGAAACACCTGGCGATCGGCCTCAAGACGCACGCGGAAGCGACTGAGCAGATCGGGGCGGTCGGGATGGAAGGTGATGCGCCGGAACCCCTCCGGCTCGCACTGGGTGGTGACCATGCCACCACTGGCATAGAGCCCTTCCAGAGTGGTGTTGCTGTACGGATCGATCCGCACCTCACTACTGAGCAGGAACGGCCCCTCCGGCGGCCGGTGCACCACCAGTCCGTCGGCGGTGAGGCTGTAAGCCTCCGCCGGCAACGGGACTCCATCCAGAGACAGGGCCAGCAGCTCCAGTTCAACCCCTCTGAGCTCCAGATGCCCAGGAGCAAGCCGGCCATCGGGACCGGTGGCGTCGGGATTGGGGCAGAACGCCAGCCGGGCCGACACCTGGGCATGGTCAGCGTGAAGGCGCACCGTCAGATCGGTGCGCTCCAGTAGATAGGCCGGCGGCCGATAGTCAGAGAGACGGACGACGGCCATGGGGTAGGGACTACTTGGGTGCGGGAGCCGGCTGAGCCGGTTTCTTGCTCAGGGCCTCCTGAACTTTCTTGGCCACCTCCGGCGGCACCTGCTTGGGGCAGATCTCGAAGGCGCCGATCACAGCGGAGTTGATTGAGCCTTTGCGCAGCTCATCCAGGGTGAGCGGCTTGGTGCCCACCTGCTGAATCAGTCCCTGATGCTGGCCGAGGATCAGCTGGGCGATCGTTTCGCCGGCGATGCCGACGGCCTTATCGAAATCGATGCCGGCCGACCGGGAAATACAGGCGTTGACGGCCGCGATGCGGGTATAGAGATTCATTTCCGCAGGCGTGGCCGGAGCTGCCAGGGCCGCGGTGGGGGCCAATAGCAGGGGTAAGACCAGCAATGGTGCCGCCAGGAGGGCCCTGGTGCGGGGAGACAGGGAAGCCAAGAGCGAGGTGGGATCCGGACCTGGCCATGCTGTCGCATGGGCGGCGGCTGCGCTCGCCCCACCGGCCGCTTTCAGGACGGTTCCTGCAGCGGCGCACCGGCCCCCTCAGCCCGGATCTCGTAGTGCATCTCGGCCAGTTCCAGCTCGCCATTGCGCCAGGAATAGATCGAGCGGGAGCGGTAGCGGTCCTGATCAACGAGGCGGATGTGCTCCAGAACGTCCCATTCCTGGAGATGGGATTCGAACACCAGCTCATGCTCATCCACCTGGCGGATCTGGCTTTTGCTGGGATAGCCGAAAAGGTTGCTCTGGCTGCGGCGCAGCTGGTGGCCGCAGAGATAGGCCTCCATCGTCCCCTCGCGTGAGTAGCGGGGCTTCTTCTCGAAAAAGTCGTATTCCTTCTCGGGCCACCAGGTGAAGCGGTAGGCCGCATCCCCCTCGATCGGCTCGCTGAAGCTCTCCACCCGCAGGAACATGTCCACCCGGACCGGCTCTTCGTCGGGGAAAAAGTAAAGGCGGCGGGAACGCCACAGCCCGAGGTTGCGCGAAAACCAGCGGCACAGGTTGCTGTCCAACCGGATGCGGCTCGGGGCGGTGGCGGAGAAGGGTCCGGACGGCATAGGTGGAATCGAGGTCCGGGCGGAGAACCGTGAGCTGGTCTTCCATGCTTGCCGTCCTAGCGAAGATGCCACGGCTTGGCGGGATCCCGACCCAAAAGCACCGAAACCCATAAGGTTGGGGTCGTCGTCGCAGGGATCCGCTTGCCTTCAGCGGAGGAGTCGCCATCCCCGAAGGGCCCATCCAGGCCCCCCCAGACCAAGCTCGACCCTGCCGGAGCCGAGACGGCTTCGCGGCAAACTCTGCAGTTGTTGCTGGTGGCCACCAAGCAGCATCTGGCCAGCGCCGATCTGCGCAGCCTGATGCACACCCTGCGGGCAGAGGAGAGCGGCTTTGAGGTGGCCATGGAGGTGGCCGATCCCTCTGACCACCCGGAGCTGCTGGAACTGCATCGGCTGGTGGCCACCCCGGCCCTGATCAAGCTGGCGCCGCTGCCAAAACAGGTGTTTGCCGGCAATACCCTGGCACTGCAGCTGCGCACCTGGCTGCCCCGCTGGCAGCAGATGGAGGCGGTCAGCAGCCTGGGGCTGAGCCTCAGGCCCGCTGAACAGGACGGCAGCCGCACCCAGCGGGAGGTGCAACTGGAAGATCAGCTGCTGGTGCTGCGCCAGGAAAACGAAACCCTGATCGAGCGACTGAGCGTCCAGGAGCGGCTGCTGCGCATGGTCGCCCACGAGCTGCGCACACCCCTGACCGCCGCCAAGCTGGCGCTGCAGAGCCACAACCTCGGCCAGATCGACGAGCCCCGCTTCCGTGATGTGCTTAAGCGACGCCTCGACGACATCCAGTAGCTCTCCCGCGATCTGCTGGAGGTGGGCACCACCCGCTGGGAGGCCCTGTTCAACCCCCAGCGCCTGTCCCTGGTCCAGGTGGCGGCCGAATCGATCCTGGAGCTGGAGAAGCTCTGGGTGAACCGCGAC
>JAPLID010000192.1 GCA_026389285.1 Cyanobacteriota bacterium
GAGCCCTGGCGACCCTTGAAGTTGCGGTTGGAGGAGCTGGCGCTGATCTGGCGGCCCTCGAGGCGATCGGGATTCATCGCCAGGCACATGGAGCAGCCCGGTTCGCGCCATTCGAAACCGGCGGCACGGAACACCGCATCAAGGCCCTCGGCCTCGGCGGCGGCCGCCACCTGCTCCGATCCCGGCACCACGAAGGCCTTGATGCCGGGAGCCACCTGGCGGCCGCGGGCCACGGCCGCCGCCGCCCGCAGATCACTGAGACGGCCGTTGGTGCAGCTGCCGATGAAGCAGACATCCACCGGCAGGCCGGCGATCGGCATCCCTGGCACCAGATCCATGTAGCGGTAAGCCTCCTCGGCGATCGGTCGCTCGTCGGGATGGAGCTGCTCGGCGGTCGGCACGCTCTCGTCGACACCGATCCCCTGGCCCGGGGTGATGCCCCAGGTGACGGTGGGTGCAATCCCTGAGGCCTCGAACACCACCTCATCGTCGAAGACGGCCTCAGGACCGCTGGCCAGGGAGCGCCACCAGTCCACCGCCCGGGACCAGGCCTGTTCCTGCGGGGCTTCGGGCCGGCCCTGCAGATAGGCGAAGGTGACGGCATCGGGGTTGACGTAGCCGCAGCGGGCGCCGCCCTCGATCGCCATGTTGCAGAGCTTGACCCCCAGCACCCGGATGATGTGCAGGATCAGGTCCTTGGCGGAGACCCCGCTCTGGAGGGCGCCATGAACCAGGATGCGCCGCACCTTTAGCTTGTTCATCGCCAGGCTCTGACTGGCGAGCACATCGCGCACCTGGCTGGTGCCGATGCCGAAGGCGATGGCACCGAACGCCCCGTGGGTCGAGGTGTGGGAATCGCCGCAGGCCACGGTCATGCCGGGCTGGGTGAGGCCCAGCTCGGGGGCGATCACATGCACGATCCCCTGGCGGCCGCTGCCCAGGCCATGCAGGGTGATGCCGTGCTCAGCGCAGTTGCGCTCGAGGGTGGTGAGCATCTCCTCGGCCAGGGGATCGGCGAACGGCCGCGCCTGGGAGGTGGTCCCAGATCGCGCAGGGCGGAAAAGGCCTGGGGGCTGGTCACCTCATGAATGAGATGCAGACCGATGAACAGCTGGGTGGCACCACCGGGCAACTCGGCCACCCGGTGCTGCTCCCAGACCTTGTCGTAGAGGGTACCGGCGCTCAAACGAACTGTGGAAAAGATTAGTTGCCAGCGTAGGAGCCTGAGGCGCATCAACCCCCCGAGCAACCCACCCACCCGAGCGCTCTCGCCAACATCGCGGCAGCCCCTGGCGCATCGCAACCATTCAGTCCTCAGTCCTCAGACCTCAGACCTCAGACCTCAGACCTCAGACCTCAGACCTCAGCCAGCGTTCACCACATGAAGCGGCCGGCCCGCCAGCAGCGCCGCAACGTTGCCGGCGCTGACAGCAATCAGTCGCCGCCGGGCCGCCTGGGTGGCCCAGGCCACATGGGGCGTGATCAAACAGTTGGGGGCGCTCAGCAACGGGTGGTCGGCCCGGGGCGGCTCCAGGCTGAGCACATCAAGGCCGGCGCCGCCCAGATGGCCGCTGGCCAGGGCCGCCGCCAGATCGACCTCGTTGATCAGGGCGCCGCGGCCGGTGTTGATCAGCAGGGCGCCGGGCTTCATGCGCCCCAGGTGGGCGGCATCGATCAGGCCCTGCGTTTCCGGCCTGAGCGGACAGTGCAGGCTGACCACATCGCTCTGGCGCAGCAGCTGATCGAGCGGCACCGATGTCGGATCAGGGCTGCGGCGAAGGCTGAGCACGCGCATGCCGAAGGCCTCGGCGATGCGGGCGACGGCCGCACCGATCCGCCCCATGCCCACGATCCCGAAGGTCAGCCCGGCCAGCTCGATCAGGGGCTGATCCCAGTAGCAGAAATCAGGCCCCGCCGACCACCGCCCCTGCCGCACCGAGCTCGCCAGGCTACCGGTGTGATTGGTCAGCTCCAGCACCAGGGCGAACACGGCCTGGGCCACCGACTGGGTTCCGTACTCCGGCACATTGCAGACCGGCAGGCCCAGACGGCGTGCCGCCGCCGCATCGACCACATCAAACCCGGTGGCGAGCACCACCACCCCCCGCAGGCCAGAGGCCGAGGCCAGGCTGGCGGCATCGAGCCGGGTCTTGTTGGTGAGCACCACGTCGGCTGCGGCGATGCGCTCCAGCACCTGATCAGCCGCGGTGCGCTCATAAACCGTCAGATCTCCGAGCCGCTCGAGCGGCTCCCAGTCGAGATCGCCGGGATTGCTGGTGTAACCGTCGAGCAGCACCAGGCGCGGCCGTGGGGATGGGGAGGTGAACACGCTCACGCGCTGGCCTCAGGACGGGAATGGGGCAGGGGACGCGGTCGACGAAGGCTGCCGATGGAACAGGCCATCCAGGTAGTGGCGGGCGACGGAGCGATCCTGGCAGCCCTGCTGGAACAGGAACCCGGCCAGCGCCGCCTGCATCAGCCGGTACTGGTCCCACTGCGGGTGGACGCGAATGAACTCAGCCATGGCCTCGAAGAGGTCGAGGGGCATCTGGTTCTCGATGCTGACGAACTGGGGCGAATGGTCGGGGATCTGGCTCAAGCGGCGTCCTTGGTGATGTCGTCCCCATCACCACACGGCAGGCTCCATCCCGTCAAAGCGGCCTCCGGAGCCGCCGTCCCATCGGACCCGCGGCAGGATCTCAGCCAGGCCAGGGCCTCAGCGGGACGGCATGGGCGGCGGCGGCCGATGAGCGCGCCTACCGCGCCATGGTCAAGGGGAGAGGCTGTTTTCCACAGAACAAAAAAGGAATGCTGTCCTGGCAAGGGTTGTTCTTGCTGCAAACCGGGGAAAACCCTTGTTCCACTGTTGAAAACTTCTGAGAGAACGCGGAAAACTCCAGCCGTCAGGATTGGTGATCGTTCAGGCCCCCGGCTGCAGAGATACCGATGAACGTCGCGATCAGCAAGGGCTGAGGCAGGACCGGACAGAGCACTCCAGCCCGAGCTGCAGGGCAGGTCTCCGGCGCTGAGTCCGAGGCAGCTGATGGCCGCCACGCTGAACAGATTGAGCTTGCGGCGTGGTCAGGCAGGCCACTCGCAGCAACCGGGATCACCCTCGCCGTTCAGTCCAGAGCCAGTCGCAGGCGGTTGAGGGCCTCACCGATGCTGAGGGTCTGGATCCAGCTGCGGCCGCGGCTGGCGCCGAACTGCACCCCTTCGCTGCTGGATCCGTGCGGGCCAGCCAGGGCAAGATGCACCAGACCGACCGGTTTGTCCGGGCTGCCACCCCCCGGTCCGGCGATGCCGGAGACCGCCAGGGCCCAGGTGCTGCCGGTCAGGCGCTGCACACCCTCGGCCATCGCCCGGGCCACCGGATCACTAACAGCGCCATGCTCGCGCAGCAGCTCGGCCGGCACCGCCAGCAACTGCTGCTTGACGGCGTTGGCGTAAGCGATCACGCCGCCGAGGAACACATCGGAAGCCCCCGGCACCGCCGCCAGAGCCGCCCCCAGGCCACCACCGGTGCAGGATTCGGCCACCGCCAGGCTCTGGCCCCGCAGGCGCAGCTTCGCCAGCACCACCGAAGCCAGGCTGTCGTCGTCGCCACCGAAGCAGCTCTGACCCAGTCGGGCCCGCACCTCGGCCTCCAGTGGATCCAGCAGGGCCTCGGCGGCCTGCTGATCCGCCGCTGCCGCCGTGAGCCGCAGGCTGACGTCACCGGCCCCGGCGTAGGGCGCCACGGTGGGGTTGGCGCCGGCCAGCAGATCCTCGACCCGGAGCGCCAGCGTCGATTCGGCCACCCCCCAGAAGCGCAGGATGCGGCTGGCGAACACCCCCTGGGCCAGGCCAGCCTGCTGCAGCCAGGGAGCGGCGGTGGCGCTCCACATCGCCTTCATCTCGCTGGGCACCCCCGGAAAGGTGAGCACGGTGAAGCCCGGTACCGGTGTCCAGATCATCCCTGGCGCGGTGCCGGTGGGATTGGGCAGCAGGGTGGCGCCGACCGGCAGCAGGGCCTGGCGGCGCACCTCCGGCGAAGGGGGGCGGCCGCGCCTCGTCATTTTCGTCTGGATATCAGCCCACACCTCAGCTCGCTCCTCCAGGGGCGCCTCAAAGGCGGCGGCGATCGCCTCGGTGGTGAGGTCGTCCGGGGTGGGGCCGAGGCCGCCGGTGGTGATCAGCAACCGGCAACGCCGCGAGGCCGACTGCACGGCGCAAATCAGGCGGGCCCGGTGATCACCCACCACCTCCTGGCGGTGATGGGGAATGCCGAGACTGGCCAGCTGCTCGGCCAACCAGCGGGCGTTGCTGTTGACGATGTTGCCCAGCAGCAACTCCGTGCCGACGCAGAGAATCTCGGCCGCGGCCGTCTCGGGGCGGGAGGGTTGGATCACCCCGCCTCCTGCTGCATCTGGCGGCGGAAGACCACCACGACCGCGATCAGCGCCGCCGTGGCCAGGCCCAGCCAGAGGAAGCGCAGCTCGGCGTCGGCGATCACCAGGGCCAGGGCCGCCAGCCACTGGGTGAAGGCATAGATCAGCACCACGGTGCGGCGATGGCTGAACCCGGCCCGCAACAACCGGTGATGCAGATGGCGCCGGTCGGGATAGAAGGGGGAGCGGCCCTCGCTGAGGCGCCCCATGATCACCGCCGACATATCGGCTAGGGGCAGGGACAGAATCAGCAGCGGCAGCAGCAGACTCACCCCGGTCAGCTCCTTGGCCGGCCCGACGATGCTGATCGCCGCCAGGGCGAAACCGAGGAAATAGGAGCCGCCATCGCCCATGAAGATGCGGGCGGGATTGAAGTTGTGGCGCAGGAAACCGAGGCAGGCCCCCGCCAGGGCGGCCGCTAACAGGCCGGCAGCCGGTTGATGCAGGCTGTAGCTGACCGACAGCAGGCCCACCGCCGCGATGCCGCTGACGCCGGCCGCCAGCCCATCGAGACCATCGAGCCAGTTGATGGCATTGGTGATCCCGACCAGCCAGATCACAGTGGCCAGCAGGCTCAGGGCTGCCGAGAGCTCCAGGTTGAGACTGTGGCCGAAGAGGGGGATCGGGAAGTTGATGTGGCTGATCCGCACCCCCTGGCTCCAGACCGCCATCGCCACCACCAGCTGACCGGCCAGCCGGGGCAGGGGCGGCAAGGCGAACAGGTCGTCGGCCAGGCCGATGACGAAGAAGCACAGGGCACCGGCCAGGGTGGTCCAGATCAGCTGGTCCTTGTCAGGGAGCAGATCGGCGAAGCCGCCCAGCAGCCAGGTGAGGGTGAGGGCGAGGCTGAATCCCATGACGATGCCGACCCCACCGAGGCGCACCATCGGCATGGTGTGCTGCTTGCGCGGATCGGGAGCATCCACCAGACCCCAGCGCAGACCCAGCAGCCGCACCAACGGCACGACCAGGCCGGTGAGCAGGGCCGCTACGGCAAGGGTGAGCAGGGCCGCTGCAATGGGGCTGTAAGCGAGCGTCACAATGGAGGGACGGGAAGCAGCAGGCCAATAGGCGCCACCTTACGGGCGAGGCCCGGGTTCAGGCGGTCTGGAACTGAGGTTGTTGGGCATAGAGGGGAAAACGCCGGCATAGATCGGCCACCCGCTGCCGGCAGCGCTGTTCGACGCCGGCATCCTCACGCTGGATCAGCCGGTCGGCGATCACATCGGCCACCTCGCGGAAGGCCGCCGCATCGAAGCCCCGGGTGGTGAGGGCAGCGCTGCCGAGGCGCAGGCCACTGGTCACGAAGGGGGACTCGGGATCGAAGGGCACCGTGTTCTTGTTGGCGGTGATCTGGACCTCGCTGACCAGCAGATCGGCCACCTTGCCGGTGAGACCGATCGAGCGCAGATCCAGCAGCACGATGTGGTTGTCGGTGCCGCCGGAAACCACCGTGATGCCCCGCTCCTGCAACCGCTCCGCGAGGGCCTGGGCGTTGACCACCACCTGCTCGCTGTAGGTGCGGAAGGAGGGCTGAAGGGCCTCGCCGAAAGCCACCGCCTTGGCAGCGATCACGTGCTCGAGCGGGCCGCCCTGGGTACCGGGGAAGACCGCCTTGTCGAACTGTTTACCGAAATCGGCGTCGTTGCAGAGGATCAGGCCGCCGCGGGGACCGCGCAGGGTCTTGTGGGTGGTCGTGGTGACCACATGACAGTGGGGCAGGGGACTGGGATGGACCTCAGCCGCCACTAGACCGGCGATGTGGGCCATGTCGGCGAGCAGATAGGCGCCCACCTCATCGGCGATGGCGCGGAAGGCGGCGAAGTCGATCGTGCGCGGATAGGCGGAGCCGCCGCAGATGATCAGCCTGGGGCGATGCTCCAGGGCCAGCTCGCGGATCAGGGCGTGGTTGAGGGTCTGGGTCTGGGGATCGACGCCGTAGTGGACGGGCTTGAACCACTTGCCCGAGACATTGACCGATGATCCATGGCTGAGGTGCCCCCCGTGGGAGAGGTCCATGCCCAGGATCGTGTCGCCGGGCTGGAGCAGGGCCAGGAACACGGCGAAGTTGGCCTGGGCGCCGCTGTGGGGCTGCACATTCGCCCAGGCGGCACCGAACAGCTGCATCGCCCGCTTGATCGCCAGCTCCTCGATGGCGTCGACGTGCTCACAGCCGCCGTAGTAACGCTTGTGGGGCAGGCCTTCGGCGTATTTGTTGGTGAGCACCGAGCCCTGGGCCTCCATCACGGCCAGGGAGGCGAAGTTCTCGCTGGCGATCAGCTCCAGATGGGTCTGCTGGCGCTCCAGCTCCTTGGCGATCAGCTCGGCAATGGCGGGATCAGCACTGCTGAGAGGGGTGTCGATCAGGTCCGCCATGGGAGCCGCACGGAAGTGAGTCGATCGTAGGCACTGGCGAGGCTCTACCCCGGGCGTCGTGTGCCGCCCCGGACCGGGGCCAGGCAAAAAAAAGCCGCCCCTCGGGACGGCTGAACCGTGAACGCGCCTGGAGAGATTCGAACTCCCGACCCTCTGATCCGTAGTCAGATGCTCTAATCCGCTGAGCTACAAGCGCCTGCTTTCACATTCTCACCGCATAGGGTGCCCATCCGTCAACCAGGCTGCCTGCCACGGGCTCCGCTCCCGGGAATCAGCCCCTGGCCCACCCGACCCCGAACCCTGCTAATCCCCATGCCGATCCGTTGGTACGGCCCCGCCGATCCCGCCGACCCCACCTACAGGCACTTCGAGCGCATCGTCAATCTCACACTCCACGCCATGGCCTTCGCGGCCCTCAACAGCGGCCTCTGGTTCGTGCAGGGCCTGCGCCACCCCTGGCCCCACCTCGACTGGCTGACCCTGGGCTGGGGCGCCGCCCTGCTCGTCCATGGCAGCGTGGTGGTGGCCCTGCGCCCCAGACCCGCGAGCGAACCCTCCCCATGACCATCGATGCCCGGGACCTCGACGAACTACGCCGCTCCATCGCCGATCGCCTTTACGTGCAGATCGCCGGCTGGCATCTCTACCTCGGGGATGCGGGCCTGGCCGAGGCCCTGGCGATCGAATGCGCCGGCCGGCTCAGCCAGGGAGCCGAAGTCTGCGCCCGTCAGTCGCTGGAGGCGGTGCAGGTGCCGATCGGCGGCGGCGCCACCCGGCTGCCCCTGGCCCGCCTGGTGCCTCCCGGCCAGCTGCGCGATCTGGAGGAACTACTGGAGCCGTTCTGCCGATAGGGTGTCAGCTCACGCAAACGGGCTGTGCTGATCATTGAGGTCACCAATGCCCGTGAAGTGGTGCGGCAACGGATCGGCCGCCTAGGCAGCCGGCTGATCGGCAAGGTGGTTGACGCCGAGGCCCAGGTGGAGAAGGCGCTGATGCAGGAGCTGGAAACCGCCTTCCGCGACTTCGGCATCGAGGCCCGCATCTATTCCGTCGATGGCCCGCAGATGCTGGGGCGCTCCCACCTGGAAATCCCGCTGCAGGTGCGCGAGGAGCGCCAGGTCAAGCAGCCCTGAACCGGATTCCGGCTTGGCCTTGGTTGTGATTTTGGACCGATGCGAACCCGCCCGGCAGCGACTTCAGGACGCCGATCGACGACGCACCAGCTGCAGCAGCTGGGCCGCTTCCGGCACCCGGAACAGCGTGGCCAGCAGGCCATAGAGCCCCAGGGCCAGGGCCCCACTGAGGGCGTTCTGCAGCAGCAGCCCGACCAGACCCGTCGGCCAGATCACACCGTGGGCCAGCAGCCAGCCCAGCAGAGCCCCGACCACGGCCGCTAGTGCCAGCAGGCCCGTATCGCGGAACCAGACCCGCAGCGGCAGATCCCCCAGCCTGGCCTGCAGGGCCAGCAACAGCCCCAGACAGGTGATCACATTGACCAGCACCGTGGCCAGCACCAGACCGGGGGCTCCGAAGTTGAACCCGGGCAGCTGCTGACCCCAGGGCGTCGGAGCCCCCACCAGCAGCCAGTCAAAGGCCGCATTGAGGCCGATGCCTCCCATGGACCAGCGGAAGGGCGTCACCCCGTCACCGAGGGCGTAGAAGACCCTCACCAGCACATCACGGGCCAGATAGGCCGGCATGCCCAGCCCGTAAGCCATCAGCAATCCCCCCACCAGGGAGGCAGCCTGCTGATCAAAGGCGCCGCGCTCGTACACCAGCGAAACGATCGGTCCGGCCAGAGCCACCATCACCGCCCCCAGCGGCAGCATGCTGGCGTTGGACAGCATCAGACCCTGGCGGATCCGTGCGATCAGCTCAGGGCGATCGGCGCGGGCCGTCAGCCGGGCGTAGACCGGCAGCAGCGGCACCAGCAGGGCATTGGAGAGCAGGCCCAGGGGGGTCTGCACTAGCAGGTTGGCGTAACCCAGGCCGGCCGCCGCCCCGACGATGCCGGAGGCGAAAAACAGATCGACGAACACGTTGATCTGCAGCATCCCGGACGAGAGCGTGGCCGGGCCCATCACCTGAAGCACCTCGCGCACCCCGGGATCCTTCCAGTCCCAGACCAGCTGAAACTTGCCCAGACCCTCCTTGGCCAGTGCCGGCAGCTGGATCAACCACTGCAGCACCGCCCCCACCGTGGTGCTGGCGGCCAGCACCACGCCGCCGATCACGGCCCACTGCGGCAGCACGATCGCCGACCCCAGCTGCCACCAAAGAAGGCCGATGCCGCCGATCACCGCCACACTCGACAGCAGCGGGCTGACCGAGGGCAGCCAGAAGACATCGGCGGCGTTGAGAGCGCCGAAGCCCAGGCCGATCAGGCCGGCGAACAGGGCCATCGGCGCCATCCAGCGCAGCTGCAGCACCGCCAGGTCGTGGCGGGTGCCGCTCAGGCCCGGACCAACCAGGGTGATCAGGGGATCGGCGCCGATGATCAGCAGCACCGTCACCACGATCAGCGCCGCCCCGACCAGGGTGTTGATGGTGGCCAGCACATAGGCCCCCTCCTGCCGCGGCCGGCGCGCCAGCACGCTGACCATGGCGCTATGGAAGGGGCCGTTGATGCCACCCAGCAGGATCAGCAGAAAACCGGGGAGCACATAGGCGTAGTTGTAGGCGTCGTAGGCGGCGCCCACCCCGAAGGCGGCGGCGATCACCTGCTGACGCACCAGGCCGGCCACCTTGCTCAGCGCGGTGGCCACCGCCACGATCAGGGCAATCCTCTTGAGCGATCTCGCCATCGGGGCCTGGGCTCGAAGCTCGCAAGCAGACAGGGCAGTATGGCGGTCGTTCCGGCGTGCGCCAGACCCGATGCCCGAGGCCGCCCGACCCTCCAGTCCGCCGGCTGCGGCGGTTTTGAGCAGCGCGATGGTCGCGGCCGCACCGATCGCCGTGCTGCCCACGGGCCCGCTGGTGGCGGGTGTGCTGCTGAAGCGCTACAAGCGCTTCCTGGCGGATGTGGCCCTCGACAGTGGCGAGGAGGTGACCGCCCATTGCGCCAACACCTGGCCGATGACCGGCGTGCTCCATCGCGGCGGGCGGGTACGCCTGCGCCATGCCCCCTCCCCCAGCCGCAAACTGGCCTGGACCTGGGAGCAGGCCGAAGTGGCGGGCGCTGAGGGCACACCGATCTGGGTGGGCATCAACACCGCCCTGCCGAACCGTCTGGTGCGGGCCACGATCGAGGCCGGCTGCCTCGAACCCTGGCTGGGCCCGATCGGTTCGATCCGGGCTGAAGTGCCCTACGGCGCCGGCCGCCGCAGTCGCATCGACCTGCTGCTGAGCCCCGCCGAAGGGGCTGCCGATCCACGGCCGATCTGGCTGGAGGTCAAGAACACCACCTGGAGCGACGGCCGCCTGGCCCTGTTCCCGGACACGGTCACCGAACGGGGACAGAAACATCTGCAGGAATTGATGGATCTGGTGCCGCAGGCGCGGGCCGTGCTGGTGCCCTGCCTGAGCCGCAGCGATGTGGACCGGTTCGCGCCGGGAGATGCGGCCGATCCCCGCTATGGCGAGCTGTTCCGCCAGGCCCTGGCTGCCGGGGTGGAGGTGCTGCCCTGCCGCTACGGCTTCGGCGGCGAGACGATCGACTGGCTCGGGCTGGCGTCCGTGCAGGAGCGGCAGGACTGAGCTACGCAGCCAGATACCGGCCCGCGAAGCCCGATCGCCGTGCTGAACCCCTGAGCGGGCCTGGCCAGCCGGCCGCGGAACGGGAGGGCCCCATAGAGTTCCGGTGTGCCCGATCAGCAGCAGCCTTGGATACCCGATCTTTCAAGCGTTCCCTGCACCATTCGGAGCGCTATAACCGCCGCGGTTTCGGCCTGGGCGAGGAGGTGGCCGGCAGCCTCAAGACCGCCTACCAGAGCGATCTGGTCGCCGCGCTGCGCACCAACGGCCACGAGCTGCGCGAAGGCCGGCTGACGGTGCGCCTGGCGGAGGCCTTCGGCTTCTGCTGGGGCGTGGAGCGGGCCGTGGCCATGGCCTACGAAACCCGCCGCCACTATCCGAGTGAGCGGATCTGGATCACCAACGAGATCATCCATAACCCCTCGGTCAACGACCATCTGCGCGAGATGAACGTGCAGTTCATCGACGTCAAGGACGGCTGCAAGGATTTCTCCGATGTCGGCACCGGCGATGTGGTGATCCTGCCGGCCTTCGGCGCCACCGTTCAGGAAATGCAGCTGCTCAATGAGCGGGGCTGCCACATCGTTGACACCACCTGCCCCTGGGTATCCAAGGTGTGGAACACGGTGGAGAAGCACAAGAAGCACGCCTTCACCTCGATCATTCACGGCAAGGTGAAACACGAGGAAACCCTGGCCACCAGCTCCTTCGCCGGCATTTACCTAGTGGTGCTCGATCTGGCCGAAGCCCAGATGGTGAGCGACTACATCCTCGCCGGCAACGACGACAGCGAACGCAGCGACGCGCAACGGCAGGCCTTCATGACCCGCTTCCAGCACGCCTGCTCACCAGGCTTTGACCCGGACCAGGACCTAATCCGCGTCGGTGTGGCCAACCAGACCACCATGCTCAAGAGCGAAACCGAGGACATCGGCCGCCTGTTCGAGAGCACGATGCTGCAGCGCTACGGCCCGGCCCGCCTCAATGACCACTTCCTGGCCTTCAACACGATCTGCGACGCCACCCAGGAGCGTCAGGACGCGATGTTCTCCCTGGTGGATGAACCCCTGGACCTGATGGTCGTGATCGGCGGCTACAACTCCTCCAACACCACCCACCTGCAGGAGATCGCCATTTCCCGCGGTATCCACTCGTTCCACATCGACACACCCGAGAGGATCGGACCCGGCAACCAGATCGAACACAAGCCCCTAGGCGGCGAACTGGAACTCCTGGAGCCCTTCCTGCCCGAAGGCCAGATCCGGGTGGGCATCACCTCGGGCGCCTCCACCCCCGATCGGGTGGTGGAGGACGTGATCCGGCGGCTGGTGGAGCTGAGCGAAAGCTGAACGATCGTCCCGCCGCTGTCACGACGGCGACGGAGCGCTGGGGCCGGGGCTTTACATTCCCCTCACAACTCTTCTCAGCACCCTCGACGGTACCGATCCTGATTCCCGCCGCAACCATCCGATCCTCCGGCAACAGCGTGACGGCAGAACCCCTTCTGGAAACCATCCATCTGCGCGCCAGCGACGATCCACGGGTCCATCGCTACGCCAGTGCCTTCGCCGATCTCATGGAGATGCGGGCTCCGGCGAAGGTGGTGGCGGCCTACCTCGATCGGCACGACGGCTGGTTCCGCCGTTGCGCCGCCCCGATGACAGTGGCGCCCCTAGGGGTCAACGGTTACGTGCTCACCCTCGGCCGCTTCGGCAACTTCGGCTTTGAGGTGGAGCCGACGATCGGCCTGGAGCTGCTGCCCCAGGACGAAGGGGTTTACCGGATCATCACCGAAATGTTGCCAGACGCCGATCCGACCCTGAAGGCGCTGTACGACGTCGATTTCAACGCCTCGCTGCGGCTCGACGAGTGCACCGGTCCGGAGGTCTCCCATGAGGAGGTGGACCGGATGATGCTGCACACACTGGTGCGCTGGCAGCTGGAGCTCTCGGTCTGGATCCGGCTACCGGGCATGCTCAACATCCTGCCGGACAACATCGTTCAAAGCAGCGGCGACCATCTGCTGCGCCAGATCGTGCGCCAGATCTCTCGAAGGCTCACCTGGAAGGTGCAGGAAGACTTCCATACCAGCCACGGCATCCCCTGCCCGCCGCGGCGCCGGGCCCAGTTCTGAGCGTCTGGGAACGGGTAGGGAGATCGGGCTTGGGCAACCAGGGGGCGCGGATGCCCCCCCCTCAGGCCGGGGGCGTGAGCAGCTTCTGCACGATCTGCATGCCGGTGAGGGCCTGCCAGAGGAACAGGGTGACGACGCTCATGTTCAGACCCACATGGATCTTGCGGGCGATCAGGTTGCCGGCCTGCATGGCGGGGGAGAAGGCCGCAGCGGCCGCCAGCAGGCTGGTCATGGCGATGCCCACCAGCAGGTGCGGCCCGACGAACAGCTTGCCGTTGTTGAGGTAAGTGACCGCCATGCCACCGAAGGTGCCGAACACCATCAAGGCCAGCACCAAGCTGGCGATCTGGAAATGGCGCTTACCGAACTGCCCCTTGATCAGCTCCTTGCGCTGCTCAGGCGTCCCTGCTCGCGTCTTCTTGGCCTTGATGCCGAGCACCATCGAATAAAGCGACAGGCCCAGCACCGCCCACATCAGCAGCGGATGCAGAAAGTTGAGGTTGAAGGCGAGCGCTTCGGGGATCTCAAAAGGCATGGAACAGAGCCGTACGGAAGTGGAAGTGAAACTACAACTGGCTGGGCCAGGGCCGGCTGGCAGCGGCTGGCAAGCCAGGCCTGACAGCAACAAGCTGACAGAAGGCCTGGGCCTCCGCCCGCCAGCGCCTGCGACCGAAAGGCCGGGCAGCGCCGGCCCGTCAGGACACGCTCAATGCAGAAAATGGCGCCGGCCGCTGATCACCATGGCCAATCCCAGCTCATCGCAGGCGCTGATCGAATCGGCGTCGCGCATGCTGCCGCCGGGATGAATCACCGCCGTGATGCCATGACCGGCCGCCAGCCGCACGGTGTCGTCAAAGGGGAAGAAGCCATCGCTAGCCAGCACGGCGCCGCGGGCCCGCTCGCCGGCGGCGGCCAGGGCCAGCTGGGCTGAACCCACCCGGTTGGTCTGGCCGGCACCGATGCCGAGGGTCTGGCCGGCTGCCGCCACGGCGATGGCATTGGAGCGCACATGACGCACCACCTGCCAAGCAAAGCGCAGATCGGCCAGCTCCTGCTTGCTGGGCTGGCGGCTGCTGACCACCTGCCAGCTGCCTGGATCGATCGGCTGGTCGTCGAGCTCCTGCACCAGTACGCCGCCGAGCACGCTGCGCAGCTGGCACCGCTCGGCCCGACCGATGGCCACTGCGGGCAGCTCCAGCAGGCGCAGGTTGCTTTTGGCCGCCAGGCGCTGACGGGCCTCAGCACTGAAGGCCGGCGCCACCACGCACTCCAGGAACAGGCTGGCCAGATGCTCGGCCGCCGCCCCGTCCACCTCGCCATTGAGGGCGACGATGCCACCGAAGGCCGAGACCCGGTCGGCATCGAGGGCCCGCAGCAGGGCCTGATCCGGGGTAGCCCCGGTGGCGACTCCACAGGGATTGGTGTGCTTGATCACCACCGCAGCCGGCTGGGACTGGCCGGCCCCCTCGGGCGCCGGGCCGTAGCCGAACTCGCGCACGGTGGCGAGGGCCGCTTCAAGATCAAGGAGGTTGTTGTAGCTCAGCTCCTTGCCCTGCAGCTGTACGGCCCCACCCCAGCCCGCCTCCGGCTCGCCATACCAAGTGGCGCTCTGGTGGGGATTTTCGCCGTAGCGCAGGCTCTGACGGGCTGGCAGCTCCAGGCTCAGGGGCGCTGCCGCCTCCGCTATCGCCCCTGCCTCGGCGCCGACGGTTTCGATGCGGCCCGCCAGCCAGGTGGCGATCGCGGCGTCATAGCTTGCGGTATGGCGGAAGGCGGCCAGGGCCAGCTGGCGGCGCAGGGCCCCGTTTACCTGCCCGGCATCGAGGGCCCCCAGGAAGTCGGCGTACTGACCGGGATCGGTGAGCACCGCCACATCCTCATGGTTCTTGGCAGCGGCCCGCACCATCGCCGGCCCGCCGATGTCGATCATCTCCACGGCGGTCTCCCAGCTCACCGCCGGGTCAGCGACGGCCTGGCGGAAGGGATAGAGGTTGACCACCACCACATCGATGGCATCGATCCCCTGGGCCGCCAGATCAGCCTGGTGGGCCGGATCGGAGCGCCGGGCCAGGATGCCGCCGTGGATGCGGGGATGGAGGGTCTTGACCCGGCCGCCCAGGATCTCCGGAGCTCCGGTGTGATCCGCCACCTTGGTGACGCGCAGGCCGGCGGCCGCCAGGGCCGCGGCGGTGCCGCCGCTGGAGAGCAGCCGGTAGCCGTGGCGCAGCAGGCCCTCGGCCAGAGGCAGCAGATCGTGCTTGTCGGAAACGCTCAGGAGAGCCGTGGGGGCCATGACGGCAACGGAGGCGGTTCAGGGGCCAACCTACGGAAGGGCTGTCCCCAGACCTGGCTCAGCGGCCGGCCCATCCCCCCTACCCGTCTGCCATGGCCCAACCTCCCGACGACCGCCTCCCTCCCTCAGCTGCCGCCCGGGAGAGCGCGGTGCCGCCTCCGGACCCCGGGGCCCTGCAGCTGGGCCCGGAGCGGGCGACGCGGCGGCTGGTGTTGCTGCATGGCTGGGGGGCGGATGCTGATGACCTGCTCGACCTGGCACCCCTGCTGGTAAAGCCGGAGACGAGCGTGGTGTCGCTGCGGGCTCCGGGCCTGCACCCAGCTGGCGTCGGCCGGCAGTGGTATTCCCTTCTCTGGCGCGAGATGGTGCCCGAGCCGGCCTGGGAGGAGGTGCCGGCAGCCTGGGAATCGCTGCGCCACAGGATCGAGGCGCTGGCCGCCACGGTGCCGCTGGAGCAGACGGCCCTGCTCGGTTTCTCCCAGGGCGCGGCCATGGCGCTGGATGTGGCCACCGGTGGCACCGCGCCGCTACCGCTGGCGGCCCTGATCGCCTGCAGCGGCTATCCGCACCGTGACTGGCAGCCGCTGCAGGGTGGTTCGCCGGTGCTGCTCACCCATGGCCGCGAGGATCCTGTCGTGGCGATCCACCACTGCGATGCTCTGAACCAGCGACTGGTGGCCGCGGGGGTGCCCGTGAATCGCCGCGATTTCAACGGCGGCCACGGCATCGATCCAGATCTGTTTCCGCTGATGCGTCACTTCCTTGCTGCAGCCTGGGCCGACCGGAGCTGAGCTGAGGCGGGGACGTCTCCATAGGCAAACGATCGCAACAGCTGTCGTGAGCGCGATGGGGGGCTTCCTGGCGGCCGGCTGGCAGCCGTTGGTGCGCCGGTCGAAGGGGAACCCTTGGACGTCGAGCGGGTAGACAGCAAGCCACCGACGCCTGAAAGGCTCAGGTGCCGGCGGCGCTGCGGTCGTCCTCAGACAGTGGCTTTTCAGACGAAAGCGTATTCGTACTCTTCCATTTCCTCCCAGTCGTCGGAGGCCATCGATTCCAGCCCTTCGAACAGGACCTCTTCACCGATGCGATCGACGATCAGGCGCAGGGAGGGGAACAAGAAGTGGTTCTCCTCGGCGTACTGGGCACTGAACAGGCCCTTCTCACCCCAGAAGAAGCGATCGGTGGTGTGCTCGTTGCGGCGGACGTTGAGGATCGCCGGTGCCATCAGCTCGGACTCGGCGATGTAGCGGCGGGCTGCGGTGACGGGCTTATGGACGCCGGTTTCGAGATTGAAGGTGGGTACATGGGCGAGGACCCTTTGGCCGGCCAGACGACGGCGACTGATCCGCTTGCGCTTCTTGGACATTAGATGACTCCCTGGAAGGGAGTGGAGAGAGGTGTGGAGGGGAAAAGGTGGGCTAGCGATCGTGCCGCAGAGGAACGAAACCCCGTTGGCGGCGAAAGCCGTGCTGGAACGGCGGACCGAAGTCCGAGCGATCCACGCCCATACGTTTTGTCGTCCTGCCGTGGGTAGGCAGAAGATCAACAGCGGCGACATCGGACGCTGCTCACGCAGCACCGACGCAGAAGAGGGGCGCATTTCCCTCTGCTGTAGCCTTGACCCAGGGTTTATGCAACCTTTGTGCGGCCTTGACCATGCCGACAGCGACCTGCAAGCCCTGGTGGACCCGCAAAGTATTGGTCGATACCTACAGCATAAAGCTTTTTTTAGGAATTCTCACAAGCATTCGGCGCTTTTTTTTCGGGTTCCAGCCAGAAGCCCCAACGCCCCGACCAGCCCGCCGCCCGTGATACCAGTCTCAGAGCGGTTTTTGAATCTCCTGGGCTTCCAGCTCAGTCAATTCGTCGACTGCGCCGAAGTGCGTTCCCTGGTGGTGTACGTGACCCACCAGGAGGTTGGGGGGCATCCCACCCTGATGCCAGTGGGGCAGTGGCCCGCTGATGGCCGCGCTCTGGCGGCGGTGGAGGGCGACAGCCGGCTGAGGGTGCCGGCGGAGGAGCGACGCTGGCTGCCGCTGCGCGACCAGCAGCTGCTGCTCGGAGCCCTGCAGGTGGAAACCAGCAACGGCAACTGGCCGGAGCCGCTGCGGCAACGCCTGCAGGCCGTGGCCCTCTGCCTCCCGGAAGCCCTCAGCCTCGACCTGGAACAACAGCGGCTGCAGCGCCGCCTGGAGCGCCAGGACGAACAGTTGCGCCTGCTGGTGCATCAGCTGCGCAACCCGCTGACGGCGCTGCGCACCTTCGGTCATCTGCTGCGCAAGCGCCTTGCCGAGGACAATGACAACCGCTCCCTGGTGGAAGGGCTGCTGGCGGAGGAGCGCCAGCTCAACCGCTACGTCGATGCGATCAGCGATCTGGCCGGCGGCGAGGTTTTGATCGCACCGGTCAGCAGTCCCCAGCCCCTGCTGCTGCCCCCGATGCTCAGCGGGCCGGAGGGCCAGCCCCTGGCGGAGCCGCTTGAGCCGCTGCTGCAGCGGGCCGCCGCCACCGCAGCCCTGCAGGGACGTCAATGGCAACGGCCGCAGACCCTGCCGGACTGGCGCGGCGACAGCGGCGCCGTGGCCGAGATCCTGGCGAACCTGCTCGAGAATGCCTTCCGCTACAGCGTCGCTGGCTGCGCCGTCGGCCTGCATGTGGGCCGGCAGCAGGGCGGCGGGCCTGTGCTCACGGTCTGGGACGGCGGCATGGCAATTCCGGCCGAGGAGCGGGAGCTGATCTTTGAGAGGGGCCGCCGCGGCAGCCGCGGCCTGCCACTGCCCGGCACCGGTCTGGGCCTGGCGCTGGCCCGGGACCTGGCCCGGGGCCTGGGCGGTGAGCTAGTGCTGATGATCCCGCCCAATCTCAGCGATCCGAGCCTGCCCGAGCAGGGCAATGCCTTCAGGATCAGCCTGCCACCGGGGCTGCAGAGCGCAGCAGCACCAGCAGCAGCGCACTGAGCAGCAGGGCCAGGGCTTCGGCCCACTCCACGCAGGCGCCGTAGGTGTCGCCGCTGTGGCCGCCGAGGCGCCGGCCCAGCCCCAGGGGCACCAGCAACGCCGGCACCAGACCGATCAGCACCAGCGGCGGCCAGTGCCAGAACCAGGACAGCGGCAGCAACAGGGCCAGCAGCACCAGGGTGGGGCGCAGTTCGATCGCCAGTCCGGCCCAATGGCGGCGATGGAAGCCGGCCGTGCCTTGATGGGGCCTCAGATAGGGGAAACGGGCCATCGCCACCAAGGGCGCCATTCGCCCCCAGATCGCCGCCCAGACCAGCAACGCCGGGGCGAGGCCTCCGAGGATCGCCAGGGCGGCGGCGCGCAGCAGCAGCAACAGCGCCAGGGCCTGGGCGCCACTGGCTCCGACCCGGCTGTCCTCCATCGCCTCCAGCAGCCGGTCGCCCGCCGCCAGGCCATCGGCGGTGTCCATCGCACCGTCCATGTGCAGCCCGCCGGTCAGCAGCAGACCGACCGCCAGCACCAGGGCCACCTGGGCCAGCAACGGCACCCGGCCCTGCAGCAGGGCCCACAGCCCAGCCTGCAGCCCGCCCAGCACCAATCCCACCCAGGGAGCGAAGCGGGCGATGCGCTCAAAGCGGGGGCGAAGCCCCGGCCAAGCCGGCAGCACCGAATAGAAGATCCAGGCCCCGGCCAGATCCCGCAGCCAGGCGGGGGCACCGGCGGAGTCAGGATCGGTTGGGCGATTCATGGCGGGGCCGAGGGGCATCACGGGGAAGGGCGCAGGCCGGCGGAGCGGCTGCACCGACCCCATTCAGGCGCAGGATGCCTCCCAGGCGCCAAAGGACTCGCGGAATCAGCCCCGCTCCCAGAACGGACAGTGCCGCAACCCACCTCCTGGGGCTGACCTCGCCCCGGCAGGACGAGCGCACAACGAATCCTCATCCTCAACAGCGAACCGCAAGCAGGTTGAAGCCCTCCGGTTGCAACCCTGCCGAGAAGGAGCCAGATGCCGAGGGCGAACCGACATCAAGCCAGGCCCGCTGAGAGCGCCTGAGCGGCAAGGCACGTACCGTCATCGGCAGCGGGAGCCTGAGAGCAGACCCTGTATCACCTCAACCCCTGCACCCGGAGGGCCCAGCGTGCCGACGAGTCCCTCTCCCCAGGTGCCGGGGGATCTCGCTGCCCCGATGGCGGCGGACTCCGCTCCCTTCAGTTTCACGATCACGGCCCGCTGCCCCCACAGCCTGGCGCGCTGCGGCTGCTTTCAAACACCCCACGCCCCCGTGCACACCCCCCGGTTCATGCCGGTGGGCACGGCCGCCACCGTCAAGGGGGTGGCGATCCCCCAGCTGCAGGAGACCGGCGCCGAGATGGTGCTGGCCAATACCTATCACCTGCATCTGCAACCGGGCGAGGCGGGCTTCCAGGTGTTCAGCCTCGGGGCCCTCAACCGCATCGATGACGACGGCGTCGTCTTCCGCTCCCCCCGCGACGGTGCCCGCATCACGCTCACCCCCGAGCGCTCGATGGCGATCCAGATGGACCTGGGCGCCGATGTGGCCATGGCCTTCGATCAATGCCCGCCTTACCCCGCCAGCGAAGCCGAGGTGGAGGTCGCCAGCCGCCGCACCCACGCCTGGCTGGAGCGCTGCCTGGTCGTGCACAACCGGCCGGATCAGGCCCTGTTCGGGATCGTGCAGGGGGGCTGCTTCCCCCATCTGCGACGCGAGTCGGCCCGAGTCGTGGCCGCCCTGGATCTGCCCGGGATCGCCGTCGGCGGGGTGAGCGTGGGCGAACCGGTGGAGGAGATGCACCGGATCGTGCGCGAGCTGGGCCCGCTGCTGCCGGAGGCCAGGCCCCACTACCTGATGGGAGTGGGCAGCCTGCGGGAGATGGCGATCGCCGTGGCCCAGGGCTTTGACCTGTTCGACTGCGTGCTGCCCACCCGCCTCGGTCGCCACGGCACGGCGCTGGTGGGGGGAGAGCGCTGGAACCTGCGCAACGCCCGCTTCCGCCACGACCACACCCCCCTCGATGAGCGCTGCCCCTGCCTGGCCTGCCGGCTGCACAGCCGCGCCTACCTGCACCATCTGATCCGCAGCCAGGAGCTGCTGGGCCGCACCCTGCTGAGCCTGCACAACCTCACCACCCTGCTGCGCTTCACCACGGCGATCGGCCAGGCAAGGGATTGGCAGGCACCGCCACCGGAAAGCTCAGCCAATCCCTTCGCAATCCCGGTGGCGCAGCACGGTGTCCCGCACCTGCAGGCCCCGCACCGAGACGTTCGCACCGACCAGCAGGTCTCCGCACCTGACTGGAGTCTTCCCACCTTCCCCGCCTCCCACTCGATGGCTCTCTCCCTGCTGGTCGGTCTCTCCACCCCCGCCCTTGCCCAGCTGCCTGAGGCGTATCAGGCCTTCGGTCCCCTGGTGGACATCGTGCCGATCATTCCCCTGTTCTTCCTGCTGCTGGCATTTGTGTGGCAGGCCTCAGTGGGCTTCCGCTGAAGCGGTGGGCTTCCGCTGAAGCGGCTCCAGGCCTCTGGCTGAGGCGCTTTCAGGCCTCCGCAGGCACTGCCTGACCATCAGATCGGAGTGAGCAAGGCGTCGCCAGCTCTTCCCTCAACAGTCCTTGCCCAATGGAAGGGCTGTTTTTGCTGGTACAGCACGCCTGGTCGAGCCGCCAGGTCGACGCAGCAGCCTTCAGCGCCGCTCCCGCAGCACCGCCCAGGCGAATTCCGGCAGGGCCCGCATGCGGCGCCAACGCGCCGGCTCCTGAATCAACCGGTACAACCATTCGATCTGTAGAGCTCCCATCCAGGCGGGGGCGCGTTTTTTGGTACCGGCCCAGACGTCGAAGCTGCCGCCGACACCCATCCACAGCCCCCGGCGGGGCCTGGGCAGATCGTGAATCCAGGTTTCCTGGCGCGGTACCCCCAGGGCCACCAACACCAGATCCGGCCGGGCGACCAGCAGCTGGCGCTCCAGCTCCGGCCAGGCCTCCGGAGCCTGAAACCCGTGGGCGTTGAACACGAGTTGCAGCCCCGGGAAAACCTGGGCCAGCCGTTGGCGCAGCGCCGCCATCACCTGGGGACTGGCCCCCACCAGCGCCACCCGGCCACCGCTGGCGGCGGCCTGCTCCAGCAGATTCCAAGCCAGCTCGATCCCGGGGCTGCGCCGCACCCGATAGCCCTGACGGGCCAGGGCCCAGACCACACCCGCCCCATCGGCGATCACCAGCTGGGCGGCGGCAATGGCGGCTCCCAGGGCCGGGTCGGCCTTGGCGGCCATGGTCATCTCGGCGTTGAGGGTGACGATCTGGCCGCCACCCCGGCGCTGCAGGGCTAGGGCCGCCTGCAGCACATCAGCGCAGACATCCACCGGCACGTCTAACACATGCGTGCGCACCGGATCCGTCACGATTGCTGCCATGGAAAGGGGAGACCGCGGGAGAGAATCTATGGGTTCGATTCCGTACTACCCGGATTCCGCTGGCCCAAGGGTTGCTCTGGCCCAAGGGTGTGCCGCTCAGAAGTTTGGCCCCAAGCGGGCACGGATTCAGGCCGGCCGCAGCTGAATCCAGGTCCCTCTCCAGCCCGGTGCCCGCCTCGATCACCGATCGGGCTGGGGTTCACCAGGCGCAGGATCCCGGACTTGCGGGATCCCTACACAGCTTGAGCAGGACAATGGCCAGTGCAACCGGCAGCAGCAGCAGCAGCACCAGCCATCCGATCGCCCCACCAGCCAGCACCACCGCACTGACCGACACAGCCCTGACCGACGCAGCACGCACCGACGCAGCCCTGACCGACGCAGCACTGACCGACACAGCTCTGGACGACGCTGCAGCGACCAACCCAGCCGCAGCCCATGCCGCCGCCGGTGATCGGGGCGCCACGCAGCCACTTCAGGATCCAGCCGCCGACGGCGAAGCCTGGCAACTGCTGCGCCAGCTCGATCGCCAGATCGAGGAGGTGGTGCTCAGCCGCCAGCATCCGATCACCGGCCTGCTGCCCGCCAGCACGGCCAACACCGTGCACGGCAACTACGGCGACGCCTGGGTGCGTGACTGCGTCTACTCGATCCAGTGCGTCTGGGGTCTGGCGATCGCCCATCGCCGCCAGAGCGGCCCCTGCCGGCGCGCCTTCGAGCTGGAGCAGCGGGTGCTGCAGCTGATGCGGGGGCTGCTGAACGCGATGTTGCGCCAGGCCGCCAAGGTGGAACGGTTCAAGAACAGCCTGGATCGGCTCGACGCGATCCACGCCAAGTTCGACACCAACACGGGCGAGCCCGTCGTCGCTGACGACGGCTGGGGCCATCTGCAGCTCGATGCCACGGCCCTGTTTCTGCTGCAGCTGGCCCAGCTGACCCGCTCGGGCCTGGTGATCGTGCAGACCAGCCACGAGTGCGACTTCATTCAGAACCTGGCCTACTACGTGGCGCGGGCCTACCGGGTCCCCGACTACGGCATCTGGGAGCGCGGCGACAAGGGCACCCACGGCCTGCCGGAACGCAATGCCAGCTCGATCGGCCTGGTCAAGGCGGCCCTGGAGGCCCTGGAGGGCCTCGACCTCTACGGCCCCCACGGCGATGGCAGCTGCTGCCTGACCATCCCCCACGACGCGATCGTGCGCCTGCGGCGAGCCCTGCGCAGCCTGTTGCCCCGCGAATCGGCCAGCAAGGAGGTGGACAGCGCCTGCCTCTCGGTGATCGGCTACCCGGCCTGGGCCGTGGAGGATCCCCAGCTGGTGGAGCGCACCCGCGACAAGATCCGCCGCGAACTGGGCGGCACCTACGGCTACAAGCGCTTCCGCCGCGACGGCCATCAGACCGTGGTCGAGGACATCACCCGCCTGCACTACGAGCGCGAGGAGCTGGCCCAGTTCGAGCACATCGAATGCGAATGGCCCCTGTTCCTGGCCTACGAACTGATCACCGCCTGCTGCGAGGAGCGCTGGGAGGAGGCCCAGCGCTGGCGGCAGCAGCTGGCGGAACTGAGCGTCGACATCGACGGCAACGCGCTGCTGCCGGAGCTCTACCTGGTGCCGGCCGAGCACATCACCGCCGAACGGCGCCATCCCGGCAGCCAGCCCCGGGTAGCCAATGACAACGTGCCGCTGCTCTGGACCCAGAGCCTGACCTGGCTGTCGGACCTGCTGCTGGGCGGCCTGATCACCCCAGAGGATCTCGATCCCTGCCAGCGGCGCCACAACGCGCCGCTCGGGGTCGATCAGGTGCTGGTGGCCCTGGCCCCGGCCGAGGCCGAGATCACCCTGGTGCTGCAGCAGGCGGGCCTGCCGATCAGCGAACGCACCGGCAGGCCACGGGTGGCCAGCTCCCGGGAATTGAGCCAGCGCATGGCCACGGTCGGCTCCAACAGTCGCCTCGGACTCAGCGGCCATCCGCAGGTGCGGATGGAAACCATGGCCACCGCCCGCCTCTACCGCCACGACGACGAGCTGATCGCCTACCTGCCGGCAGTGCTCGAAGACGACACCTACTACCTGGCCGATGATCCCCAGCAGCTGGTCGATGCGGTGGCCGGCGAACTGCGCCTGCTGCAGCGCAACTGGCGGGGTCCAGGCTCACCGCTGCTGCTGATTCCGATTGCCTCGGCTCCCTTCCGCCAGGATCCGCAGGCCTTCCTGGAACTGGGCCGGCAACTGCAGAACGGCGAGCTGGAGGGGGTGCCGATCCAGCTGGCGGCACTGGACGAACTGGTCGGCCAGGCCAGCGTGGTGGACCTGCCCAGGCGGGCTGTCGCCGCCTGCCAGCTCTGGCCCATCGCCAAGATGATGCTGCCCCCCAGCACCAGCCGGCACCAGCTCACCGCCCGCGAGGAACAGGAACTCGAAGAGACCACGGTGGCCGATCTGACCGAGCGGCTCTGGCACAGCTCCTCCCTGCCGGAGCAGGCCGAAGTGCTCGAACTGCTGGGCCGCAGACTCGGGCCCAATGCCCGCCTGCAGGGCCCCGGCGACGCCCCGGGGGTGACCTTGATGCTGCTGCTGGAGGAGGTGTACCGCCGCGCTCTGGCGGAGGCCGACTGGAGTGTGGTAAGGCGCGTCGCCGGCGCCATGGGGCTGGTGCATCCCCAGCTGGAGGATGCCCTGATCGATCTGCTGGTGCGCCAGAAGCAGGTGGTGGTGGGCCGCAACTACACCAACGATTCCCTGATCAGCGAGCCCAAGGGCAGCCGCACCATCGCCACGATGATCCGCCGCTTCGGGGGCGAGGACGGCCGCGAATGGATGCTGCAGCAGGAACTGCTGCTGGCGCTCGACGGGCTGGTGCGGCTGGAGCCGGACCTGCTCAGCGGCAGCCTCACCCTGCAGCTCGGCCAGTTGCTGCTATTGCTCACCGGCGAGCTGGCCGCCGAGGCGGATCTCTGCCCCAGCGACGCCTTCGAAGCCCTCTGCAGCCAGCCGCCCCACACGATTCGCCGCCGTCTGCGGGCCGTGCTCGCCGACGTGGAGCATGCCCGGGCCGCTCTGCAACGCAAGGAACAGCTGCACGTGCGCGGCCGCGTGCGCTGGGAGGCGCCCGATCCCCTCGAAGACCTGCCCAAAGGGGGCTGCTGGCTGCAGCATCGCCTGCGGCTGGGGGCGCTGCAGCGGGTGCCCCGCAACTTCCATGCCGGCATCTGGGATCTGCTGCACCACTGCCGCGGCATCGTCATCGGCGACAAGCTGGAACGGCGCAACCGCCTGGCCAGCGGGCCGCTGCTGAGCGAGAAGACGCCAGGAGAGCGCAACTCCGCCTCGCTGGTCGAGCAGCTGCCGGGCAAGATCGAGGCGGCCGAATACCGCCAGCTCTGCACCGAGACCTTGCTCACCCTGATCGCCTTCGTGGCCACCAATCCCCAGGTGCAGTTCGACGACGATCTGGCCCTGGATGTGGTGATCGGCCACGCGGTGCGCGTCGGCTGGCAGCTCGGTCACCCAGACGTGCCTGCCGCCGATTACGGCCTGCACAAAGGCGATGCCTGGGATCAGTTCTACCGCTCGTCGCCGGCCCAGTGCCGCCGCTGGCAACTGCTGGCGCTGCAGCAACTGACCGAGAAAGCCAGCGCTGCCCGGCCCGCCTGAGTTCAGATCGGCACGTCGAGCGCCATGCAGAGATTGGGCTGCTCGACGCACTGCTCGATCAGGTCGGCCAGCTGCAGGGCCCGGGAGGCCTGCAGCCCGTCCACGGCGGGAATCTCCTGACCGCGGACGCACTGCAGAAAGTGCTCCAGTTCCGCGTAGAGCGGCTCGATCGAAGTGGTGCTCACCTCCTCGATGAAGCCGTCGTTGCGGTACACCAGCTCGCCGTGATCGGCGCTCACCGAACCGGTGGAACGGCGATGGATGCGCAGATTGTGCTTGAGGAAATCGGTTTCCATCAGGCTGTTGCGGCAGTGGGTGTACAGCCGCCGCACCTTGCGATGGGCCATCTTGCTGGCCGTCAGGCTCGCCACCACGCCATTGGCGAAGGCCAGGGTGGCGTTGACGTAATCGATCGGGCCATCGCCGCTGCGACCGCCGGCGGCGGCCAGGCGAACCACCGGCGAGGCGGCCAGCTCCAGCACCAGGTCGATGTCGTGAATCATCAGATCGAGCACCACCGACACGTCGTTGGCGCGATCGGGGTTGGGGCTGTGGCGCCGGGCCTCCAGAACCACGATCTCCTCGCCGACCACCACCTTGAGCAGCTCACGGAAGGCGGGATTAAAGCGCTCGATGTGGCCCACCTGCAGCAGCTTGCCGACCAGCTCGGCGGCCTGAATCAACTCGGCGGCCTCCTCCTGATTGGCGGCGATCGGCTTCTCGATCAAGACATGCAGACCGGCCTGCAGACAGGCCATGCCGACCCGATGGTGCAGCAGGGTGGGCACGGCGATGCACACCGCTTCCACCTCGCCGAGCATGGCGGTGTAGTCGGGGAACCAGGCGCAGTTGAACTGCTCGACCGCGAGGCGGCCGCGGGTTTCGTCCGGGTCGGCGACCCCCACCAGCTCCGCGTCGCGCAGCAGGCTGAGCACTCGGGCATGGTGCCAGCCCATGTTGCCGATGCCGATGACCCCCACACGCACAGGGTTCATGGCGGAGGCGATGCAGGTGGAGAGATTATCGACGATCACCCTCCCCGTTCGAGACCGGATCACTGGCTTCGGGACCGTTCGCCACGATTCGGACCCGCTCGATGCGCGGTCCATCCATGGTGAGCACCCCATAGCGGTAGCCCTTCCAGCGCAGGCCCTCGCCAGGGGCCGGGATGTGCTGGAAGCGCTCCAGCAGGAAGCCGGCCAGGGTGTGATGGCCCTCGGCCTCCGGCAGCCGCAGTCCCAGCTGGCGATTCAGCTCGACGATCTCCAGATCGCCAGCGGCCGACCAGCCCCCCTCCACCAGGGGATGGAGATCCTCAGCCGCCTCGAGGGGGTTGTCGTCCTCGCCGACGATCTCACCGGTGAGATCGGCCACCGTCACCAGCCCCTCGGTGCCGCCGTGCTCGTCCACCACCACCAGCAGGGGCTGGCCGCTGCGGATCAGGGGCAGCAGATCAGCCAGCGAAGCACTCTCCTGCACCTGGGTGACCGGCAGCAGGTAGGGCGCCAGGGGGGTGTCTGGATGCAGCTGGCCCCGGGCGATCGGTTCGGCGAGACGGCGCAGATCGAGCATGCCGCGCACATCGTCGAGGGAGCTGCCGATCACGGGGAAGCGGGCGTGCTGACTGGCGTGCACCGCATCCATCATTTCGCCGAAGCTCACCTCCACCGGCAGGGTGACCATGCCGGAACGGGGCACCATCACCTCGCGCACCAGGGTGTCCCGCGCAGCAGCAGGGGGGCCAGGGTGGCGGTGAGCGATTCCAGCAGGGGGGCCAGCCTCAGGGCCGAGGCCTCCGGGCGATGCAGCACCCAGGCCTTGGGCAGCAGGCCGCCGATCAGGGTGGCGAGCAGCACCAGCACCAGGAAAACCAGGGCATCGAGCCAGCCCTGGGGCAGAGGGGCGCTCCAGGGGGAAGCCAGATGGCCCGCCAGCCCGCGACCGGTCCAGCCGATCGCCAGCAGGGCCAGCACGGCCCCGAGCTGGGTGGTCACCAGCACCCGGCGCAGCCGCTGCTGCAGCCGGGCCACCGAACGGGCCCCGGGCTCCTCGTCATCAAGCAGCTGCTGCACCCGGGAAGGCCGCAGCCGGATCACCGCGAACTCAGCGGCGGCAAAGAACGCCATCAGGGCCAACAAAATGGCTAACGCCAGAAAGCGCATGCAGGACGGACGTCAGGCCTGGGGAGAGTGTAGGTAGGTGCTGCGCTGGCATGACAGCTGCAGCTTGGCCGGCGTTGTCGCGTGGTGGTGGTTGCCTCCTCAGCCAGGGGAGCCGATGTTGCCGATGAAGCGAGCCGCTCAGTTCGGCACCATGGCCAAAACCCGCAGCGGCCTGCCGGAGCCTCCCTTGATCTTCAGGGGCGCCGCAACGATCAAGGCACCGGTCGGGGGCAATTGATCGAGATTCTTGAGGCATTGCAGGCCATACCTGTTCGCACCGTGCATCAGGGTGTGGCACGGATAGGGAAGCTCCCATTGGAACGCTTGACCCGCATCTGTTCAGGCGTCGGCGCATGGCCAGCAATGCTGCCACCACCCACTCGGAGACCGTCGTATCACGCATCACTGGCGCTGTAGAGCTCAACTCCTGCGGGAAAGGTTGGAAGCAACCAGTCAACGCCCGATTGGAGCGATTGCACGGCCCGAAGCTGGGGCAAGGCCTGCATGTATGTATGCAGTTGTGGCACGTGCTGCATACCCAGAACCGCAAACGCAACATCAGGCTGGGGTTGCGTGACGAGATGGACCTCGGCGGGCAGGCCCTCGAACACGTGGTGGCAGGCAACCTCGGGGACAAGGACATTCAGGCGCTTCGAGACACCTTGATCGCTGGAGCTGTTGACTGGCAAGGTGCCCTCATCGGCTGGACGCAAGGAGCTTATCCGTTGAACAGGGCCCTGGGATCGGCCTGAACTGTTGGATAGGATGCAGATAACAACTGCGGAAACAACCAGTCCAGCGCAGGCTGCAACAGAGGGCACTAGGCATGATCCACTTCAATTACAGACCAGAATGAGACAAGCAACAAGGCCATGAATCAGACCGCAGACACCAGGGACTCCGATGTGGCAAACAAGCCAACCACCAATCTGACAACAGTCCGGCCTCGCAGCTCCCTGGCGAATGGCATCGTCTCCGGGCTGATCAGTGGGGCGATGAATATTCCCTGCTGCATTGCGCTGGCATCGATTATTTTCCTGGGTGATCTCAGGCCGTACTTCCCTCTTGGGATTGGCCTATGCCTGGTGGGCAATGCGATGGTCAGCGCCGTTGCCTCCCTGCGCTCCGGTTGTCGCTATGGCATCGCAACAATTCAAGATTCAACGCCGGCGATTGTGTCGCTGATGGCCCTGAGCATTGCGTCGAAAACCCATGCCACTGCCAGCATGTTTCCGACAGTGGTGGCTGCCATCGCCCTGTCCACACTGACGATGGGACTGATGCTGTATGGCCTGGGTCGGTTCCGGCTTGGCATTGGAGCACGCTTCGTTCCACCTTCGGTAGTGAGTGGATTCCTGGCGGGGACGGGCGTAATCCTGATCCTGGGGGGATTGGGATTTTTGATGAATACCAATCTAAGTATTAATAATCTTAACCAGCTATGGTCGGCCGGGGCTCCTGAGCGATGGCTGCCTGGCTTGCTATTTGGCGTAGGCTTGCTGGCGATCAATCTTCGTTATCAGCAATCCTGGGTTCTTCCAACAATTCTATTTGGCTCGGCTCTGATTTTCTCCCTATCTTTGCCGATTTTTCATATCAGCAATCAAGAGGCCATCGCGCGTGGCTGGATCGAAGGTGGTGTCCCAGGCGTGAGGCTTTGGCCTCCTTTTGGCACTGAAGAATTAAGCCAGATTGATTGGGGGATTCTCAACGAGCACTGGATCCACTATCTCGTCATTGCCTTTGTGGGCTCCTTGGCCCTATTGATGAACCTCTCAGGATTGGAGCAGGCAACAGGCGAAGCTATCGATATTGACAAAGAACTCAAGGCCAACGGTGTCGCCAATCTGGCGGGGGGGATTCTGGGTGGTGCCAATGGCTATCTCACCGTGAGCGATTCCGTCCTTTCCTATCAGATGAAGGCTCCGGGTCGCTTGCCAAGTCTGATCAATGCGGGGATGTCAGTCGCGGCGCTGGGCCTTGGCGCCGCGATTTTTCAAATATTCCCCATTTTTTCAATGGGGGGATTAACGATATTCCTGGGGCTTTCCATCCTCAAAGAGCCGCTGATCGACAGCCTGCAACGCATTTCGAGACTGGAGTACATCACGATTGCCGCGATTACCATCGCAATCACTTTCTCCGGCTTTATCCATGGTGTTCTTATTGGCCTTCTGGCTTGCTTTCTCTTTTTCGTAATCAGCTGCTCAAGAATTGATCTGATTAAGGTCGAAGGCTCAAGCCTCACCATTCGCAGCAAGGAGTTGCGTTCTGAATCCGACTACCTGGTACTGGGGCAGCTTGGCGGAGATGTGCGGATTCTGGCTTTGCAAGGTTTTATATTTTTCGGCTCTGCCTTCACCCTCTATCGACGTATCCGGGTGCAGTTCACTCATAGGGATCATTCCATGCCGCGCTTTATCGTGTTGGATTTCAGGGCTGTCGTTGGCATCGATTCCGGTGGCATGACCTGGCTCAATCGCCTTGCCGCGCTGGCTTGGGAGCATCAGGTCGTCCTGGTTCTCAGCCATCTGTCACCTACGGCGAAGCGACAGTTTCTACGGTTCACCGGTGTCAGCAAGGCCACGGAATGCGAATCAGTCGCATCGATCCATTGGGCAAGTGATATGGATGGGGCCCTGCAATGGTGCGAGGACCGACTACTTAGCTTGAGCGAAGAACCGGGACAACCTATCACTGGTGAACAGTCCCCGCAAGAAAAGCTCGATACTGTGGCCACGACCTGGGCAAGCGAATTCATCAACAAAGCCAAGCCCTATTTGCAGCGCGAACAACATCAGCCTGGATCAATACTATGGCAGAGTGGAGACCCTGGCGGCTGGCTGTATGTGATTGAGTCAGGCAGAATTGAGGTATCTTCTGAGACTGCGAATGGCGAGCAAAAACGAATCGTGGCCATGGGACCGGGCGCCATCGCTGGCATGGTCTCTTTTTTCCTCCAATCCCCTCGAGGCATCAAAGCAACGATCAGCCGTGAGATCAGCCGTGATGCCGTTCTCTATTCACTCTCCAGAGATCAAATAAAAGTCATGTCAAGAGAGCAGCCTGAACTAGCCCTTTCTTTATACAATAGGGTGGCGACGGTCGAGGCAATGATGATCAATGAAAGTTTCCACTCTGCTGATTTTGTGATGAGCTGATACCGCCTTCACTCGCGAGGGCGTGGGCGAAGGCCACGGCTATCGCAACTTGTGCCAATCGCGAGTGGCTGGCTATTGCAGCATCATCAGGACGTGGCTGCAGTCACAGCCAAGATTCTGCAATTTGAACAAGATGGGGGTCCCGAGGATCGAACTCGGCTAAGGCGAATTATGAGTTCGCTGCATTCACCAGATTGCTAGACCCCCGCGTCGGCTGTCGCAGGCCCGGGGCTACCACATGCCTCGAACCGGCAGATTGCCGCTGAGGGAGCGATAGGCACCGCTACCGGCGCTGGCTTCGGGCGCGGGGGCCGCAGCCGGTGCACCACCGCCGATGCTGGAGCCGTAGACCTCGAGTAGATCGGCGGTGCGCAGCGGCATCGGATTGGCCTGGTCGTCGAGCAGCACCTGGGTGGTGTTTTCAATCGCCGTGCCGTCCCAGATGAGCGTCTGGTCGCCGAAACCGAAGCCCATGACCTTGGTGCCATCACCGCCGCCCATGGCGATGCCGAACAGGTCGGTGACCTGATGGGTCAGATCGACGCCGCGGGCGTAAGGGGAGGTCCAGCCGTAGGCGCGGCGCTCCATCAGCTCCACCGGAGTCTGGACGATGCCGCAGCGGGTCACCTCCACAGGGGAGAGGGGCACGCTGACCGCCCCGGAAGCATCACGGATGCCCACGATCGGAGCTTCAAGACTGGTGGTGCAGATCACCGGGCCCGCCATGGCCGGTGAGGCCTGACCGGCCAGGAAAGCAGCGGCGATGAGACAAGCCGTGCCGCTGGCAGCGCTGGCCAGCGACTGCCGCCCTTGGCGCATCAAAAAAGGCTTCATACCGCAGCTGGACGCCCTGACCCTGGCAGAGTCACGCTCGCGCGAGGGGTCTGTAAGACCTGGGGAGATGATCCGTGTCATCGATGCTCCTACCGCTCAGGCCCCCTGACGATAGGGACAAACTAGCGAGTGCCTGACTCGCCCACCAACGATCGTCCGCCGATGGCCATTCCGCCCACCAACGCCGCCAGCCCTGGTCTCACCACCACGAGCACCCTCGACCCGGACCAGGCCCGCTCCACCCTGCTGGGATTGCTGGCTGAACGGGCCTATCGCCACGGCAGCTTCACCCTGGCCTCGGGCCGCACTAGCGATCACTACGTCAACTGCAAACCGGTGAGCCTCAGCGGCCCGGGCCTGGCTCTGCTGGGCCGGCTGCTGCTGGAGCTGGTGGAAGAGCAGGCGATCGCCGTGGCCGGTCTCACCCTCGGCGCCGACCCCCTGGTGAGCGCCGTGGCGATGCAGGCCGCCCTGAATGGCCGCCCGCTTGATGCCCTGATCGTGCGCAAAGAGGCCAAGGGCCACGGCACCGGCGCCTGGCTGGAGGGGCCGCTGCCGGCAGCGGGCAGCCGCATCACCGTGCTGGAAGACGTGGTCACCACGGGGGGCTCGGCGCTCAAGGCGGTGCGCCAGCTGCAGGAGGCGGGCTACCTGGTGGATCGGGTGGTGGCGATCGTCGATCGCCAGGAGGGGGGCGCCGAGGCGATGGCCGCCGCCGGACTGGATCTGCGCAGCCTGTTCCTGTTGGAGGAGGTGTCCGCTCTGTCGAGGGCCGGTGGCTCCGTCGGTGGTTCCATCGGTGGCTCCGAGCGCGACCAGGCGGGTGACAGCACCGGGGCAGGCTGAGCCGATGAGCCCCTCTTCCAGCAACGACGACCAGGGCCTCCCCGCGATCTGGGATTGGCAACCCGCCGTTCCGAGCCGCCTGCAGCGTCCCGTGGGCCTGCTGCGCCTCGATGGTCCCGACACCCTGCGCTTCCTGCACGGCCAGACCAGCCAGGACCTGCAGCTGGCCCGACCCGGTCAATGGCTGGGCACCTGCTGCATCAGCCCGACCGCCCGCCTGCGGGCCCTGGCCGAGGTGCTGGTGGTGGAGGGCGGCGCCTGGCTGGTGATCAGCGAGGGCGATGCCACCGCCGTGCGCCAGGCCTTCGATCGGGTGCTGTTCCCCTCAGACGACGTGCGACTGAGCGCCTTGAGCGAGGGCCTCTGGATCGAACCGCTCGACGCCCCGGGAGCCCATGACACCGCAACGATCGGGTCCACGGACAGCAGCGGCACCTCAGCCGCTGCTCCAAGCGCCGCGAGCCTGGATACCGCCGAAGCGGCGAAATCCTGGCAAACCCTTGAGGGAGGAGCTGGCTGGCGGCTTGGCAACAGCGTGGTGCTGCCGGCCGGCACCCCTCTGCCCGCCGACCTGGCCGAGCGGCCGCCGCTCATAGCCGCCGAGGCGGAGCGCTTGCGCCTCAGCCAGGGGCGGCCGGCGGCGCCGGCCGAAATCAACGAGGACTGCAATCCCTTCGAGCTGGGGCTGGCGCCAAGGGTGAGCCTGGGCAAGGGTTGCTATGTGGGGCAGGAAACCCTGGCCAAGCTGGCCACCTACGACGGCGTCAAACAACAGTTGCGGCGCTGGCACGCTCCCTCGGCAGGCGCTGGGGCGACGCTGGCGCCGGGAACGCCGCTACGCGGCCCCGGGGCTGAGCGGGCCGGCAGCATCACCTCCAGCCTGGAGCTGGCCCCCGGCCTGGGCTGGATTGGCCTGGCCCTGGTGCGGCGAGCCTGCCTGGAGGCCCCGGCCCTGTGGGCCGGAGACGCAACGGAAGCCACGGAGTTGGCGATGTCCGTGGCGCCCGGCTTCTTGGCGCCGCCCGTGGGGGCCGGGGGCGGTATCTAAGGGGGCGGTGGCTGGGGGCGAGGCCCCCGGCCTGGTCAGCCGCTCAGGAGTGCTCCTGCTCCAGCAGCCAGTGGGCCACCATCCAGGTGGCGCGGCAGTCGTCGCGGTTGTAGAGAAAGATCCGGCCCAGCTGCAGGCGGCCGCGCCGGCGCTGGCGACCGCCCTGACGCCACTGACGCCACCACAGCAGGCAGCGGGCGCCATCAACACCGCTCTGGCTCCAGCGGAAGCCCCGCCAGCCGGCCACCGCCTTGAGCCCGTAGCTGTTGACCGGCAGCAACCAGTGGCGCCGCAGGCGCTGGTGCACATCGATCAGGCGGGCGCGCAGGCGGGCCCGTTCGGCTTCAGTAGCCCCCTGGCGCTCCGCCAGCCGCAGCAAGCCCACCGATTCGGTCTCGCCGTAATGGAGCACGGGCCAGTCGGGATAGGCGGCCAGCAACCGGGCCAGACGCTGCCAGAGCCTGGCCTCGCCGTGCTCATACAAGGCAAGCAGCGGCTGGTAGTAGCCGGCGCCGGGGCCGCTCAGGGGCAACGGCCCCGCAGGCCAGCGGCCTTCGGCATCGCGCTCGAGCCGCAGGAAGCCATGCAGAAAGTCATCGCGGGCATCGGGATCGGACTCGATGTCGTAAAGCAGCACCCCCGGCGCCTTCGCCAGCTCCGGCAGGGCGGCGCTCCAAGCTGCCCCCCGCGCCGCCGGAGTGCCATCTGCACTCCGGCGGCGCGGTTCGCCCCCGGCCTGCACCTGGGCCTGGGCCACCAGCTGGGCCGCCACCTCGCGATGCTGCTCGCCGTGCACCGCCAGCGCATCGGCCAGCTGGGCCGGCTCTGCCATCGCCAGTTCGGCCAGACTGCGCACCCCCAGCTCCAGCAGCAGATCGCGCCGCTTGCCGCCGACGCCGCTCACTTCGCTGAGATGGCCTTCGGCGGCGGCCGTTTCATCGCAGAGCGTGCGCCAGCTGCAGAGCGTGCACTTCTTGCGATCGTTGACCAGCGGCGGCGGCTCGGTCCGCGTCAGATCCTGGGCCAGCCGCTCGAGGCTCTCATCAAGCTGGCGCTGCAGCCCGGCGGTCAGCTGCAGCGTTTCGCGCTCGAGGCGGCGATCGCCGCCCGCGACCACCAGGGCCTCCGGTACCGGGGCCTGCTGGTGCTCGGCCAGCAGGCGGCCCCAGAGGGCGAGCTGCAGCCGGTGTTCACGGGTGAGCCGCCGGCCCTGGCGGGCCAGCACCGGCCGGTAGGCGTAATCCCCCCAGCGGCTCTGGCCGGGCAGCCGTTGCAGCAGCGAGGGATGGGCCTGCAGCTCGAGATCGGCGCCGCCGCGACCATGGAGCCGCAACCCCATCACCCCGGCAGCTCCTTCGCGGCAGGCGGCCTCGCCATGGCCCGGCCGGGTGGGCAGCAGGTTCTGGAAACTGCGCTGCTGTTCATCGAGCGCCAGCGCCCGATGGGCGCTCCACTGACGCCGTTGCAGCGGACCATGGCGATCGAGCCAGGCCCGGCGTTTGCAGCGCAGCCAGCTGCGCAGCAGGCGGTCGGTGAGCAGCTCGGAAGGCATCAACCCAGGCTAAGCGGCGCGGTGGCCTGCCCTGAGGCCGTCACCCGGTCGCGGCACGAGTGGTCCCTGGGCTGCTACATGCAAGCCAGATCGACATTGCCTTCCCCATGGCCTCTGCCCCCCTGCCCCTGGAGGCCAGCCCGATCGCCTTCGGCACCGATGGCTGGCGCGGCCTCCTCGGCGTGGACATCACGGTGGAACGCCTGCTGCCAGTGGCGGCGGCCGCCGCCCGCGAGTTGGAATCCTCAGCGCCGGCAGGCCTGGACAGCCGCGAGGTGGTGATCGGCTACGACCGCCGCTTCCTGGCGCCGGAGCTGGCCGAAGCGATCGCGGCGGCGGTGCGCGGCGCCGACCTGGTACCACTGCTCTCCGACAGCCCCACCCCCACCCCCGCCTCCAGCTGGGCGGTGGTGGAGCGCCAGGCCCTGGGGGCCCTGGTGATCACCGCCAGCCATAACCCACCCGAGTGGCTGGGCCTGAAGATCAAGGGGCCGTTCGGCGGCTCGGTGGAGGGGGATTTCACCGCCCGGGTGGAGCGGCGCCTGGCGGCCGGCGGCATCACCGTGCCGATCCCCGGCGACACCGAGCGCTTTGATGCCCTCGGCGCCTATGTGGCGGGCCTGCAGGCCAGGGTGAACACCGGCGCCCTGGCGGCGGGCCTGGAGCGCCTCGGCTTGTGGGTGATCGTCGATCCGATGCACGGTTCGGCCGCCGGGGTGCTGCCGGCGTTACTGGGCGAAGGCGCCGTGGCCGCCGGCGTGATCCGTGAGATCCGCGCCAACCGCGATCCCCTGTTCGGCGGCCATCCACCCGAGCCGCTGGCGCCCTACCTGATCGAGCTGATCGCGCAGGTGCGAGCCTCGACGGCGGCGGGCAAGCCGGCGATGGGCATCGTCTTCGATGGCGACGGCGACCGCATCGCCGCGATTGATGAGAACGGCCGCTTCTGCAGCACCCAGCTGCTGATGCCCCTGTTCATCGACCATCTGGCCCGGGCCCGGGCATTGCCTGGCACGGTGATCAAGACCGTCAGCGGCTCCGACCTGATGGCGTTGGTGGCCGAAGACCTGGGCCGCACGGTGATTGAGATGCCGGTGGGCTTCAAGTACATCGCCGCCGCGATGCTGGCCGGCGAGGTGCTGGTGGGAGGTGAGGAATCGGGTGGGGTCGGCTTCGGCATGCACCTGCCCGAGCGCGACGCCCCGTTCGCCGCCCTGCTGCTGATCGAGGCGCTGGTGGAGGGCGGCGTGCCCCTGGGGCAGCGCATCGATGCCCTGCAGGAGCGCTGCGGCGGTGCCGCCCACTACGACCGTCTCGACCTGCGCCTACCCGACATGGCCGCCCGCGGGCGCCTGGAGCGCTTTCTGGCGGAGACCCCGCCTGCCGAAGTGGCCGGAGCGCCGGTGCGGGAGGTGATCACCACCGACGGGGTCAAGCTGCGGCTGGGCCCGAACCACTGGCTGATGCTGCGCTTCTCCGGCACCGAACCGCTGCTGCGGCTCTACTGCGAAGCCCCCTCCGCCCAGCGGGTGGCCGACGTGCTGGGCTGGGCGCGGCAGCTCGCCGAGTCGGTGTAGCCGCAAGGCGCCCGCGCCGCTCGCCCGAGCCGCGCCTCACCCTCGCCGGTCGAAGCGGCTGCCGGGGTTGAGAAAGCCTCAAGGGCAAGGCAGCGGGAACTGCTACTGCCTTGACTCCCGCCCCAAGGCCTTCCTGTCACGGCATGGCTTGTGCAGCGTTCAGGTCCAGCCTTCCAGGCAGCTTCACGGAAGAGCCTTGCCGGCCTTCGCTTGGCGATGGCCACAGAACGGTCTTCCCCCCGATGCCCGCACCCAACAGCCTTCAACCCCAGCACCCAGATCCATGACAGCCCCAGCCCCCACTCCCCTGGTGATCGCCAGCGGTAATGCCGGCAAGGTGCGCGAGTTCGCCCATCTGCTGGCCGCTCTGCCCCTGGAGATCCGGCCCCAGCCCGAGGGCCTGGAGGTGGAGGAAACGGGCAGCACCTTTGCCGAAAACGCCCGCCTCAAGGCCACGGCGGTGGCCCTGGCCACGGGCTGCTGGGCCCTGGCCGACGATTCAGGGCTGGCGGTGGACGCCATGGGCGGCGCCCCGGGGGTGCATTCGGCCCGCTACGCCGCCAGCGACCCGGAGCGAATCGCCAGGCTGCTGCGCGAACTGGCTGCCGCCCGAGGTCCCGAGCGCCGCGCCCAGTTCAGCGCCGCCCTGGCGGTCGCCGACCCCAGCGGCGCCATCGTGCTGGAGGTGGAGGGGCACTGCCCGGGGCTGATCCTGGAGGCGCCCCGCGGCAGCGGCGGCTTCGGCTACGACCCAGTGTTTCTGGTGCCCGAAACCGGCCTGACCTTCGCCGAGATGGACAAGGCCACCAAGGGGCGGATCGGCCATCGCGGCCGGGCCTTCGCTCTGCTGGAGCCAGGGCTCAGGGAGCTGCTGGGGGCTGGATGACCGGCGGAAGGCCGATCACCGCCAGCAGGATCGTCAGCCGCAGAGCCGTCTGGGAACTGGTGTGGTGGCCGAGTCACGCCAGCCTGGGCCCCTAGACTTAAAAAGAACTTATCAAAGTTTCTCATGTCAAAAGCTCAGCTGATCTCTTTCTTCGCCAAGGTCGACGCCGATCCCGCCCTCAAGCTCCAGGTGGATGCGGCCACTGATACCAGCGCCGTAGTCGCCATCGCCCAGACCGAAGGCTTCCTGTTTTCAGCGGCCAGCCTCAGCCGTCATCAGCGGGGTTGAGGCTGAAGGGCCAAGCGCCAGCAGGCCCAGTCCTGAAACCACCTAGTCTGTTGGTCAACTGACCAGGTCCCCATGCGTACGGTCGGACTGGCGGAAGCCAAGGCCCAGCTCTCGGCTCTGCTCGATGCGGTGGAAGCAGGCGAGGAGGTGGTGATCACCCGGCGCGGCCAGCCCGTTGCCCGGGTGGTGCGAGAGCCCGGCCCCAGCGGCACCAGTCCGGACTGGATCGAGCGATTGCGTCAGCTGCATGGTGATCAGCCGGGTCCCGCCGATTCAGCGGTGCAGCTGCTGCGGGAGCTGCGCCAGCAGGAACCGTGAGCGAGGGCCGTGCCGGCTTCTATGTGGATACCTGCCTGCTGGTGTCCCTGTTTCACAACGACAGCGGCTATCCAGCGGCCGTGGCCTGGCTGACTGGCGCCGCGGCACAGGAGCTCTGGATCAGCCACTGGGTGCTGCTGGAATTCGCCTCAGCCACAGCCGTGCGCCAACGCCGGGGCGAGCTGGAGGCCCCAAAGATCACAAGCCTCCAGAGCGAACTGGAGGCGTTCCGCGCCGAGCGGCTGGCATTGCTGGAGCCTCGGGCCGAGGACTTTCTGCTGGCACGCGCCTGGGTGCAACGGCAGAGCGCCCCCGGCCTGCGGGCTGGCGATGCCCTGCATCTGGCCGTGGCCCAGCGCCAGAGGCTGACCCTGGTCAGCGCCGATCAGGCGTTGGTAGCGGCGGCTCGCCAGCTCGATGCCAACGCGCAGCTGGTGGGCTGAAGGGAGACGCAGCAGCATCTCGTTAGGTGGATTGGATCGAGGTGCCATCGGCTCCGAGGCCTCGTGGGGCCTGCCCTCAGCTCGCGCCCCACAAGCTGAACGAAACGTGCTTCGCCGCCGAGTGAAAGTCCTGGTCCGTCGTCAATCCCGACAGCAACCGCCTGCGTCGCCGCAGCGATCGCTTTTGCCGGCTGGCGTTGGTGGCCGCCCTGGGCTTTGTGCTGCTGATCCCTTTGCAGCTCGCCTCCAGCTGGGGCAGCCTCAACCTGCTCGCCAACGGCCAGAATCAGCAGCGGCGTCAGGGGCTGGCCAGCCGCCGGGCATCCCTGCCGATTGCCCAGAGCGGCAGCGCAACCTGCTCGAAGGCCTGGCCCGCTCGGAACGCCAGCTCACCCGTTCGGCCGCCACGGCCCCCATCCCCTGGCCCGCCCTGATCGAGACCAGCCTGCGTGTGATCCCCACGGCGCTTGCCCTGGCTGGCGCTTTCGCCGCCCTCGCGTTTGGCCACGGCGGCCGGCCAGCCGGCAAGCAGGCCCTGGCGCAGGAGGCCTATTTCGAGGCCCTGGGCAGGGATGCAGGGGGTTGAGGCGCTAGCATTTTGCTAGCAGTTGATCCGAGCGCGATGAACACGCTGGTGCTACGTCAAGTGCCTGACCATCTATACAGGCGACTCAAATCCATCGCCAGCTCCAACCGGCGCTCCATGAACCAGGAGGCGATCCTGGCCCTGGCGGTCGGCCTGCCCGGCGAGCCTCCACCTCAGCGTCCGGACGTCGAGGCCTCGCGGCGCTGGCTGGAGCAGCAGATCTGGAACCTGCCGCTGCAGGACTCCCGCAGCGCCGAAGAGATCCTGGGCTTTGGCGATGATGGCCTCTGCCACTGAGAGCACGCTCGCGATCGACCTGGTGGTGGACACCAGCGCCGTGATGGCGGTGGTGCTGCGGGAGCCGCTCGGCGCTGCCGTGCTTGAGCGCCTCTGCCAGGCGGCGCAGCCGGCATTGGCGGCCCCCACCCGCACAGAAATCCTGGTGGTGGCCCTGGCCAAGCTGGGGGAGATCGGCCTGGAGCGCACCGGCGCGTTTCTCGAGCAGCAGGCGATTGCCACGGTGGCCTGGGATCAGGAACTGGCGGATGCCGCGGCGGCGGCGTTTCAGCGTTATGGCCGAGGACGCCACCCCAGCGCGGTCAATTTCGGGGACTGCTTCTCCTACGCGCTGGCCCATCGGCTGCAGGTGCCGCTGTTGTTCGTAGGCAACGATTTCAGCCGCACCGATCTGCAGATAGCACTGTGAACCAGCTGGCCTGCACGGATGTGTAGGACCCTCATGTGGGCAGGCGCCTTCGCGGTTGCGCTCGCGCTGATCCCAACAGTCGGGGAGTGGGGGCGGTCAGGGACCAGGTAACGGCTGAGCGGCCCACTCAACCCACCCCCAGATCGCCCACGGCGCCGATCCATTGGTGCAGGCACCAGTCGACGCTGCCGCTGGTCAGCATCGGGTCCTGGCGGATCAGGGTTTCGGCGGCCGCGTGATCGCTGGCCTCCAGCAGCAGCAAGCCGCCGCCGCCGGGGCGCCCGTCGCCATCGACCAGATAGCCGCTGCTGATCTTCACCCCTTGCCGGCGCAGCTGCCCCACCCAGTCGCGATGGGCCTGCAGGTGGGGGACCACCTCAGCGTGGGGAACGCGGATGGTCTCGGTCTTGATGAACCAGGGCATTGCTGGATTCTGGCCGGCTGCAGCCAACCGGCTCTGGTCGGACCGGGTGCGAGGGCCAAGCGGTTGCAGGCCGAGGAACCGAAAGCGGCCCGTCAGAGGCCACTTTCTGAAATCGGCGACGGCGGCATCCGGCCGTGATGGTTCAACGCAGCGAATTGCCCCCGAACGCGGACCGCCGCCCACCAGCGGCTCCAGCATGAAGATCGATCCAGGCCAAGGCCATGAAAACCCCTGCGAACCTTGGCCACCGCGTTGCCAGCCAGCTGCGGCGCACGCCGCCGCTGGTGGCGGCGATGGCGGTGCTGGGGGTGGGGATGGTGCTTTCCAGCGCCATCCTGGTCAAGGGCATCCGCCGCGCCAATGACACGATCACGGTCACCGGCGCCAGCACCGAACGCATCCGCAGCGACCACGTCGACTGGAGTGTGTCGGTGGCCGTCAGCGGCCCCAGCCAGCAGGCCTCGTATCAGGTCCTGCAACCGGTGGTCAGCCAGACCGTGGCCTTCCTGGAAGCCCAGGGCATCGCCGCCGCTCAGATCCAGCGGGATGCGGTGCGCTCCGATCGGGAGGATCAGCGCGATCCCCGCAGCAACGAACTGCGCTCCACCAGCTGGACCAGCCGCCAGGAGATCCGGGTCAGCAGCCCGGATGTGGACAAGGTGCGCGCTGTGGCCGCCGCCGCCGGTGAGCTGATCGGCCAGGGGGTGCCGCTGATGATCAATCCGCCCGCCTTCACCTACACCAAGCTGGCCGAAAAACGGGTCGACATGCTGGCCAAGGCCACCCGCGACGCCGCCGAACGAGCCAGGGCCATCGCCCGCGAGGCTGGCAGCTCCATCGGGCCGATCACCAACGCCGACACCGGCACCTTCCAGCTCACCGCCCCCAACTCCACCGATGTCGGCAACAGCGGCTCCTATGACACCACCACAGTGGACAAGGACATCACGGCGGTGATGGCGGTGACCTTCCGGGTGCGCTGAGATCAGAGTGCGCTGAGAGCAGGGGCGTGGAGAATCCAGAGGAATGGAGGAGCCGATGAAGATCGCCCGCTACCGCGACCCCGACGGCGCCGTGCAGTTCGCCCAGGTCCATGACGACGGGCGCCATGAGCGGCTGAACGGCAACCCGCTGGGGCCCGATGGCACCGTGCGCCCCAGAGGTGAGGAGGCCCGGATCGCCTGCCTGCTGGCGCCGCTGGAGCCGGTGGCGATCCTGGGCATCGGCGTCAACTACCGCCGCCATGCCGCCGAGTTCGGCTCTCCGATTCCCCAGAATCCGGTGCTGTTCCTGAAGCCGCCTTCGGCCCTGCAGCACCCCAACGCCCCGATTGAGCTGCCCACTACCCTCGCCAGCCACCAGGTGGATGCCGAAGCCGAGCTGGCGGTGGTGATCGGCCGGCGTTGCCGCAATGTGTCCCGCGAGGAGGCCCTCGCCTATGTGCTCGGCTACACCTGCGCCAACGACGTCAGCGCCCGCGACTGGCAGAAGCGCCCCGAACT
>JAPLID010000213.1 GCA_026389285.1 Cyanobacteriota bacterium
CAGTTGCCGCTGGACCCGGGCGAGCTGGTGATCGAGCCAGGCCAGTCCATGGTTGGTATCGCGGCGGCGATGGGGTGCGAACAACAGCTCCACGGGGGTATTCGCCACCAGCACCCGCTGCGCTGCGCCCTCCTGCTTGGCGATGCCAAAGCGACTGTCCGGCCTGCCCCCCGGTCCGTCGCCCCACATTCGAGCGAACTCGGCGGTGAACAGGCGGGCTAGAGCGGGGCTCTCGAAGCGCAGCAGGTGGTTCACATTGCCGCGGCTGCTGGGATCGTCGGGATCCCCATGGATGCAGGAGGGACTGAAGTTCGCCGAGCCGGTGACGACGACCCGCTGGTCGATCACCAGGAATTTGTGGTGCATCAGACCGCTGCCAGCACTGCCATCGGCGGTGTCATCGAGCATCGGCACACCGCCCCTCCGCAGGATGGCCACCGCATCCTCCAGGCCCAGGCCGCGCAGCTGTTCGACCCGGTGCCGTTGGTGGGAAGGCAGGGCGGCGGGATCCTGGAGGCTCCAGGGGCTGCTGTAGGTGTTCTCCAGCACGACCCGCACCCGTACGCCCCGGCGTTGCCCCTCCACCAGGGCCGCAGCCACGCGCGGCAGCGACAGCTCCTGGACGGCCACCTGAATCTCCTGGCGGGCCTCGCCGATGGCCTCGAGCAGCAGGGCTTCCAGATCGTCACCCTGGCGCCACTGGCCGCTGACCGGGCTGCGGTAGCGATGTTCGGCCCGATGGTTGAAGGCGACGCGGATGCCGGCGGGCAGCGGCAACTCCTGGGGCGCCGGGCCCAGGCGTAGGGCGGTGGCGGCGCCGCAGCCCGAGAGCAGCAGGCCGGCGACGAGGCCGGACAGCCAGCAGATCCGTTGCCGCCCCTGGGCGGATGCGTTGACTGGCTGGCGCGAGGACATCAGGGAGAGGGGCGGACCCCGGAGCGGTCCTGCTCAGCATTCCCAGCGAGTGACTCGCCGGGGCGCGCTTGAGCTGGGCTGGGTCAGCCGTGGCCTGGCATTTCGGAGGTGCTCAGCATGGCGACGAACCAGAGGGAGCCGATCAGCACCGCGGCGATCATGCCGGCACTGATGCTCACCCGCAGCATCAGTGCCGGCACCACCAGGGGAAACAGGATCGAACCGGCGAGCGGGGTGAGGGCCACGACGGCGCGCAGTGGCAGGCGATCGGCGTTACCGGTGGTCATCAGAACCACTCAGCCACAGCCTGGCTGGCTGGGTTGCTGTTGTCTTCGGGGGTGGTGCGCTGGAACTCGAGGGTGATGTTGCGGCGCTGGTCCCCGTCGGCGGCGACGGCCTCGATCGGATAGAGCTGCTGGCCGTCGCGGAAGGGCACCTGGATGCGGAAGGTGCCATCGGGGGAGAGGGGCACCTCCTCGCCGCCGATCGAGAGGCGTGCAGCGGGATCGGTGGCGCCGTAGACGATCAGTTCGGCGTCGGCGACCAGCCAGAAGGAGCGCTGGCGGGCCATCAGGCCTGACCCGGATTCGTTGCGACCGGAGGCCCACAGGCCGGCTCCGGAAGCGGTGAGCCCGGAAGCTGAGGCGGCCAGGCTGTCGTGGTTGAACTCATGGAAGGCCTCGGAGCCGCGGCCGAGCCGCCGCCAGCCGGCCGTGGCGCTCTGATACAGGCGCTCATGCAGACCGTTGTCGCTGGGGCCTCCGGGAAGGATGTCGTGGGAGGGGGCGATGGTGCTGCTGGAGGTGTCGAGCGAGAAGGGAACGAACTGATCGAGGATCTGCTC
>JAPLID010000173.1:0-5238 GCA_026389285.1 Cyanobacteriota bacterium
CACAGGGCCGCACTGGCGGGAGCCTGAGGGAGGGGCCGGCGGAAGGCCAATCTCACGGAGTCAACACAACAGAGCCAGGTCTCCGGTTCTGAGTCGGGGGGGAGTGGCGTGGCTCTGATGCTTTGTGCGACAAACTCCTAGAGTCCCAGCCAACTTGTGGTGCGGCAGAATGCCCTCTCGCGGCAACACCAGGTCTTATCAGGCCTGGACATCGCTGCCGCTTGTACGCCACGCTCCTGGCGCCTTGCCTCTACCGCCTCTCCCCGTGCTGGTGATCGCCAGTGGCAACCGCCATAAGGTGGCTGAGATCAGCGCGATGCTGGCGTCGGTTAAGCTGGAGGTGCGCGCCCTGCCCCGCGGCCTTGAGATCGAGGAAACCGGCGACAGCTACGCCGCCAATGCCCGCCTGAAGGCCGAAACCGTGGCCTCGCTCACGGGGCAATGGGCCTTGGCCGATGACTCTGGCCTGGAGGTGGATAGCCTCGGTGGCAGGCCCGGTATCTATTCAGCTCGCTACGCGCCCACGGATCACGAGCGCATTGATCGTCTGCTGCACGAACTGGGCGATTCCCTCTACCGCGTCGGTCAGTTCGTCAGCGCCATGGCCCTGGCCGATCCCAGCGGCACCACGGTGCTGGAATCCCAGGGGATCTGCCGCGGCCTGATCCTGCGGGAAGCCCTTGGCCATGGCCCCGGCTACGACCCAATCTTCTATGTGCGCGAGGCAGGCGCCAGCTACGCACAGATGGGAGATCACCAACGCAGCCGTCTCGGTAGTCGCGGCAAGGCCGCTGCGGCACTGGCCCCGGGTCTGCGCCATCTGCTGGGCCTGGACTGAAGCCGCCGCTGGTTCAGCCGTTGATGTGGGCCACCGCCCGCATCGCCGCCGCCGCTGCCTCCTCCACATCGCCCTCCTTGCCAGCCAGGGTCAGACGACCGAAAGCCCCCACAGCCTTCACGTCCACCACCGTGATGTTGGACGACTTCTCGGCCTCGTTGGCGGCCATCAACACATAGCCGGCGGGCTCAGTCTCGAGAATGAACATGCTCATGCCGGCCTGAATCATCGAGCCGCGGCGGTTCAGGCGGTTGATCAGCACGGCGTGATCGGGGGTAATAGCGCGGATGATCTCCGTCCAGGTCACCTCGCAGCGACTACGGCGATTGATGCTGCTGCCGATCGCCTCAAGCACCACATCGCCGGAGTGGAGCACGTTGCTCTGATCGCGGTGATACATGGCGATCGAGCCGAAGGCCCGTTCGACCACCATCTGGCCGAGGCGGACGGTGCTGGCCTTAAGGGCGATGTCGGTGACACGGTGCACCGCCATGCCTGGTGACACCTCAAGCCACAGGCAGGCGTCGCCGGGGATCGGCAGAAAGCGCTGGGAGACGGTGCCCATGTAGGCGGCCAGCTGGGGCTGCAGCGAATCGAGGAACACGTAGGTGCGCAGCTCAATCGACTGCACATGGCTCGACTGGCGGGCCAGGCGCCGGCCTTCGCTGTCGGTGGTGATCACACAGCTGGCGCCGTCCCGATCGCCACTGCCGGCGCTGCCTGTGATCTCGGTGCCACCGACCCGCAGCGTTCCCCGGCGCCGGCTGATGGCACGGTCGTCGCTGGAGAGGGGGCGGGAGAACCTGGAATCCATCACGGCGCCGTCGCGCCACCTCGCGGAGTGGGCACGACGCCTGAGGCCGAACAAGCCCGTTGGCGCCATGAAGATGAGGCGGATCCTACCTGGGAGACGGTCCGGAACCGCTGACAAAATCCACCATCCGCTGGCCATCTCGCCATTTCGGTCATCACGGCTGGTGATTAAGGACCGCAGATCATGCGGCCCGTTCGCCGGCCGAGACCCTTGCGGCGCCTGAGCCAGCCGGTACCGTCCGGCCAACCCTCCTGCGACCGCCATGGCCAGCCGCCGTTCCGCCGCTGAATCCCATTCGGCCAGCCCCGATCGGGCCACGGCCTCAGAGGCGATCCCCGCTGACAACCAGCGCGAGCCGCTGCCCGAATGGATGGCCCAGGCGGCAGAGCAGGGCATCAAGCCCGAACAGGCGCTGGCCTTCATCGGCCTGGGGTTGATGCGCAAGCTGGCCGCTGGCGGCCAGGACCTGCCCTGGATCTGGAATGAAGAGGAGGACGGGGGGCAGGCTGATCTAGTCGCACTGCGCCAGCGGCTCGAACTGGTCCAGTTGGCTGTTCAGACCGGCGCTCCCCTCAGCACCGTTGAGGTGGCTCAGTTGCTCGGGGTCCGTCCCGGCTCCGCCGTGATCGAGAGGGGTGGCCTGGTGGCGCGGCGCCTCAGCCGCAACGTCTGGAAGGTCAGCCGCGCCCCCGAGTCCAGCGAGCGGCCTGCGGCCGCCTTCAACGAGGGCTTTCGCCGCCGGCTCTGAGGCGCTTGTTTCTGTGCCGGAATGGTGACCTCACGGCGCCAATCCCGAACAGATGTAACGCAGTCTTCCGACACCCGCTTCAGCTTCGCTAGGCCTTAGTCGATCTGATCGGGAGTGCCCCGTCCATGGGCGTGTCCGTCGCTGATGCGGCTCCGGCCTTGCCAGAGCTTCTCAAACAAAGTGGCCAGCGTGAGGTCTTCTGTGGCCTGACATCGATTGTCTGGCTGCATCGGCGCATGCCCGATGCCTTTTTCCTGGTGGTGGGGTCGCGCACCTGCGCACACCTGGTTCAGTCGGCCGCCGGGGTGATGATTTTCGCCGAACCCCGGTTCGGCACGGCGATCCTGGGTGAACGGGATCTGGCCGGGCTGGCCGATGCCAACGACGAGCTCGATCGCCTGGTGCGGGATCTGCTGGAGCGGCGTCCAGAGATCCGCACCCTGTTCCTGGTCGGCTCCTGCCCCAGCGAAGTGATCAAGCTCGATCTCTCGCGGGCGGCCGAACGGCTCACCAGCCAGTTCAACGGTCGGGTGCGGGTGCTGAATTACTCCGGCAGCGGCATTGAGACCACCTTCACCCAGGGGGAAGACAACGCCCTGCAGGCGTTGCTGCCGCTGATGCCCAGCAGCGACGAGAGCCAGCTGCTGATCGTCGGCACCCTGGCCGATGCGGTCGAAGATCGTTTCGTCGCCCTGTTCGCCCGCATGGGCCTCGACGTGGTGCGCAGCCTGCCGCCGCGCCGCTCCAGCGAGCTGCCGCCGGTCGGCAAAGGCACCAAGGTGCTGCTGGCCCAGCCCTTCCTCAGCGGCACGGTCCGGGCCCTGGTCTCCCGTGGCGCCCAACACATCCAGGCGCCCTATCCCTTCGGTGTCGAGGGCAGTCGGGCCTGGATGGCCGCCGCTGCGGCAGCCTTCGGGGTCGATCCGGCTCTGGTTGCCCAGGTGCTCGATCCGCTGGTGGAGCGGGGCCGCCGCGCCTTGGCACCGCATCGGCAGGTGTTGGAGGGCAAGCGGCTGTTCCTGATGCCCGATTCTCAGATGGAGATCCCCCTGGCCCGCTTCCTGTCGCGCGAGTGCGGCATGGAGCTGGTTGAGGTGGGCACCCCTTACCTGGACCGGATGCTGATGGCCGAGGAGATGGGCATGCTGCCCGCCGGCACCCAGCTCAGTGAGGGCCAGGATGTCGAGCGCCAGCTGGAGCGCGTGCGGGCGGCCCGCCCCGATCTGGTGGTCTGCGGCCTGGGCCTGGCCAATCCGCTCGAAGCCGAAGGCATCGCCACCAAGTGGTCGATCGAGCTGGTGTTCAGCCCCATCCACGGCTGCGACCAGGCGGGGGATCTGGCCGAACTGTTCGCCCGTCCCCTGCGCCGCCGCCAGCTGCTGACCTTCTCCTAAAGCCAGCCAGACCCTTCCTGGTCTTTCGCCTGCGCCCACTCAGCCGCCGCGTCCCGGCTGGAGTCCTTTTTCCGGCGCTGGCTCCGCTCCGGCACCAGGCATCACCAGCCTTCTCACCTACATCCTTCTGTTTCCACGCTTCACTCCATGGAACTCACCCTCTGGACCTACGAAGGCCCGCCCCACGTGGGTGCGATGCGCATCGCCGCCTCGATGGAGGGGGTGCACTACGTGCTGCATGCCCCCCAGGGCGACACCTACGCCGATCTGCTGTTCACGATGATTGAGCGGCGCGATCGCCGGCCGCCGGTCACTTACACCACCTTCCAGGCCCGCGATCTCGGCGGCGATACCGCCGAACTGGTTAAGCGCACGATCGCCGATGCGGTGCAGCGCTTCCAGCCCGAGGCCCTGCTGGTGGGTGAGAGCTGCACCGCCGAATTGATCCAGGACCAGCCCGGCGCCCTGGCGGCCGGCATGGATCTCGGTGGCATCCCGATGGTGAGCCTGGATCTGCCGGCCTATTCCAAAAAGGAGAACTGGGGCGCGGCCGAGACCTTCTACCAGCTGGTCAGGGGCCTGCTGAAATCCCAGGTGCCACCCCCGGGAACCCCGAAACCCTCACCCCAGCGCTGGCTCCAGGAGGGCCGGCGGCCGCGGGTGAATCTGCTGGGGCCCACCCTGCTGGGCTTCCGCTGCCGCGAAGATGTGCGGGAGATCACGACCCTGCTGCAGGAGCACGGCACCGATGTGTCCGTGGTAGCCCCGAGGCTGATGTCAATGTCTGCCTCTACCCGGAGGTGGCCGATTCGGTCTGCTCCTGGCTGGAGCGCAGCTTCGGCCTGCCGGTGGTGCGCACCGTACCGATCGGCATCCACGCCACCGAAGCCTTTCTGAAGGAGATCACCACCCTCCTGGGCGTCGAGCGCGGCGCAGTGAGCGGATCCCCGGGCGCGGCTTCCCGGCTGCCCTGGTATTCGCGCTCCGTCGACTCGACCTACCTCACCGGCAAGCGCGTGTTCATCTTCGGCGATGCCACCCATGCGGTGGCCGCTGCCCGCATCGCCAGCAAGGAGCTTGGCTTTGAGGTGGTGGGCCTGGGCAGCTACAGCCGCGAGCAGGCGCGCACAGTGCGGGCCGCCGCCCAGGAGCTGGGCCTTGAGGCCCTGATCACCGACGACTATCTGGCGGTGGAGAAGGCGATGGCGGAGGCTGCACCGGAGCTGGTGCTCGGCACCCAGATGGAGCGCCACAGCGCCAAGCGCCTGGGCGTGCCCTGCGCTGTGATCAGCACCCCGTTGCATGTCCAGGACGTGCCAGCCCGCTACGCGCCCCAGATGGGCTGGGAGGGGGCGAATGTGATCTTCGACAGCTGGGTGCACCCGCTGATGATGGGCCTGGAGGAACACCTGATCGGCATGTTCCGGCACGACTTCGAGTTTGT
>JAPLID010000173.1:5262-74314 GCA_026389285.1 Cyanobacteriota bacterium
ATGGGCTGGGAGGGGGCCAATGTGATCTTCGACAGCTGGGTGCACCCGCTGATGATGGGCCTGGAGGAACACTTAATCGGCATGTTCCGCCATGATTTCGAGTTCGTTGATGGCCATCGCAGCCACCTAGGCGACGGAGCCCCTTCGATGACCCCGGCGGCCGAGCCGGTGCATCGGGGGCAACAGGCTGGCGCTGCTGTTCCGGCTTCAGAGACCGGGGCTGCTCCAGCCTTGGCCACTGCTGGCTCCACCACGGCCACTGCCACCCTGGAGGCACCACCCGGCGGCACAGTCGAGACTCGCTGGAGTGCGGACGGGGAGGCGGAGCTGCACAAGATCCCCTTCTTCGTGCGCAGCAAGGTGCGGCGCAACACCGAGACCTTCGCCCCTGAACGTGGCATTGCCCTGATTGACGCCGAAACCCTCTATGACGCCAAGGCCCACTTCAGTCAGTGAGCAGCCCCCATCCAGAAGCCAGGGAACGAAATGAGTATTTTTACTCTTCGCCAAGTTCCTGGTCGAGTCCTAGGTAGCCAGCCTGACCTTGTCACTTCTGAGCCTATGGTCTGCTTCGGTTTTGCACCTGACGGACCACCTGTCTTGCATCAGCCTGTCTGAGCTATGCCCACCGGTCAGCTTTAGCCTGCTGCTCTGCCTTTCTGGTCCCGGATCATCGCCTGCCAGGCTCAACCGCAGGCCAGGCTCAACCGAGGGCCAGGTTCAGGCTCAGTTTCCTCTGATGTGGTTCTTGGTCCCTGGGCCACGATCACCGCCAGTTTCCGTGGCCTGCTAATGCCTGGAGCAGCGGCTTTCGAGCTGCTCCAGCCAGGAGCCGCAGCTGCGGCCGAACGGCAAAATGTGTCGGTTTGCATGCCCACCCGACACTCCTGTCCGGGCCTGGTCAGGCTTGGCCCTAACGGCCCTCCGGCAGCTGTTGTGATGTCATCCCCTTTGCTTCCTTTTTCATGACAAGCACCCTCAATCTCCCGCTCACCACTGGTCGCCGCGAGGACGGTGAGGGCAGCCTCCAGGTGCATCAGGACGCCAGCATGGCGATCGAGGCGGGAGCCCTGGTGATTGCCGTCTACGGCAAGGGTGGCATCGGTAAATCCACCACCTCCTCCAACCTGTCCGCTGCTTTTTCAAAGCTGGGCAAGAGGGTGCTCCAGATCGGCTGCGACCCGAAGCACGACAGCACCTTCACGCTCACCAAGCGCATGGTGCCCACGGTGATCGATATCCTCGAAACTGTCGATTTCCACACCGAGGAGCTCAAGCCTGAAGACTTCGTCTTTGAGGGTTACAACGGTGTCATGTGCGTCGAATCCGGTGGCCCGCCCGCCGGTACCGGCTGTGGCGGTTACGTCACCGGCCAGACGGTGAAGTTGCTCAAGGAGCACCATCTGTTGGAAGAAACCGATGTGGTGATCTTTGATGTGCTGGGCGATGTGGTCTGTGGCGGCTTTGCCGCTCCCCTGCAACATGCCGACTACTGCCTGATCGTCACCGCCAACGACTTTGATTCGATCTTCGCCATGAATCGAATCATGCAGGCCATCAATGCCAAGGCCAAGAATTACAAGGTGCGCCTCGGCGGTGTGATCGCCAACCGCTCCGAGGAGACGGACGAGATCGACAAGTTCAATGCCCGCACAGGCCTGCGCACCATGGCCCACTTCAAGACCGTGGATGCGATTCGCAAATCCCGGCTGAAGAAGTGCACCATCTTCGAGATGGAGAGCACACCGGAGGTGGATGCCGTGCAGCAGGAATACCTGAGACTGGCACAGAAGATGCTCACCGACGTCGAACCCCTAGAGGCCGAATCGCTCAAGGATCGCGAGATCTTCGACCTGCTCGGTTTCGATTGAGCCGGCGCGCTGCCTGCAGGATCCGTAGGCAATCGCTCCCTTCCCCGTCAACGGACATCGTCCGGGATCTTGGGGGGGGACGCGATCTGGGCCGACCGGATGCCGGATGATGACTCCGTGGGGCCCACCGTACGGAACTGTTCGGGCCTCAGCTGGCTGCGCTGCCCATGATTGGCCGCGCTCCAGTGGAAGCTGCCGAGCTTGATGGAGCATCCCGTATGCCATGGGCTGATCAAGCCGCAGTGGACGATGAAGGCCACCGGATTCCATGCTCCGGCGGCCCCTGCAGGGTTTCAAGCACCGACCGGGGGCTGGAACGTCCGACGATGTCTAGATCTCAGCGGCGGCACGCTCCACCAGTCGCCTGGCGACAGCCTGGACACCGGTGTGCTGATAGGTGTCGGTGAAGGCATCGAGGAAGGTGGCGAGCTGCTCGAAGCCCCCCTGCCAGGGGCCCAGAGTGGTTTCCAGCGCTTGCACCGCCTTCTGAGCGTTCAGCCCCAGGCTGCTGGCGTAGCCGCCGGCCCAGCCCAGCCACTGATCCACCCCGCGTCGCAGGAAGCTCAGGTGGGCGTCATCGCCGCGGCCCGGGATCATCGCCGCCATGCCCCCATAGGCCGGTGACAGGCGCAGTTCCTTCTGCCCCACCTGGCCGAGCAGGTCATCAAGGCGCTGCAAAGCCTGATCGCCCAGGGGCAGCAGGGCATCGAAGCAGATCAGCGCTGCCATGCGCACCCGTGCCTCGCCGGCGTATTCATTGAGCGAGGCGCCGAACTCGGCGAAACTGTCGCCTGGCAGGCCATTCACCTGGGTGAAGGCCAGCATCTCGGCTGCCACCTTCAGGCCCAGATCCACGGCCTGGAGGGTGTCAGTGGTGGGGGTCAGCTTGGCCACCTGTTTGATCAGCGGCAGGACCCCACCCACATTGGCGAGCAACCTCAGGCCCCCTGCCGCCTTCTGCGAGCGGTTGACGGCGTCATAGAGGCTCAGGGCCCGGCCGTAGCCCTCGTGGCGGGCCCGACTGAGCGTGTCGGCGCGCTCGCGGACCTGGGCGATCAGGGCCGGGTCGTCGCTGCCCATGACAGAGGCGATCAAGGCGTTAGCGCTGGTGATGTTCTGCCAGTCGCCGGGCACCAGGGTGCTGATCCCCTTGAGCGCCAGCACCGTCAGATCGCGGCGCGGCAGGCGATCAAGGCGTTCGAGAACGGTGCTCATGCGGCGGGCTCCGGCGTGGCAGGAATGGGTTGGGCGGCCTCCTTCTTGGCCACCGGAACGGGGATCGCGACCGGTTGCTGGCGCCCCGGCGCCAGGGCCCTGGTGGATCGAGCGTCTTTGGCCGGCCTGAGGGCGGCCAGCCCATCGAGATCAAAGGCGGCGATCAGTTCATGGCGCTGCGTGGGGTCCAGGCCGTTCCCCTGGCCGATCACCTTCACCTGGAAGCGTTCGGCCACCAACAAGGCACTGGCCTGCTCGCCCTGCTCCACCAGCGGCCAGCCCCTGAGCTGTTCTGTGCTGCCCTCGAACTTGCTGCGGGCCGCCGGGGCGGTGGTGGTGTCGGAGATGGCCAGGAGGGCCTTGATGGCATCAGCCTGCTTGAGCCTGGCCTCGCTGAAGCCCCGCTTCTCCTGCGTAAAGACCAGTTGCTCTCCGGGTTCGGTTTTGGGGAACAGTCGATTGAAGGCGGAGCCATTGACCACCTCGCTCGTCGCCACATCGGCCACAGTGCCGCCAGGCAGCCAGGTGCGGAAGGGCAGCAGGAAGAAGGCGGCGAAGAGCAGGCTGGCGAGCAACGTCACGCCAATAGCCCAGCGCAGCAAGCGGGACATCAGGTCAATCGATGCGACTGGCTACTTGTTAGCAGCGCGAAGCGGTAGCGGGTCATTGCTAAAGCCGAAGCTGCACAAACCGCATGGCGAGGGTGCAGGTCTGGCGATGGTGCTGGGGGCAGGCATGGGGGGCCGTTGGCACTTTCCGCTCGGTGCGGTTTCTGGGCAAACCACTCTCGGAGGGCCTGGATCCTGCCACTGGCCAGCGGGCCATACCCAGTTGTCTCTCTCGATGCCGCCACTATCAGCTGGCTACCCGAGCCGGGTCCAAGGCCGGCAGGCTGGATACCCCGGCGGGCTGGCCTGGCTCGCAGCTTTCCCAGGGGGACTCAGTTTTCCCCCAGTCCCACCAGCTGGGTGGTGAGTTCCCACATACGGCGAGCGGTCTCAGGATTGCTGGCCTTGTCGGAGAGCTCCTGGCTGAACTGCTTTGGTCTGGCGGTTGCCCCAACTCCAGTGCACCCCGGAGACGGCGAAGGCGGGATCGGTCACGACATCGGCGACCCGTTCGCCGGCCAGGGCCTGGCTGACATAGCCGCCGGTGATGTTCTTCTGGAACCAGGGGAAGATGGTGCGGAAGGCGGTGGGCGTGTTGCGGAACAGGGGGCTGTCGGCCACGCAGCCGGGATAGAGCGAGGTGAAGACAATGCCGGTGCTGTCGTGCAGGCGGCGGTGCAGCTCTTGGGTGGTGATCATGTTGCAGAGCTTGCTGTCCTTGTAGGCCTTGCCCGGCTTGAAACCCTTGCCATCCGCCATCGCGATCGGTGCCTTGAAGCCGGCGGCGAAGCCCGCCAGGTCGCCCAGGTCAGCCGGAGCGGGGATGGGGATCTTGCCGCCCAGCTCCTTGGAGTTGGCGGTCACGGTGCCGAGGATCACGACCCGCCTCGAGGGGTGGGAGGAGCGCCTGAGGTCGTGCAGCAGCCGGTGGATCAGCAGGAAGTGGCCGAAGTGGTTGGTGGCCATTGAGATTTCGTAGCCCTGGGGCGAACGCTCCGGATGCTTGAGCCGGGGCAGGTAGAGCGCAGCGTTGATTACGAGGCCATCCAGAGGTCGGCCGCTGGCGCGGAAGCTGCTCACCAGGGCGTCCACGCTCTCAAGATCACCCAGGTCCACTTGCAGGTGGGTGACGGACTGGTCAGGAATGGCCAGGGCTGCCTGGGCACGGCGCGCCTTTTCGGTGCCCCGGCAGGCCATCACCACATGCCAGCCCCGGTCAGCCAGGGCTTTACTGGCGAACAGTCCGACACCGGAAGAGGCCCCAGTGATCAGCACTGTGCCAGGCGCTCCGGGCAGGCCGCCAGGATTGGCGACGTCGTCGTGGGCAGCGTCACCGGAGACAGAAACCATGACGTCTTGCAGGGCAGGCGGATTGCCGATCTAACCTATTGCTGGACCGACCGATTCCCGAGATGACCTACGGGCTGGTCAGGGTCTTGCCGGAACCGGCATTGGCGGTTTCAACCTTTGGGAATTGATGGCCGGACTGCCAGACCACCCGCAGACGATTGGGAGCGATCCACTGGCTCTGCTCGCGGATCAGGTGCTGTTCACCCGACACGGTGAACAACTGGTCGAAGCGCTCGCGGGATTTGGCCAGCTTGGCGGTTTCCAGTTCGAGCACCGCGGAGATCTCGCCCTGTCGGTCCATGCGCTGCTGATAGGCCGACGAGAGACGGAACAGGCTGACGGCGGCAACAGCCACCAGCCCGAACTTCACCCCGAGACCGATGACACTGCAAAGCAATTCGCGCTTTTCATGCGAGAGGCTGATCAACTCGCCATCAGCGGCGAACACCGCCAGCGTCGCGTTGCGATCGCCGCTGCTGCTCCTGTCGCGCAGGCGGTTGCCCGCTCCTACTTCCGGAAGCGGTGCATGCCCTTCAGGTGCGCTGGCGCCATCAGGAGTTTGACGATGCCGAGCCGGGGAGCGTCGGGGCTTGTTGCTGGTGGAGGCGGGCACCGAAAGCTGGCATCGAATCCCCTGCTTGTAGCAGGCTAGATGCCACTTGCCAAGGGAACGCCGCCAAGGCTTCAGGCCTTGTAAAGGCTGAAGCAGAGACGGATCGCCAGAATGCCAGCGTGGGCGGCCACCACGAGGGCGATTAGCACTTCTGCTTGATTGATCATGGTCATCTTGGGGGAGCGTAGAGGCTCCATTCTTCGGGTTCGACGGGCTACGGTCCAGCCTGCGGCGATGCCCTGTCACAGCTCTTGATGGCCTCCCCTTCTCCTGCTCTCCCCGAGCCCCTGTTCATCAGTGCGGAGTCAATCCGTCGGCTTGATCTCTCGCCTCTGGAAGGCCTAGCGTGTCTTCCGCTGGTGGAGCTGCTCGAGCGCAGTGGCAGCCTCTCCCTGGCAATGGACTGGCCGCGTCCACCCGAAGATCCCCGAGAGCTCTCGGAGATTGCCGAGCTGCGGCTGTGGAGTCTCAGGGCCGATGCCCTTCTGCCTTGGCTGCCGCTGCTGCTCGAGCGCAGTGGTGGCCAGCTCACCCGCCACGTGGCCATGCTGCTGCCCCATGGCTTTAGTCGCAGCGAAGGCATTCGCTTTGCTCCTGAGGGCCTGGAGCTGTGGATCACCCATCGGCTGTTTCTGCTCGACCATCTCGCCCGTCTACAGAGGCTCGCGTGCCGGGGCAGCCTCAGCCAGATGGCCGCGGTGCTTGGCTTCGAGCTGGATCAGGGCTTCTGGGAGGCCCTGCCGCCGTCATGAGCGTTGCGCCCCCGGCGCTGCACCCAGGTTCCGGGATCCCCGGGCTGCGTCTGATCCCGACCCTGGAGCTTGAGGGCTGCCGGCAGATGGCGATCGACGCCTGGCTGTTGAACCATTCTCTGGAGGTCGACCCACCGGTGGAGCCTGTGCTGCGCTTCTATCGCTGGTCCCGCCCCACCCTCTCTCTGGGTTTTCATCAACGGTTGATCGAGCCCCATTGGCTGCATCTGGCGGAGCAGGGAGTTCTGCAGCTGGTGCGGCGTCCCAGCGGGGGAAGGGCCGTGCTGCACGCCGGTGAACTCACCTATGCGCTGATCTGGCCCGCCGCCCCGGCCCGCCGCCGCCAGGCCTATCAGCTGGCTTGCGAGTGGTTGTGCCTGGGGTTTGCCGCCATCGGCCTGCCGCTGGTGTCGGGCAGTGAGACCGCCAGTGGCCGGGACAGCAGTTGCTTCGCCAGCGCCACCGCCGCCGATCTGATCCATCCCTGTGGTGCCAAGCGGATCGGCAGCGCCCAGCTGTGGCGACGCGGACACCTGTTGCAGCACGGCAGCATCCTGATCGATCCCCCAGGGGAGCTCTGGCGGCAGGTGTTTGGAATGGCGCCACCGGCGTTGCCACCCCTGCCGCTGGCGATCGAGGAGCTGGAGCAAGTTTTTCTCCTATCGGCACGGCGACACCTGCCCTTTGCTGCATCACGGCCGTGGCAAACGCGCGAGCTGTCAATGGCGGAATGGGACGCCGTCGATGCCTGGGAGCCCCGCTATCGCCTCTCTCCCGAAACGGCCTACTGTTTTCCGGAAGCTGCGGCCTCTGAGCTCTGAGCGGCGCTGGCGCTCGTTTCCACCCCATCGCTGCCGACCATTCCCCTGGCAATCGGGCCGAGGGCGAGGCCCAGGGGATAGCCGCTCTGGCGGCGGGCGTTGGCGAGCAGCGGGGCAGGCAGGCGCAGTCCGAGTCGACGCAGCACCGCCTCCCCCAGTTCAGGCCGTTCAATCGTGGCGGAGGGAAGTCCGGCTGGGCTGAGAACCAGCAACCTGGGGTGTTGCTCCAGCTCCAGGACCGCCTGCCAGAGCGGGGCCGATTCGGGGATCGAGGCCAGGCTGCTGAGGGGTTTGAGATGGTCGCCGATCCGTTCCGAGTCCCAGCGCTGAACAGGCAGGTCCCGTAGGGGAGTGTCGTCGATCAGTCCACGCCAGTGGCCGCGATCACAGACCAGGATCCAGTCGGGGGTTTCGCTGCCGCTCGTCGGCAGGATCCCATCGCCCTCGGCCCCGCCGCCCGCGACCCCGCCGCCCCCGATGGTCTTGCCACCTGACTGTGCTGAGGGATTCGGGGTTTCGGATCCAGCGACGCCGTTCGTGACCGTCGGGGCGTCATCAAGCCGCAAGCGGCTGAGCTGCCGCAAGGTGGTGGAGGCCTCCAGCACCCGGAAGCGGCGCTGGGCCACATCCTTGACCTTGAGCTCCCGCAGGGCCTTCTGCACCTTGAGCAGCTGGTTCTGATTGCGGGCTGCCCCCAGGCCGAACCAACCCAGCAGCATCAGCCAGGCCCCGGCCAGACCGCTGCCTCGCAGCAGCAGCATGCTTCCCAGGAAAATCGCCAGGTAGGCGAGCAGGCGGCCGCAGGCATTGGCGACCTCCAGGCCGCGCCGCTGACTGCCGGTGACCTGCCAGACCAAGGCCTTGACGATCAGGCCGCCATCGAGGGGCAGGCCCGGCAGCAGATTGAACAGCGCCAGCACCAGATTGAGGGCGCCGAGCTGATTGACCATCTCACCCAACACGGGAGAGACATGGTGCGCCTGGTGGCTCAGCGAAAGCAGGCCGATGGCCAGCACGAAGCTGACCGCCGGCCCCGCCGCTGCCACCAGCAGGGCCCCCTTGGCGGTGGAACACTCGCGCTCGACACTGGCCACGCCACCGAGCAGGAACAGGGTGATGCTGCGGACCTGTACCCCCTGGGCGAGCGCCACGAGCGAGTGACCCAGTTCGTGTAGCAGCACCGAGACGAACAGCATCAAGGCCGTGATCAGGGCAACCGCCCAAACCATCCCAGGAGAGATCTGACCGCGAAGGCTGAGCGGGTATTGCTGCTCGAAGACCACGGTGGCCGCAAACAGGATCACGAACCAGGTGGGGTGGATCCGCAGGGGGATTCCGCGGATTTTGAGCAGTTGCCAGCCTTCGCCCACGGCTACCGATGCGACGGGGCCCCAGGCTTCACCTGGAGCAGTAAGAGCGATCCTAGGAAGGCACCACCCACTCTGGACGTTTGCCCCAGCCTGCTCTCAAGATCTGCGGCCTGTGCCACCCCGACCAGGCGGCCGCATTGGCAGCTCTCGGCGTTGATGCCATCGGCGTGATCGCCGTACCCGCCTCGCCCCGCTACGTGGCCCCGGAGCGGCGTCAGGAGTTATTCGCCGCGGTCTGCGCCAGCGCATCCGATTGTCGCGGGGTGCTGGTGGTGGCCGATCCGGCCGATGCGGAACTGGTACTTCTCGCCGCCGGCCAGGGTCACCAGGTGCTCCAGCTTCACGGTGAGGAGAGTCCCAGCCGTTGCCGGCAGCTGCGTTCCCACCTGGGTGTGGAGATCTGGAAAGCCCTGCGCATCCGCTCGCCGCAGGATCTGGAGCGCGCCCAGGCCTACGGCGAGGTTGTCGATGCGCTGCTGCTGGATGCCTGGGTGCCGGACCAGCTGGGTGGAACGGGGCACAGCCTGCCCCTGTCCTGGCTGCGTGATTTCCAGCCGTCTCTGCCCTGGTGGCTGGCGGGGGGGATCCGGCCTGAGACCGTGCCGGATCTGCTCGCCAAGCTGCGGCCGGCTGGTCTCGATGCCTCCAGTAGTGTTGAGAGCAGCCCCGGCGAGAAGAATCTCGAACGGGTGAGCCAGCTATTGGCGGCCATGGGCCGCTCTGCGGACCCGAACCGGTGCTGAAACACCAGCGACAGCCTTGAGCTCCGTCGCCCGGGACGGCAGGATCAGGCCTGTCACCTCTGGACGGATTGCCTTGACCCTTTCCTGTGCCGTTCATCGCGCCGGCCTCTCCGCTGCCCGTGCCAGCAGGGCGTTGATCCCCGGGTTGTCCCTGGCGGCCCTGCTCTCGCCCCTGGCGCTGCCCAATACCGGATTAGCGCCGCTGCGGGCCCAGGATCTGGTGGGCTGCCAGCTGGTGGAGGGCACCTTGCAATGCGTGCCGGGAGTCACCGCGGATCCGCAGCAGCAGATCCGCATCCTTAAGGGCACGATTGCCACCGATCAGAAGCTGGAAGGGGCGATTGAGCAGGGCATTGCCGGGGTTCAGCGGCTGGTGCTCCAGGGGCAGGCCGCTGAAGGTCAGCTGCTGAAGACCGTGATCACCGCCGATGGCGTCACGGCGCTACCTCCCAGTGCCTTCCACTGGTACCGGCGCACGCCCCAAAACAGCCGCTGGCGGCTGATCGCGGGAGCTTCCGGGCCCAGTTATCAGCTTCAGGCCGCTGATGCCAATGCCCAGGTGATGGTGGTGGTAGCTGTGCCCGTAGCCGGCGGCAGCCAACGGTCAACCTCGGCACCGGTTGGACCGGTCATCAAGATGTCTGCTCCCTGAGGCCAGCACTGTGGGGGTTAGGGCCGCATGGACCCTGGACCCGTTGTCCCAATCGCTAAATCCGAATCCCGCCTCGACATGACCCTTGGCGGGCTGATCAATCGGGTGGTCCTGATTTGGGCGCCAGACCTTTTGATCCACCCCGATGCTCCTGGTGAACAACCCGCCCGGAGTTTGATGACGGGTAACTGAACCCACCAAATACAACCGCTGCCACCGCCGCCGCCATCGGATGGACCTGATTCGACTGAGGTGGATTCTGCGCTACAGAGAGGGGTGTTGTCTCCGCCGCACCGCCGCTCAGCGGATCAGCAGCGATTCCTGCTGTTTGACGAGTTCAAAGAATTCCTGCTTGAGGCTGGGATCGTGGCGGAAGTCGCCGCGGACTACGGAGTTCACCATGCTGGTCTGGGGCTCTTTGACTCCCCGCCACTTCATGCAGTAGTGCTGAGCCTTAACCAGGATTGCCAGACCCTGGGGCGCGCAGAGGCGTTCGATCTCATCAGCCAGGATGATCACAGCTTCTTCCTGGATGTGGGGGCGGGAGAAGACCCAGTCCGCCACCCGGGAAAACTTTGAAAGACCGATCACCCGATCACCAGGTTTAATGCCAATCCAACAAGAACCTAGAATAGGCACAAGGTGGTGGGAACAGGCGGAGCGAATCGAGATCGGACCAACAGTATAGATTTCGTCGAGCTTCTTAACATTAGGGAAGCTGGCGATCTTAGGCTGTGGATAATATCGACCTTTGAAAACTTCGTGCAAATACATCCGGGCCACCCGCTCTGCCGTTTCCTCGGTGTTGTGATCATTGTCGATATCGATAACCAGGCTGCGCAGCAGCTCTCTGACTTTGCCAGCCACTTCAACTTCGAGCTGCTCAAGGTCCCCATCACGCAAAACATGGGAGATGTTGTCGTTGGCCAGGAAGGGAATGCCGATTTCTTCCAGCCGTTGGCGCAACCGAATGCTGATCGGCAGCGTCAGCGATTCAACGCTGCTTGTCTTGCTGCTCAGATTGGAGGGAAGGGTTGAGGTCATGGTGTGTTCAGAAGGCGCCGGCTGCCGGCATCAGGGTCAAATCGGCTACAACCTGGCTGGAGGGTTGTTGCGCCAGCACCAGCAAAGCTTCAGCCGCCTGATCAACTGAAATCATGACACGGCGGTCGAAGCTGCTGTGGACGGTTTCACTGTCCCAGAGAGGGGTATTGACCGAACCGAGGGTAAGGGTGCTGACCCGGATGCCGTGGCTCCGTTCTTCCTCCGCCAGGCAACGGCTCAGGGATTCCAGGGCGGCTTTGCTGACGCAATAGGCCCCCCAGTCGGGGAAGGCATTGCGGGCGGCGTGGCTGTTGACATTGATAATCAGGCCCCCGCCGCAGAGCTGGCCATCCTGCTCCCTGGCCCGCATCAAAGGCAGCACCGCCTGGATGACCTGGAAAACACTGGTGACGTTGAGCTGAAACATCCATTGCCAGCGCTCCAGCGGCATGTCCGCTAAGGGACCCGTCCAGGCGGCGCCGGCATTATTGATCAGCAACGAGGGCACCAGGCCCCGGCCGCAGAGGCTGGCGATGCCGGTGGCAATTGCACCGGCATCGCTCAGATCGAGGCCGGCAATTTCGATGCGGATCAGGTGCGCCGCTCGCAGCTCAGCGGCCAGGATTTCCAGGTCGTCGACGGAGCGGGCCAACAGCAACAGGTCAAAACCTGCTGCCGCGAACCGGCGGGCGGCGGCGGCACCGATGCCCCTGGAAGCGCCGGTGATCAGAACAGCGGGCAAGGAATCACAACGTGGAAGAAAACCTTAAGCAGTCTGGGCGCCTTCTGGGGTGCTCGCGTCGAGGAAGCGGCCCATGCGCCGGAACTTGGCGTAGCGCTGATCGCAGAGCTCGCGCTCACTCAGGGCCTGCAGTTCGGCCAGATTCTCCGTGATGGCGCGCCGCAGGGTGGCGGCGGCCTCCAAGGGAGCCCAGTGATTCCCGCCGGACGGCTCGCGTAGCACGCTGTCGATCACGCCAAGCTGCAGCAGATCGGCACCGGTGATCTTCAGCGCTTCGGCGGCGGTCGGTGCCTTGGCGGCATCCCGCCAGAGGATCGAGGCGCAGGCCTCGGGGCTGGCCACGGTATAAACGCTGTGCTCGAACATCAGCAGACGGTCGGCGACGCCGATTCCAAGGGCTCCGCCGGAGCCCCCTTCACCGATCACCGTGGCGATGATCGGCACCCGCAGCCTGAACATCTCGCGCAGGTTGAAGGCGATGGCCTCACCCTGGCCCTGTTCTTCGGCCAGGACGCCGGCATAGGCGCCGGGGGTGTCGATGAACGTGATAATCGGCAGCCGGAAGCGATCGGCGTGTTCCATCAGCCGCATCGCCTTGCGATAGCCGCCGGGGGAGGCCATGCCGAAATTGCGGGCCATGTTCTCCTTGGTATCACGGCCCTTCTGCTGGCCGAGCATCACCACCGGTTGATCGCCGATACGACCCACACCCCCCACCATGGCCTTGTCATCGGAACCACGCCGATCACCGTGCAGTTCAATCCAGGAATCGGTGATCAGCTGGATGTAATCGAGTGTGCTGGGCCGCTGTGGATGGCGGGCCACCTGGATCTTCTGGGCCGGTGTGAGGGCGCTGAAGATTTCTTCCCGCCGCCGGCTGGCCAGGGTTTCGAGCTGGACCAGCTGCTGGCTGACATCCACCTCGGAGTCACGGGCGAGCTGGCGGATCTGTTCGATCTGCTCCTCCAGTTCCACCAGGGGCTTTTCAAAATCCAGCAGGGCGCGGCGGGCCATGGGGTCGGCAGGGGGGTCAGGCGGTGGCGAGGCTGGGAGCCGGGGCGGAGCTGGCCTCCAGGCCCAGGGCCTGAAAACCATGGCGCAGGGAGGCTGCGCCGATCAGCTCCATCTTCTCGAGGGTGATGTGGTTGCGACCCCAGCTGAAGTTGGTGTGCAGTGACTCGAAGTCCAGCAGCATCGCTTCGGCGAAGCAGGCGAACATCTGGCGCTGTGGCCTGGCCATATCGGCGGCCAGGGCCACCACCTCCCAGTCGATGTCGCGGTGGAACTCGACGATGCCGCCCTTGAGCACGTGGATGCCGGCACCACTGGCCTTGCTGTCGAGATTCTTGGGGTAGCCGCCATCGATCATTAGGCAGGGCTGGCGCAGGTTGTCCGGGTTGATGCTCAGGCTCTCGGGGAGGCTGGCCACCCAGACCACCACATCGGCCTGCTGCAGCGCTTCCTCGAGGGCGAGGATGCGCCCGCAGCCCAGATCGCTTTGCAGATCGCGCAGGGGTTGTTCCTTGCGGGCCACCAGTAGCAATTCGGCGACGCCGGTGCGCTCGCTCAGCCAGCGGCAGACCGCACTGCCGATGTCGCCGGTGGCGCCGACGACAGCCACGCTGGCCTGGCTCAGATCGATGCCGACCTTGGGGGCATTGACTTCAACCTGGCGGCAGATCACCCAGGCGGTGTGGGTGTTGCCGGTGGTGAAACGCTCCCAGTCCAGGGTGGTAGCGCGCACCTGTTGCTCCTTGAGCAGGTTCATGTCTTCGAAGATGATCGAAGTGAAACCCCCCAAAGCACTGATATTGATCCCGCTCTTCTGAGCCAGCTCCATCGCGTTGAGCACCTTTCGCTTGGCCGTTTTGAAGCGGCGCAACATTTCAGGCACGAACACCGAATCGATGTAGGCGCCCTCGATGGTTTTTCCGGTGGCACTGGTGACGCTGAAGCGCTCAACCAGTTGGGGTGGGGCGCTGCACCACATGTCGAGATCCCCCTGGGCGTACTCCGGGTAGCCAAGCCGCTCAGCCAGGTCACAGGCGGCGGCAAGGCTGGTGGAGTGACCGATCAGGCCGAACATGCGGACGGGGAGAGAAAGGAAGCAGGCCGACCGAAACTGTCGCCGGCGACACATCCTGCCATGGCCGGTCGGGGCCAACCGGAGGCCTCAGCCCACCAGGGCCGCAGCCGCCATCCGGGCAATTTCACGGGTGCTGAAGCCGATCTCGGTGAGGGCTTCCTGGTAGGCGATCAGGAAATCTTCGATCAGATCCTCCTTCTCCATTTGCAGGACCGCGGCGTCGGCGGCCACCCCTTCGAGCATGCGGCGCACGTGGGGCAGGTTGTCCCGATTGGCCTGCTCCAGCTCGGCACGGCTGGCATCGAAGTTGGCCTTCAACCACTCCTGGCCGTAGTTGAGATGGGTGTATTCATCCTTCACCACCGCCTCGGTGATCCTGCGGGCGAAGGGATCGGCGACAGGGATATAAATGTGATAAGCGGCGATCGCAAAGGCTTCGATCAGCAAGGACTGGATCAGCAGGCAGGTAACCACCTTGCCCTCCCCGAGGGCGGACTGGAAGTTGTCGCGCAGTGGCGTGAAGAACTCCCTGGCGAAGGGCATGTCGGCATCGACGCCGAGGTTGGCCGCACAGGCGGTGAAGCCCTTCATGTGCTTGAGCTCCATGCGGGCCAGGCGGGCCAGCTCGTCGGCCTGATCGGGAATCAGGGTGCCGAGGGAGATGTAGTTGTCGTGGGCTTCCTGCTCGCCCTCGATCACGATCGCATTGATGCGGCTGTAGGCATCCTTGTACGTGGCGCTGGTGAAGTCCGGCAGAGCTTCGTCGCTCATCGCTGGTGTGCCGGGAACCCCAGAGACAGCACCGTTGGTTTCGACATCGGTTGTGCTTCCGGAAGTCGTCAGGGATTCAAGGGTCGGCATGACAACGACAATCAACGTCTGCCGTGAACTGTAATCACACTGCGCCGGAGGTCGGCGGCCAGTCACTGCGCAGCAGAGCCTCCAGCCGCTGCCGCCAGCCCTCGACCAGCCGTTCATGCAGCTGCTGGCCCAGCTCGGCGCTGGCACCTGCGGCGCTGCCGATCACGCCAGTGGCGCTGAACTCTCTGGTCATCCAGCAGCAGGGAGCCTCACCCTCCAGGCTCCATCCCTCCGGTGGCACGCTTGGATCTGCAGGAGCATCGCTGGGCCGCTCCTGACCGGTGAGCTCTGGAGCCAGGTGCAGCATCAGGCTCGTTTCAGCCAGGCCGGCGTGGAGCCCCTGGCTGCGTTCCGGTTCCGGGATCAGTTCGGCGATGCCCTCGGGTCCCCGCCAGAGGAAGCAGGGCAGAACCGCCAGACGCGGATGCTGGGCCCGCAGGCTGCGGCCCGCCACCTCCAGCAGGCCGATCTGGCCGCCGTGGGCGTTGAACAACACCAGGCGCTGGAAGCCGGCCTGTTCCAGTTGACGACCCACGCTGACCACCAGGGCGATCAGCAGCTCCGCACTGAGGCTGATGGTGCCGGTGAATCCCTGGTGTTCCGGGGAGAAGCCCAGGTGCTGCAACGGCAGGCGCCAGATCGGCAGGTCCGGATCCAGCTGGTCCAGCACCGCATCGGTGAGGCGATCGGCGAACAGGGCATCGGTGCTCAGCGGCAGGTGGGGGCCGTGTTGCTCGAAGGCACCGAAGGGCCAGATCACCGTGCTGCGGGCCCGGGCGGCCTGCCGCTGCAGCTCAGGCCAGGTCATGGTCTCAAGACGGCGCTGGTGCTCGGGCATGGCGGCAGATCGGCTTTGGTGAGCGGCTGGACCAGCTTGGCTTCGTACAGTGTGGAGCCCCAGCAGCGCAGAGGACATGGCCAGATCCGGCAACCCCGCATCGCGTCAGCCCCTGAATCCTGGCCAGCGTCCGGACCCCCAGGCGCCTCGCAAGCTCCCCCAGGTGCTGATGATCAAAAAAGAAGATGTGGTTGCCGTGCGCCCGCAGGCTGCCAGCGCCACTGCCTCGGTTGAGATGCCCAGGGCCCAGTCCGCAGCGACAGCCCCGATAGCTCCTGGGGCCAGCACCCCTGCCGTTGTCCGCGTCGTCTCCGACGACGACCTGTTCGGCATGGGGGCGATGGAGGGGATGACCATGGCCGATCTGCTCGGTCCGGATGAACGCCGTGGCAAAGGTGGTGGGTCATCCAGGCGCCAGGCTCCGGCTGCGGCTGCGGCTGCGGCTGACGCGACCGCAGCCACAGCTGCCGCTGCCGCTGCTGCCCGCACTGTCGACGATTTCGACTTCGATGAGGAGGCCTTCCTGGCGGCCCTCGATGAGAACGAGCCCGTGGGAACCACCGGTGAAGTGGTGCGCGGCAGCGTCATCGGCGTCGAGAGTGACGGCGTTTACGTCGATATCGGGGGCAAGGCGCCTGGCTTCATGCCCAAGAGCGAGTGCGGCCTGGGGGTGATGACCAACCTCAAGGAGCGCTTTCCCCGTGGTCTTGAGATTGAGGTGCTGGTCACCCGTGAGCAGAACGCCGATGGCATGGTCACGATCAGTGCCCGTGCCCTGGCCCTGCGCCAGAGCTGGGAGAAGGTGCGTCAGCTGGAGAAGGAAGGCAAAGTGGTGCAGGTCAAGGTCAATGGCTTTAACCGCGGCGGCGTCACCTGTGATCTCGAGGGTCTGCGGGGCTTCATTCCCCGCTCCCAGCTCAACGAGGGCGAGAACCACGAGGCCCTGGTGGGCAAGACCCTGACCGTCACCTTCCTGGAGGTGAACACGGAGACCCTCAAGCTGGTGCTTTCCGAGAAACGCGCGGTCAGCGCTGCCCGATTCTCCGAGCTGGAGGTGGGTCAGCTGGTCGAGGGCCAGGTGGTGTCCCTCAAGCCCTATGGCTTCTTCGTTGATCTGGGCGGCGTCAGCGGTCTTCTGCACCACTCCTGCGTCACCGGCGCTGCCCTGCGCGATCTGCGCGAAGCCTTTCAGCCTGGCGATCGGATCAAGGCCCTGATCACCGACCTCGACCCTGCCCGCGGCCGCATCGCCCTGAACACCGCCCTGCTGGAAAACCAGCCCGGTGAACTGCTGATCGCCAAGGAGCAGGTGATGGCCGAGGCGGCCGATCGCGCCAACCGGGCCCGTTCAGTGCTGCGTCAACAGGAGCAGGCGGCAGGATGAGTCCAATTCGCGCTGATGGCCTCCCTGCCGTCGAGGGTCCCCAGGCAGCGGATGATCCCGTCGGTCCCGTCGCTGCTGTCGGTTCCTCCCTGCGGCACGAATCCGGCGGTGCCGATGCTGCCGCCGCCGTTGCCGGCCCCAGCGCCGCTGCTTTATCGGCAACCGCGGCCAGTCCTGGAGGCTCAACGGGTCCTGATTCCCCGTTGATCGCTGGACCGGACTGGGAACTCGATTACTACTCCCGACCAATCCTCGAGCCAGACGGCAAGAAGCGCTGGGAGCTGCTGATCTGCGCCACTCCCGACCCGCAGCAATCGCTGGGGGAGCCGACGGAGCCGTTTCGCTGGCTGCGTGTCTGTCCAGCTGCCAGTGTCAACTCCATTTGGTTGAAAGAGGCCATCGAGTCGGCCCTGGTGGAGGCCCACCTCAAGGGCTATGGCCAACCCCGTCGGATCCGCTGTTGGCGGGCTTCGATGCGCACGATGGTGCAGCGGGCCGCTGAGGGCCTGGGTCTGGAGCTGGTACCCAGCCGACGCTGCTACGGCCTGGTGGAATGGCTGCAGCAGCGGCAGGAGCAGGTGTACCCCCAGGAGCCTGGATACCTGGTGGGTCCTCTGGCGCCCCCGCCCCTGGCGATCCGCCCCGTTTCGGTGCCCTTGCCCGAGGCGGTACGGGGCGATCGCTGGGGCTGGGCCACCCTACCTTTTGCGGCTCTGGCCGAGGCCTCCGACTGGGAAATCGGTTTTGCCGGTCTGATCCATCTGCCTCACGAAGTGGACGCCGCGGCGCCGGTGCCAGGGATCCGCCTGTTCAGCCGCAGCAGGGCCCTGGCGATCGCCGGCTGGTTGGCGGGCCTGGAACCGGTGCGCCTGGAGATCGATGGCGGCCAACTGATTCTGGAGGCCGGTCTCGAGGATCGCTGGCTGCTGGCGAGCCTGTCGGCTGAGGAGGCCACCGCCGCGGCAGCCGCCTTTGCCGCCGCTAGAGACAGCACGTCAGGTATGCAGTTTATCGCGGTGCAGAGCGGCGATGGAGCCGAGCGGTTGGATGGCTTCTGGCTGCTGCGGGATCTCCCCGATGGCTGAGGCCCTGGCGGCTCCTTTTGACCGACCAGATGCCGGCTTCAATGCTCTTTCCGGCTGGACCTGGATCGGCACCTATGGGGGCCACTTCCTCCAGGCCGATCTGCTGGCAGCGTTTGAGCATGGCTTCTTCACCCGCCAATGGCAGGGTAGGGGCCCCCGCGAACTCGCTTGCCATCTGAGTGCAGGCGTCTCGGTGCATCGGCTCCAGCAGATTCACAGTGGCCTGGTGCTGGCGGCCTCCGAAGCCGAAGCCGAGCCCTGGCCCGAGGCTGATGGGCTGATCAGTGATGACGGTGGCCAGAGTCTCTGGGTGTGCGGCGCCGATTGCCCACCCGTTCTGTTGGCCGATCGGCGCAGTGGTCGGGTGGCGGCCTGCCATGCCGGCTGGCGAGGCGTCGCCGCTCGCATCCTGCCGGCGGCCATCGCTCGCCTGGCCGCCGCTGGATCCAATCCCGCTGATCTGCTGGTGGCCCTAGGCCCCTGCGTCAGTGGTGCCAACTATCAGGTGGAGCGGCCTGTGAGCCTCGAGGTGGCGGGCTCCCTGCGCCCGCATGGCTTTCAGGACGAGGCTGCTCTTGAGGAACTGCTCGCCTGTGGGGTGCTGCTGGCCGACCCCGATCCCCATTACGACCGTCTCGATCTGCGCAGTGCGATTGTGCAGCAACTGCAGAACGAGGGGATTCCTGGCGACGCCATCGCCGTCTGCCCCTTGTGCACGGTGGCGGAGCCCGACCTGTTCCACTCCTGGCGTCGGGATCAGGTCAAAGCCGTGCAGTGGAGCGGCCTTGTTTCTCAGTCCTGAGTTTCGCGTTCCATAACGGGCCCTGCCTGCGTGTTGGTTTTGGAAAGCTGGCGACGGCAGCGCGCTCGACTAGCTGAAACCAGTCCAGATCGCGAGGCTGAGCATTCTCCCTGCTGTCAGAGATGGGCAGAATTGCACTCTGCGGTGGCTTGCAAAGGGTCCGACGGGATGAGATGATGCGTAAGTTGTATAAATGATCAAATGCTTACGGGAGTCGATCTTCTCGCCAAGGTCAAGGAATTGGGGGATGTCAGCAAGTCCGACCTCGTCAGGGCATGCGGCTACGTCTCCGCCAAGCGCGATGGGACTGAGCGCCTGAACTTCACAGCCTTCTATGAAGCGCTACTGAATGCCAAGGGCGTCGATTTCGGAGCTGCCCCCAAAGCGGGCAAAGCCGGCCGCAAGCTCAGTTTCAACACCAAGGTCCAGTTCAATGGCAATCTGATGGTGGGCAAGGCCTATACGGCCATGCTCGACCTCAAGCCTGGCGATGAGCTTGAAATCAAGCTGGGCCGCAAGCAGATTCGCCTGGTTCCCGTTGGCGCTGAGGACGAAGAAGGCTGATCGCCATGGCCTCCGCTAAGCGGATGCCATCGATAGCCGCGGACAGGATTCCCCCCGCATAGCCTGCACCTTCACCTCCGGGATAAAGCCCGGGGATGTTGGTGCTTTCTTTTGTGACCTGATCACGGTTCAGACGCAGGGGTGATGAGGTACGAGTTTCTACTCCGGTGATCAGAATGCCGGGGCCGCTGTAGCCGGGGATCCGTCGTTCGAAGGCCGGAAGTGCCTGCCTGAGGGCTGTGATCACAAAATCTGGCAGACACGAATCCAGCTGGCTCAGGCGAATGCCTGGTTGATAAGAAGCCTCGATGCCGTCCTGGCCTTCATCACTACTACGGCCTGCCAGAAAGTCTTGAACCCACTGGGCCGGGGCGCGGTAATCACCGCCGCCGGCCTCGAAGGCCCGCCGCTCCCAGTGCCGCTGGAAGGCCACACCCGCCAGCGGATCGCCGGGGTACCGGCCCCAGGGCTCCAGGTCCTCCAGGGTGACGTTGACCACCAGGGCGCTGTTGGCGTTGCGCTCATTGCGCGAGTGCTGGCTCATGCCGTTGGTGACGACGCAGCCAGGCTCCGAGGTGGCTCCCACCACCAGTCCCCCTGGGCACATGCAGAAGCTGTAGACGTCCCGGCCATCGGGCAGGTGGTGCACCAGTTTGTATTCGGCGGGGCCCAGCCGCGGATGACCGGCTGCCGCTCCCCAGCGGGCCCGGTCGATCAGCGGCTGGGGATGTTCGATCCGCACACCAATCGCAAACGGCTTGGCCTGCATGTCCACCCCTTGCTCCTGCAGCGCCTCGAAGCTGTCCCGGGCGCTGTGACCGGGGGCCAAGGCCACATGGCTCGTGGCGATGATCTCGCCGCTGGCCAGCCTTACACCCAGCACCCGTCGAGATGGAGTCGGTTCCAGCTCCAACGCCTGGACCAGGCAGCCAAAACGCACCTCGCCTCCGAGCGCTTCGATCCGTGCCCGCAGGCCCCGAACCACCGTGGCTAGCTTGAAGGTGCCGATATGGGGTCGATGCAGGGTCAAGATCTCGGCATGGGCGCCGGCGGCGACCAGTTCTTCGAGCACCTTGCGCACCAGGCGCGGATCCTCGCTGACCTGGCTGTAGAGCTTGCCATCGGAAAAGGTGCCGGCGCCGCCTTCGCCGAACTGGGCATTTGATTCCGGGTTGAACGGCTGGCTGCCCCGCCAGAAGCCGAAGGTATCGGCGCTGCGCTGCTTCACCGGCTGGCCCCGCTCCAGCAGCAGGGGTTTCAGGCCCATCTGGGCCAGCAGCAAGGCCGCGAAATAGCCGCAGGGGCCGGCCCCCACCACCACCGGCCGCGGTTGCAGGGTTTCGGGGCCAGCGGCTGGTCCTTCTGCTGCCCTGGCGACCAGCTGATAAGTCGTATCCGGTGCTGGACGCAGGTGCGGGTCGCTGGCGAAGCGCTTCAGCAGACGCTGCTGTTCAGCTGTGCTGAGGGCCAGGTCGAGGTCGAGGCAATACACCAGAGCGATCGCTCCGTGGCGGCGCGCATCGACACTGCACTTCACCAACCGATGACCCCGCAGGGCGGAGTTCGGCAGGTGCAGACGTCTGCAGATGGCGACGCTCAGTTCCGCGTCCGTGTGGTCGAGCGGCAGCTTCAGCTCACTCAGCCGCAGCAAGGATTCACGTCGCGCACGGGACATTCAGTGAGGAGGCGGCGGCTCTGGCGGCCAACAAGAATCGACCGTACGGGCGGCCTGGCTGTTCCGGTCTAGGTCGGCGCGTTGCCAAGGTGCTTGGCGCCCTCGTGTGGCGAATCCGTTGGCATCGTGCTCCGGGGCGGCAACACGATGCCGTAGGTGCCATCGTGTAAGAGTCCTCAAGACGCTATGTCCATGGGCCTAGCCCACTGCCCCCTCTGCGTCGGGCTGGCGATTCTGTCAGTGGTGCGCTGCAGCGCCTGCGGCGTCCTGCTCTGGCAGTGGCTCCGTGCACAGGCACCCCGGTCTCTTGCGGTCATGGTTGTGATTCTTTCGCCTCGCGCTCTGCGCCCCGCTCTCTGAGGCTGACATCCCAGCAACCCCCGCCCTTTCAGGCGCCGATCTCCTGCTCAAGCTTCGCCACCAACAGGCGGGTGCGCACGATCGCATCGGGATTCAGGCTGATCGAGTCGATCCTTGCCTCCACCAGAAAGCGGGCGAACTCGGCATAGTCGCTGGGGGCCTGGCCGTAGATGCCGATCTTGCGACCGCAGCGCTTGGCGGTCTTGATCGCCAACCCGATCATCGCCTTGACCGTGGCATGGCGTTCGTCGAACAGCTCGGCCACCAGGGCTGAATCGCGATCCAGGCCCAGGGTGAGCTGGGTGAGGTCGTTGGAGCCGATCGAAAAGCCATCAAAGCGTCCGGCGAAGGCCTCGGCACCGATCACATTGCAGGGCAGCTCACACATCACATACACCGGATCATCGGATTTTCTTCGCTGGGCTCGAAGGCGGCGCCGCCGCATCGGCCATCAGCTCGCTGCGCAGCAGGGCCATCGGATGGACGCGGATGCGGCAGGCCCAGCAGGCCAGAACCAGCACTTCGCGATCCGTCAGGGCAAAGCGTTGCCGCTCGGCTTCTGGCACCTCCATATTGCGAACCGCTCTGGCATCGCTGGCGCCCGCTTCGCTGTACACCTTGCGGATCGCCTTGCCGCCGAGGTTACGGCTGACGATCGGGCTGAACCCCTGCGCCAGAGTGGGTTTGAAGATCAGCCATTCGTCGGGATTGACGGCCCCCTGCACCACGTTTTCGCCCAGGCCGTAGGCGGCGATGAGCAGCACGGTGTCGCGGAAGCCAGTTTCGGTGTCGATGCTGAATATCACGCCGGCGCTGGCCAGATCGGAGCGGACCATCCGCTGCATCCCGATCGAGAGGGCAACCACGAGATGGTCGAAACCATGGAGCTTTCGGCAGGAGATCGCCCGGTCGATGAACAGGGAGGCTTAGCAGCGGCGGCAGACCTCCAGCAGCGGTACCTCCCCTTCGATGTGCAGGAAGGTCTCCTGCTGACCGGCGAAGCTGGCCTCCGGCAGGTCCTCACAGCGGTGGCGCTGGAGCGCACGGCCACCGCGGGGGAACCCAGCTGGCGATAGGCCGTCAGGATCTCTGCCGACAGTGCTTGGGCAGGGTCGCCTGCAGCAGCCGGCCCGGCCCAGGGCCGAGCCTGTTGGCGGCGATGAGCTGGCGGTAGGCCGAGGCGCTGGCACCGAAACCTCCCGGCACCTGCACCCCTTCGGCAGCCAGCTCGCGGATCATCTCGCCGAGGGAGGCGTTCTTGCCGCCGACATCGGCGAACGCCTCGAGGCCCACCTGCTCGAAGGGCACCACCAGAAGCTAAGGACTCAGCATCGACTTGTCGTTGTCGCTGCCTGAACTCTGCTCCCCTTGACGCTCGCCGGACCGGGGTTGTGACCCTCCGGCATGGATGAGGGGGGAGAACGTCAGCCGCCCGGGGGGGCGGGATCCGTTTCTTCGGACTCCCTCGACGGCTGCGGCAACAACTGGGCCAGCAGGCCGGAGCCCATCAGGATCGCGCCGAGGGTGATCGCCAGACTGCGGTTGCTTTCGGCTGGGCCCTGGGCCCAGGCAGCGGCGGCCAGGAAGCCCCCACCCAGCAGCAGGGTGGGCACCAGCACGATCCCCTTGGCAGTGCGGTTGAGGCCCATTAGCCCTGCTCCGGCACATGGCAGGCTGGGAGGCTGATCTCCGGATGGGCCAGACCGGCGGCGATCAAACCGGCAGCCATGTCCCGATCGCCATCCAGGCGGCTCACTCCCGCCAGCAGTAGACCACCATGCTCGCCGTAGGGCCGCAGATTGACTCGCGTGCGTCGAGGCAGCTCCTGGCGTAACCAGGCCATCGCCGCGGCCTGATCGTCCGAGTCGACGCCGACGCAGGCCAATTCGACCGCATAGTTGCGGTTGCCATCGCCAATCTGCAGCAGCGTGGCCGTGCGCACCTGCAGCAACTCTGCCGCCAGTGCCGTACCCGGCCAGCTCAACAGCACGGTGAGGATCAGAACCCAAAGGACAGCCAGAGGATGTTTCAGAGCTTGGACCCGCAGCTGGGGCAATGCAGATGGGCGCTAGCTGTGGTGGAGCCGCAGGCGCCACAGTGGCGGTCGGGGTCGATCGCCAGCTCCGGATGGCTGGGCAGGCCCACCATCTGGGCGTTGCTGGCACCGGGAGGGACCATCGGATAGCAGTTCTCGTTGCGACGTACACGCACATCGACGAAGGCCGGGCCTGGATGGGCAAGGGCTTCGGCCAGCTGGGTGTGCAGCTGGTCCCGATCGTCGATCCGGAATCCGCGCACACCGAAGGACTCGGCAAGGGCCGGGAAGTTGGGCATGCCGCCCGTCATCTCGGAGTTGGAATAACGCTCCTCATAGAAGCTCTCCTGCCACTGGCGCACCATGCCCTGCCAGCCGTTGTTGACCACCACCACCTTCACCGGCAGCTGGTACTGGGCCAGGGTGCCCAATTCCTGGATATTCATCAGAATGCTGGCATCGCCTGCCACGCAGATCACCTGCTCCTCGGGGAAGGCCATCTGAACCCCCATGGCCGCGGGCATACCGAACCCCATGGTGCCGAGTCCGGCACTGCTGATCCAGCGGCGCGGGCCGGTGTTGAGGAACTGGGCGGCCCACATCTGATGCTGACCCACATCCGTGGTGTAGAAGGCGCCGGGAGCCAGCTGGCGCAGAGCCACCATCACCTCCTGCGGTGCGATCTCACCTTCGGGCGCAGGCACAACCAGGGGATAGTACTGTTTCCAGCCCTCAATCCGCCTGAGCCAGGCCTCGGTGCGGCCGGCGGAGTCATCGGCGGCGGAGGCTTTCAGCAAGGCCTCAAGGGCCGTGCGGACATCGGCGACCACCGGCACTTCCGGTAGTCGATTCTTGCCGACTTCGGCGGCATCGATGTCGATGTGGATGACCTGGGCCCGGGGCGCGAAACTGTCGAGCCGTCCCGTGACCCGGTCGTCGAAGCGGGCGCCGGCGGCGATCAGCAGATCGCATTCGGTGACGGCGAAGTTGGCGTAGGCCGTGCCGTGCATCCCCAGCATGCCCACGGCCAGGTCGTGGCGCTCGTCGAAGGCGCCCTTGCCCATCAAGGTGGTGGTGACGGGAATCCGGAAGCGCTCGGCCAGGGTCAGGACGGCCTCATGGGCTGCGGCGCTGATGCTGCCGCCACCGACGTAGAGCAGGGGGCGATGCGCGTGGCGGATCAGCTCCAGGGCTTTTTCGATCGACTCGGGATGGGGCAGGGGTGAGGAACGGAACCCAGCGGGCACGGCCGACCCCGGCTCCACCGGGATGTAATCGAACTCCTCGGTGCCCACGTCCTTGGGTACATCGATCAGCACGGGGCCGGGGCGGCCACTGGCCGCGATCAGGAAGGCTTCGGCAACGATCCGACCGATATCGGCGGGATCGCGCACCACCCAGGAATGCTTCACGATCGGCAGAGTGATGCCGAAGATGTCGGTTTCCTGGAAGGCATCGGTGCCGATCGCCGCCCGCGGCACCTGGCCGGTGATCACCACCATCGGCACCGAATCCATCTGGGCGGTGGCGATGCCGGTGACGAGATTGGTGGCGCCAGGGCCCGAGGTGCCGAAACAGACGCCCACCTTGCCGGTGGCACGGGCATAGGCGTCGGCGGCGTGGGTGCCCCCCTGCTCGTGCCGCACTAAAATGTGCTTGAGCCAGCCCCGCTGTTCAGCCTGGTAGAGCTCGTCGTAGATCGGCAGGATCGCGCCGCCCGGGTAGCCGAAGATGTGACGCACCCCATGGCGGTGCAGTGCATCCATCAAGGCATAAGCACCGCTGACCCGTCGGCCCACGCCAACGGGCTGGGCAACAGCCGTTTGCTGGGCAACAGCCGTTTGCTGGGCAACAGCCAATGGCTGTGACAGCGCCGTGGCCCCGGGGCGGGAATCGTTGGCTGCGGGCTCGCGGCTGGCGGCCTGGGCAGGGGTGAGGGGCGTGAGCGTCACGGCTGCGGAAGGAGAAGGGGACGTAGCAGGCTGAGGAAGAGGGAACTCCCAGTCAACGGAATGGAACAACATTAGGGGCCCCAGCGCTGGCAAGCGGCTGTCGCCGGCGGCTGTCGGCCATGGCCCGCAGGATCCGGGCCGGATCCAGCCACTGGCCGCGGAACCGCATGCCCCAGTGCAGATGGGGACCGGTGGTGCTGCCACTCAGACCCACGTGGGCGATCGGCTGACCGCTGCGCACGGGCTGCCCCACCACCAGATTGATGGCGCCGCTGCGGTAGGTGCCATCGCTGACACGGCCGCCTAGGTGGCAATAGATGTGCTCGTAGTTGCCGGAACGGATCACCAGGCCAGTGCCGCAGCCCCCATCGCGGATCAGCTCGCTCACCCGGCCTGACCACCAGCTGCGCACCTCCGAGCCGAGCGGAGCGGCGATGTCGACGCCGTAGTGGGGCCGGCGATCACCACTGAGAGGGTGGGTACGCATCCCGAATCCGCTGGTGAAGCCGCTGAAGCTGACCACCGGAAAGGTGCCGCTCAGCCAGGTGCTGCGGTTGAAGGCGCCGGCGGGCAGGCCAGCTGTGAGCAGCAGGCCGGTCCCCAGGCCCAGCACCACACCCGTCCAGGCTCTAGCTCCTGGCGGCCTCAGGCCATTTCGACGCCACCATCGGCCGCCCGGGGACGGGTCGGACCACTTCTGTAGCACCCAGTCAGAGAAGTCCGAGGGCATGCAGGGGGCCACGACCGCTGAGCAGCTCCAGCAGGAAAGCGGAAAAACCGATCATGGCCAAGCGGCCATTCCAGACCTCGGAACTGTTGTTCCAGCCCCAGGCCCATTTTTCCTGCGGATAGAGCTTCACCCGGGTGGGCAGCTCGGCGGCCTGATCCAGATTGACCTCCGGTCCGGCCATGGCCTGTTGCACCAGATCGGCGAGACCGGCAATGAAAGTGGGATCGGTGGCCAGGGCCGGCACCCGCAGGAAGTGGCGCACACCGGCCTCGGTGGCGATCTCCCGGTACTCGATGTCGATTTCCTCGAGCGTCTCGATGTGTTCGCTCACGAAGCTGATCGGCACCACCACCAGATCATTCACCCCGGCAGCTCCTAGTTCCTCAAGGGCGTCCTCGGTGTAGGGCCTCAGCCATTCCACCGGGCCGACCCGGCTTTGGTAGGCGAGGGTGTGCGGGTTGGAATGACCCAGGCGCTGCTCCAGCCGCTGCATGATCAGTTCGCTGCAGGCTTCGATCTGCTTCTGGTAGGGGTCGCCTGCCTCTTCCACATAGCTCTTCGGGACGCCGTGGGCGCTAAAAAAGATGTGGGCCTGTTCCGGGGTCTCGGCCGCCTCGATCTTGCGCTCGATCAGGCCCGCCATGGCGTCGATGTAGCCGGGATGGTCGAACCAGCTGCGGATGCAGCGGATCGACAGACCACTGAAGGCGGGATCGGCCTTCCGCAGCCGCTGCAGCTCGCGGAAGCTGGAGCCGCTGGTGCTGATCGAGAAGTGGGGGTAGAGGGGCAGCACCACAACTTCATCGATGCCGTCGGCCTTGATGTCGGCCACCGCCGATTCGGTGAAGTGCTCTGCAATTCGCGGGCCTGTTGCTCGGTAATCCGCCGCAGCGGTGAACCGCCGCCGATCGAGCGGTAAGCCGCCTTGGATTTGCCGCTGCGCAAGGTGCTGATCAGCCAGGCCAGGGGCTTTTGCAGCGCAGGAATCGGCAGCCGGATGATCTCCGGATCGGCAAAAAGGTTGTAGAGGAACGGCTCCACATCCTTGATGCGCTCGGGACCACCGAGATTCAGCAGCAGCACGCCGACCCTGGCCATGCCCTAGTGCCTTAAAGCGCAGATCGTAATGCCACATTGCGTACAGCGTTGACCCTGGCCGCCCCCCTGCGGGCTCGATAGGGTCCGGCCGATGGCCCGAACGACTGATCTGAACACCGATCCCGCTCCGATCCGGGATGCCGAAATCGACGCCGCCGGTGTCGATGCCCTGTTGCAGTCTCGCAACACGGGCCTGGCGGCGGCAGGCCTGCGCCTGCGTCTCGAGCGGCGGGGCCGCTGGCTCGGCGTGCGCGGGCCCCTGCCCTGCCGCCAGGGTTCAGGGGGCGTCAGGGTCCAGCGCCTCAGTCTGGGTCTGCTGGCCAGTGCTGCCGGCCTGCTGGAGGCAGAAGCACGGCTGCTGCAGCTGACTCGCGATCTGGCCGACGGGCGCTTTGCCTGGCCGCCGCAGGTTGCGGGCGCTGCGGCCAGGCCAAGGTCCACGGGGCCGGCCGCGGCGGGAGGTGGCCTGGACCCCGCAGCGGATTCGCCGGTCGAGGCGCCGGTCCCTGGCACGACTCCGGCAGCTTCGCGCCGGCCATCTCCGGCCTTTTTCAGAGGTACTGCCGCTGCGGCCGGGTCCAGCTTGGGCCCCACGCTCTCGCCCTCTGTCCCGGTCACCAGAGCCCTAAGCCCTCTCCCGGAGGTCGCGCCGGCGCTGTTGGCGGCATTGGTGGCGTTCGAGCAGGCCTTCTTCACAGATCCCCGCCGCCGTCGCCAGAGCGCCGGCAGCCGTTCCACCTGGTGTGCGGCCTACCAGCCCTATCTGAGGCGCCTGCGGCGGCTGGCGGTTGGGCGGGGCGGGCTCTGCCAGGACCTGCTGCTGGAGGTGCTCGAGAGCTATGGGCTGGCCAGTCGCAGTCGTCAGCAGTGCGGCATCGCCCTGGCCGCTCTGGCGGCGCACGGAGGCATCCCCCTGCCTGAGCAGTGGCGCGAACGCAGCAATGGGTATGGCCTGCATTTGGCCCGCTTCCGCCAGCTGCCCCTCGATGGCGCCATCCTGGATCTGGTCGAGCGCATTCCCAATCTGGGCTGGAGGCTGGTCTACGGCCTGATGGCCACCTACGGCCTGCGCAATCACGAAGTCTTTTTTTGCGATCTCTCGGCCCTCGCCTCCGGTGGTGATCGGGTGCTGCGGGTGCTCCCGACCACCAAGACGGGGGAGCATCAGGTCTGGCCCTTTCAGCCGGAGTGGGTGGAGCGTTTCGAGCTAGAGCAGCTGGGCCTTGAGCCCGAGGCCCTGCCCAGGGTCTGCACTGATCTGCGCCACACCACGCTGCAGCAGGTGGGTCGCCGGGTGGCGGAGCAGTTTCGTCGTTACGAGCTGCCGCTGACGCCCTACGACCTGCGCCACGCCTGGGCCGTACGCACGATTCACATCGGCCTCTCCGACACCGTGGCGGCGCGGATGATGGGCCATTCGGTGGCGATTCACACCCGCACCTATCACCACTGGATCACCCGTCGTGATCAGCAGCAGGCCGTCGATGCGGCCCTGAGCCGGATGCGAGCGGCATGAGGCGTGGCCTCCGGTCCTCCGGTCCGGTGGCCGGACAAGCTTCCAGGCTGCATTCAGGCGTAGCCAACCGCTGCTACTACCGCCAGAGTGACCTACCCGCCCTGGCAACCCTTGACCCCGATCCAGAGTTCTAGCCAGCCGCCGCTGACCCCTGAGAGCGGGGATGGCACAGCAAAGCCGCTGAAAGCGGCTGGCGCTGCGGCGGCAGGTACCTTGGCCGCACAGGCCCACGAGAATTTGGACCAGGCGGCCCACGAGCTGGGCATGGGGGGGGACCTGGCCCCGGAGGCCGATCAGCTGGGGTACCGCCGCCGCATGGAGCGCCGCCGCGAGGTGCAGCGCCAGCGGGTGGGGGAACGCAATCTCGAGAAGGGGCTGGTGCTGGTTTTCACCGGTGATGGCAAGGGCAAGACGACGGCGGCCCTGGGCCTGGTGCTGCGCACCCTTGGCCACGGCGAGCGGGCGGCGGTGGTTCAGTTCATCAAAGGGGGATGGCAGCCTGGCGAGGCCAGGGCCCTGGAGCTTTTCGGCGACGCTCTCGACTGGCATGCCCTCGGTGAGGGCTTCACCTGGGAGACCCAGGACCGGGATCGGGACCGGGAGCTGGTGCAGCTGGCCTGGCAGCGCTCTCTCACCTATCTGGCCGCGGCTGATCGCAAGCTGGTGGTGCTCGATGAGGTGAACGTGGCGATGAAGCTGGGCTACCTCGATGCCGATCAGGTGCTGGAGGGTCTTGAGCTCAGGCCGCCCCTGACTCACGTGGCCCTAACTGGCCGCGGCGCCCCGCCGGCGCTGCTGGAGCGGGCCGACCTGGTGACTGAGATGAAGTTGGTGCGTCATCCCTTCCGCGAGCAGGGGGTCAAAGCTCAGGCTGGGATCGAATACTGAGCTGGCTGTGTGGCCCGTCCCGTTCCCGGTAGCGAGGCGCTCACCTCGGCGACAGGGAGGTTGGTGGTGAGGACCTTGCCGGCCTAGACAGCTTTGGTGGGCACGGCTTTGGTCAGGACGGCTTTGCGGGTGACTGCTTTGCTTGAGACTGCTTTGCTTGAGACTGCCCTGCTTAGGACTGCCCTGCCTAGGACAGCCCTGCCTAGGACAGTGGCGTGAGGGCTTGCTACTGTTCGCTAGATAGAAGGTTACGATGGTTTACAAGCGAGTCCTACTCAAGCTCAGCGGAGAGGCGCTGATGGGTGACCAGGGGTACGGAATTGACCCCGCCATTGTTCAGTCCATCGCCACCGATGTGGCGGAGCCTCAAGGGATCGGCTGCCGGCATGGATCGGGCCACCGCTGATTACGTCGGCATGCTGGCCACCGTGATGAATGCCATCACCCTGCAGGACGGATTGGAGCGGGCCGGTATCCCCACCCGAGTGCAGAGTGCGATCTCGATGCAGGAGGTGGCGGAGCCCTACATCCGTCGTAAGGCCATCCGCCATCTTGAAAAAGGTCGGGTCGTGATCTTCGGTGCTGGTTGTGGCAACCCTTTCTTCACCACTGACACCACAGCTGCCCTCCGGGCAGCCGAGATCGGCGCCGATGTGGTGTTCAAGGCCACCAAGGTGGATGGCGTCTATGACAAGGATCCCGCCAAACACAGTGATGCGGTCCGCTATGAAAGCCTCACCTTCCTGGATGTGCTCAGTGGCGAACTGGAGGTGATGGACGGCACAGCCATCTCCCTATGCAAGGACAATTCCATACCGATTGTCGTGTTCAATCTCTTTGGCAAGGGCAACATCGGACGTGCCGTTTCTGGCGAAGCGATTGGCACCAGCATTGTGCCGGCTCGCTGAAGCAATCTCCAAACTTTCTTTGCTCACCGTTTTCTCTACCATTCTTCTTGCCGCCATGGATATCGAAGCCAGCATGCTCAAGTCGGTGGAATCCACCCAGCGCACCTTCAACACCATTCGTACCGGTCGCGCCAATCCTTCGCTGCTCGACAGGATCAACGTTGAGTACTACGGCGCTGAAACCCAGCTCAAGTCGTTGGCCACCATCTCTAGCCCTGATGCCCAGACGATTCAGATCCAGCCCTTCGACGGCGGCTCGATCGGTCTGATCGAAAAGGCGATCTCGTTGAGCGATCTCGGTCTCACCCCCAACAACGACGGCAGGGTGATCCGCATCAACATCCCGCCCCTCACTGAGGAGCGGCGCAAGGATTTCTGCAAACTGGCCGCCCGATATGCCGAAGAGGGCAAAGTGGCCCTGCGCAACATCCGCCGTGACGGCATCGATCGGATCAAGAAGCAGGAAAAGGACAGCGAACTTTCCGAAGATCAGAGCCGTGATGAGCAGGAGAAGATCCAGAAGCTCACCGACCGCTTCATCGCCGAGCTCGAAAAGCATCTGACCGAGAAGGAAGCCGATATCCTCAAGGTCTGAGCCATGTTGAGCGAAGCCCTGCTGAGCGACCAGGTTTGATGGCTGAGCACGACGTCATTGTCGTCGGTGCCGGAGCGGCCGGAGCTTCGGCCGCCTTTCACTTGGCCCAGCGGGGCCGGAATGTGCTGCTGCTGGAACGCCAGGCTCCCGGGTGGGGCAAACCCTGTGGCGGTGGCATGGCCGCCTCGGTGCAGCGCTGGTTCCCCTTTGATCTGACCCCTGCAGTCGATCAGGTGATCAGGAGGGTCAGCTTCAGCTGGTGCCTAGAGGATCCCGTTCTGGCGGAGCTGCCCGGCGATGCCCCCTTCTGGATCGTGCGCCGTGGGGTGCTCGATCAGTTCCTGGCGGATCGGGCGAACGAGGCCGGGGCCGAGATCCGCCATGGTGTCGAGGTGGTGGGGCTGCAACGGCGCCAGGGGCTCTGGCGGGTGGGCCTCAGGGACGGCCAGGAGCTCAGTGCTGCGGCGGTGGTGGTCGCCGATGGCTCTGGTTCCACCCTCGCCTCCACCCATGGGGTGGGTTCGCCTCGCCCCCGCTACGCCGCCACGGTCTCGGTCGAGGTGGAGGCGCCGCTGAGCCAGCCGGATACGGCCCGCTTCGAGTTCGGCCTCGTGCACCATGGTTTCTGCTGGGCCTTTCCCAGGCAGGGGGGCTGGAGCATCGGTGTCGGCACGTTCATCGGCCAGCAGGAGGCTGATTCCGAAGTGGTGCTGGCGGCCTTGTTACCCAGCCTCGGCTTACCCGCCGATGCCGGCCGGCGCCAGCACGGCCGGCTGCGCATTTGGGATGGTCACCATCCGCTGCATGGACGGGGTGAGGCCGCAGAGGGGCTGCTGGTGGCCGGTGATGCCGCCTCCCTTTGCGATCCGTTTCTGGCTGAAGGTCTGCGGCCGGCGCTGATGAGCGGCTGCCGCGCCGCCGAAGCGCTTGACAGCTGGCTGGCCGGAGAGCCAGAGGCCCTGGCCCTTTACAGCCGGCGGCTGCGGGCCGACTGGGGCGAATCAATGGCCTGGGGCAAGCGGATCGCTCAGGTGTTCTACCGATTGCCAAGGGTGGGGTATCAGCTGGGCATCAAGCGCCCCACCGCTCCCCAGCGCATCGCCCAGATCCTCTCGGGGGAGATGGGCTACGCCGACATCGCCCAGCGGGTGATCCGCCGGCTGATGTTCCAGCGCGGCTGGGGGTTTTGTCCGGCGCCCCATGGGCGGCTGACCGGCCTGCTCTGCCCTCAGCGGCAAGGTGCTGCGCCTGAACGCCTTGGGCTCTAACAGGCCTCACCGGCTCGTGCGCTCAGGGTCGATCGTTCTAGTCTAGCGGAGGCCGCCTTGATGGCGGAAGGGGTTCGCTCGCTTCAGTTGCGGATGCAGTCCTTGAGATCGCGTAGGCGTTCGTCGATCGAGCCCAGCAGCTCGATCGCAAACATCGGCGATTCCTGAACCGCGAACAGGAACTTCTCGCGATTCATCACCAGCAGCCTGCATTCGGTCAGGGCCCTGGCATTGCCGTAGCGGCGATGGTCACTGGTGACGAGGGCACCGGCTCCGAAGACATCACCGGCCTGAATGGTTTCGTGGGCGGCATCACCATTCCAGCTCAGCTCAACCGTGCCCTCCAGCAGGCCGAACATGCAATCACCCGGCTCGCCGGAGCGGAAGATGATGTCTCCCACGGCAATCGACCGCACTTCACCCTTGTTGGCGAGGGCACGCATGGTGTCGAGGGCATTCACGAGAGATCAAAAGCAGATCGAAACTCAGTGTGGCCGATCAGCACGACTGCCGGGTGATCGGCGGGTTAAGGCTCAAGCAGGCTCGGAGCGGCTGATCGCCAGAGCAGCTCAGAGCCCGCCGCGCCCATCCTCCGGCGCCAGACGACCATCTTTGTCGGTGTCGAGCGCATCGAAGACGGCATCGCTGCCCAACCACTATTTCGCGGGTGATGCAGCCGTCGCTATCGAGATCGTTGAGCAGGACGATCTCGTGGACCGCATGGCCGAAGGCGGCTCAACCCTCCAGCTCGGCCAATCGGTGGGCCAGCTGGGCTTCCAGGGTTTCGATCGCCTTGCAGAAGCCGCGAATGCCCTCGTCGAGCTTCTCAGTGGCCATGGCATCGCCAGCCATCATCGTGCGGAAGGCCGGTTCGTCGAGATGGATCTGCTCCTGGGTAGCGCCGGGATCAAAGGCGTTGAGCTTGCGGGCCAGTTCACCGTTGCTGGAGCGCAGCTGATCCATCAGGGCGGGCGAGATGGTGAGCAGATCACACCCGGCCAGTTCGATGATTTCTTCGATGTTGCGGAAGCTGGCTCCCATCACCTCCGTCTTGTAGTTGTAGGTCTTGAAGTAGTTAAAAATCTGGGTGACGGAGACCACACCGGGATCTTCAGGCCCTGGATAGCTGTCACGCCCGCTCGATTTCTTGTACCAGTCCAGGATGCGCCCCACGAATGGGGAGATCAGGGTGATACCGCCCTCGGCACAGGCCACGGCTTGGGCGAAGCCGAACAGAAGGGTGAGATTGCAGTGGATCCCCTCTTTCTCCAGTTGCTCGGCGGCCTGGATGCCCTCCCAGGTGGAGGCGATCTTGATCAGCACGTGGTCGTTGCTGATGCCGGCGGCGTTGTACAGACCGATCAGCTTGCGGGCCTTGGTGATCGTGGCCGCGGTGTCGTAGCTGAGGCGCGCATCCACCTCGGTGGAAACCCGACCGGGCACGATCTTGAGGATTTCCTTGCCGAAGGTGACGCTGTTTTCATCGAGGGCTTCGCTCACTACCACGTCGGCGCCGGCGGCGTCGCCGATCGCCAGCCGGGATTCGCGCAAGGAGCGGTCGATCAGGTCCTGGTAGGTGGGGATCTGGGCCGCAGCCAGGATCAGCGAAGGGTTGGTGGTGGCATCGCGGGGGGTGAACTGCCGGATGGCGTCGATGTCGCCGGTATCGGCCACCACTACGGTCATCGCGGCGAGTTGATCGAGCAGATTGGCCATCTGGCGTGCTTTCCCGGGAGTGTGGTTAATGAAACAACGCTAGCCAGCTCCGTCGCCGTCGCCGATACCGATGCGGCCCTGCTTGTGGGAATACGCACAGCGCCGAATCCGGCAGCCATGGTTCAGGCAGCCTTGGTTCAGGCAGTCTTGGCTCAAACAGAACCTTCGTTCAAGCAGCCTTTGCTCAAACAGCTTTGGGCAGCTTGTTGGCAACGGGCTGACTGGGGGGAATCTTTTCGATAACCAGCAGCGCCTCGACGATCTGCTTGGCCACCGGCACAGCGACGGTGGAGCCGTAGGCGTTGCCGCCCTGGGGCTCGTCAACCACCACCAACACCACATAGCGCGGGTCTTCCACTGGCAGCACCGCCACGAAACTGCAGATCCGCGCCCCGGGGATGTAGACGCCGTTGAGGGCTTTCTGGGCCGTACCCGTCTTGCCGCCGATGCGGTATCCAGGAATCTTCAGGCCCTTGCCGCTGCCCTTCTGCACGACCGATTCCATCCAGTTGATCACGATCCGGGTGATCTTGGGATCGAGCAGCTGGACGCCTCGCACCTCACCGTTTCTGGCCAGGGCATCGCCGGAGCGCAGGCCGCGGGTGATGTGGGGGCTGACCAGCTTGCCGCCATTGGCGAGCATGGCGTGCAGCTGCAGCAGCTTCAGCGGCGTCAACGAAAAGCCCTGGCCGAAGGCGGAAGTGGCGGGCTCGATCGGACTGCTGACGAACTCATTCCTGCTTTTGAGCTGACCGGCCACAGCACCTGGCAGATCGGTGTCGGGCACATCATCGATGCCGATCGTGTGCAGCCAGTGCCAGAACCGCTCGTGTTTGACGCGGCTCATCGCCTGCACCATGCCCACATTGCTGGACACCTGCAGCACGGTTGGGAAATCGATCACCCCGTGGGCGCTGTGGTCGTTGTTGAAGATCGGCCAGCCGCCGATGCTCAGCTGGCCGACATCATTGACCGTGCCGTTGGGTTGAATCGCCTTCTCCTGAAGCGCCATCGCCAGGTTGATCGGCTTGAAGGTGGAGCCTGGCTCGTAGAGATCCTGAACAGACCATTCGCGGAACAGGCCGGGGTTATAGCTCCAGAAGCGGTTGGGGTCGTAGGTGGGCGTGGAGGCCAGGGCGAGCATTTCGCCGGTGCGGGCATCGATGACCAGGGCGGCGCCTCGTTTGGCGCTCCACTGCTTGACCTGCTTGCTCAGGGCCTGCTGGGCCACTTGTTGCAGGCGGGCGTCGAGGGTGAGCTGCAGCCGCAGGTCGTCGCCGAAGAGTGAACCGGCCTGGATGCCATCGGGAAGGGGGGTGCCATCGGCTCCCCGACGCATGGTGAAGGTGGTCTCCTGGCGCAACAGATCGCGATTGGTGCTCTGTTCAAGGCCCGCCTGGGGCACCCGCTCGAGATTCAAGAAGCCAACTACATTGGCAAACAGCTGCCCCTGGGGATAGATGCGCTGGGGATAACCCTCCAGATCGAGGCCGCTGATGCCGAGCTCCCGCACCCTCTGAGCGGTGTCGGGATCCAGTCCGCTGGCCAGTTTGATGCCGCTCTTGCGATTGCCGATCGTCTTGAGCAGCTGCTGCTTTGGCAGCGCCAGAACGACCGCCAGCCGGGCCACCACATCTTCAGGAGGACGGACGGACTGGGGGTCGTCACCAGGAAGATTGAAGTAACGGGGATGGGCCCAGAGGGTGAAGCGCTCCTCGTCGAGGGCCACCAGTTGTCCCATCCGGTCGACGATTGTGCGGCGAAGGCCCAGGGGAGAGCCCGGGTGGGTCTGGGTGGCCCGGGCGCGGGCCTGCAGCCGCTGACCCTGAACCACCTGAAGCCAGGCGAGCCGCCCGGCCAGACCCGTCAGCGCAGCTACCAGCAGGAGGTAGACGGCCAGCATCCGACTGCCAGAAAGGGGCTTGATCTCGATCACCTTGGAGGGGCGAGCACCACTTACTCTGCCGCCGGTGATCGGACTACTGCCTTTGCGGGGGCCGCTGGGTGGATGCCGTCGGGTGGACGCGCGGGACATTCAGTACCCCGCTGGGATCTGCTGCTGCTGAAGGGTGGCGAACATCGGCGCTGGCGTGTTGCTGGCCAGGGCCTGAGGCTGGGAGAGGTGGATCAGCTTGGTGCTGCTGGTCGGCACGAGTTCGCCGGGTTTGCGCATCGCCCCGAGATGGTGCTGCTCGAGCAGAGCCGAGGATTCCTGGAGGCGATGCTCCATCGATTTGGAGGCCTCGAGCTCCAAATAGCTGTGGGCCCATTCGTTCTGCCAGTGCAGGGTCAGGGCACTGAGGGCGATCATGGAAAGTCCGAGGCCAGCAAGCGCGCCGCTGCTGATGCGGTGCAGACCAGCCAGCCAGGGGGACTGGCGTTCGATCCGTCTCGCCGAAAAGGACCCCTCGATTAAGCGCAGAGAGCGGGATTCCTGCCTGCTGCGTCGGGAAGGGCGGGAGAGACTGGCAACGGAGGCAACCAAGGAAGCCGGAACAACACTGCGCAAGTGAACCACTCATCCCGGGCACCGGCAAGCGCCCGTTTCGATTCAGCCAGCGAGCACGAGCAGATTGAGGAAGGTGAGACTGTTCCAGAGGGCGTGCATCAGCACCGAAGCCCCCAGTCGACCACTGCGCCAGCGCAGCCAGCCGAGCCCGATGCCCAGCACGAACAAGGGCACCAGCTCGCTCAGGCTCAGATGGGCAAGTGCGAATACAGCCGCACTGATCAACACCGCTGCTCCGCCCCCCCAGCGCCGGCCGACGACGGGCAGGAGCACCCCGCGGAACAGGGCCTCTTCAAACAGAGGCGCCAGCACGATGGCAGTCAGGGCAAAGCAGGCCAGAGCGCGGGGATCCGGGCTGCTAAGCACGAGCTCAAGCATCGGATTGCTGCCGCCGGGATCCGGCCAGAAACGATCGATCAGCCAGCCGCACAGGGAGACTGCCGGCAGCATCATCAACACCAGGCCGGCCGCAGATCCCAGGGTGGAGCTCCAGGGCCGCCAACGCCATTGCAGCCAGCCCTGGCCGGGCCGCTCACCCCGGCCCTGCAACATCCACACCAGGATCAGCAGCGGTGCGGCCATCAGAGCCAGGTAGAGCATCAGCACCTGCACCCCCTGGGATAGGGCGTCATTGAGCGGCAGCAAGGCCACGAGTCCCTTCAGGCGCTGCTGCAGCAGCTGCGGCAGGATCACTTCACCGAGCACCACGAAACCTCCGGCCACGAGCAGGGTCCCATCGACCAGGCTCAGCGGCGGGCCGATCAAAGGCGGCGCCACAGGCAACCGCTGGCGCCAGGCCTGCCAGGCCAGCCGCAGCAGCAGGCCGCTGCCGAGCAACAGCAGCAGCAGGGGCAGCACGCTGACTCCCAGCAGCTGCAGCAGCAGGCGTCGTTGCCAGCGGCTCGCGGGGCAGGAGTCTCCGGGGGAGCCGAGCTGTTCACAACTCAGTTGAGCCACCAGCATCGGGGCTCGCCAGGGTTCGAGCCAGAACTGAAACTGGGCCGCATCCGCCCGCCTGCCCTCGCTGAGGGCTTTCAGCAGGGGCCGCCGCGGAGCGTCCACCATCTCCGTGAGGGCACGCAGTTCGGCTGCCGCCACCAGCGGCTGGCTGCCCCGTTGCAGCAGGGCCAGTTCCAGCCGCTGCAGCGCCGTTGCCGGAAGGGGTGAAGCCGCGATCTGCCGCTTCATCTCCCGGGCCAGTTCGGCCCGTGGATCCTTGCCTACCAATGGCTCCTGCAGGGACTGGGGCAGCAGCTCGCCGGCGAGGGCGGTCAACTCCAGCTGGCGCAGGTTGAGGGAATCGCCCACGGAGGGACGGCCCAGGCTGTCCACCAGACCGTTGAGCCAGAGCAGCAGACAGAGGGAGAGGCTGATCAGCGCCAGCAGCACCTTCCAGCCGGGCTCTGCACCACTGGCCGGGGAGGGGGGGGGACTGGCACGCAAGCGGGAGCCTCAGGGGATGGGATGAACCCGATTCTCCCTGGCGGGCCCTCAGGGCCGCCGACCGGCCGCCGGGTTTTCAGCCGGAGTTCTCCCATACGATGGTTCCCCCTGCGGCGCAAGGCCTGTGCCCCTTCGCATCGTTCTGGTCCGCCACGGGCTGAGCAGCTTCAACCTCGAACAGCGTTTTCAGGGTCGGGATGATCTCTCTTCGCTGCACGAGGAGGGTGCCCGCCAGGCGCGGGCAGCCGGAGAGGCCCTCGCCGATCTGCCTCTGACGGCCGCCTACAGCTCACCGCTGAGTCGGGCTCGGGACACCACCGCACTGCTGCTGCAGAGCCAGGCACAACCCCCGGCCCCCCGCTTCGAAGATGACCTGCTGGAGATCGATCTCGGTCCCTGGAGCGGCCTGTTGCGCAGCGAGGTGCGGCAACGCCATCCCGAGCAGGAACGGATCTGGCGGCAGGCACCGGAAACGATGGAACTGCAAAGGGCGGATGGAACCCCCTACCGGCCGCTGCCCGAGCTGATGGTGCAGGCCCAGCGGTTCCTGGACCTGCTGCTGGAGCGCCATGACGATGCCTTGGCCAGGAGCGGCCAGGACACCGTGCTGGTGGTGGCCCACAACGCCATCCTGCGGGCGCTGCTATTGCAAGCCCTGGGGCTGCCAGCCAGCGGCTTCCGCCGTCTGCGGTTGGATAACGCCTCGATCTCGGTGCTGAACATCGAGCGCGATTGGCAGAGCCGGCGCCAGGTCCAGATCGAGTCGGTCAACGGAACGGCCCATCTCGGCACGCCGCTGCCCCAGGCCGGCTCCGGGCCGCGGCTGCTGCTGGTGCGGCACGGCGAGACCGACTGGAACCGGGAAGGTCGGTTCCAGGGGCAGATCGACATTCCTCTCAACGCCAACGGCCTGGCCCAGGCGGAAGCGGCCCGTCGTTTTCTGGCCCAGGTGCCGCTCCAGAGGGCTTACACCAGCCCCATGGCCAGACCGCGCCAGACCGCTGAGCGGATCCTCCTGGACCATCCCGGTGTCCCGCTCACCAGCAGCACGGGCCTGGTGGAGATTGGTCATGGCCTCTGGGAGGGGCAGCTGGAGCAGCAGATCGCCGAGGGCTGGCCCGAGCTGCTCGGTAACTGGAAGAGCGAGCCTCACACCGTGCAGATGCCCGAGGGGGAGACCCTCCAGCAGGTCTGGGATCGATCCCTGACGACCTGGAACCGGATCGCCCTCAGCCTCGATTCGGGCGAGACGGCCTTGGTGGTGGCCCACGACGCCGTCAACAAGACGATCCTCTGCGGCCTGCTGGGGCTCGGCCCTGAGGCGATCTGGGCCGTCAAGCAGGGCAATGGCGGCGTCACGGTGGTCGATTACCCCCAGGGTGCCGATGGCATGCCTGTGCTCACCTGCATGAATCTGACGGCCCATCTCGGCGGGGTGCTGGATTGCACCGCCGCCGGAGCGCTGTGACGCCGAGCTCGTCTTCACCCTCCTCAGCGCCTCTGCGCCAGCCCACTGACAGCCAGGGCGATCGCAGCGTTCTGCTGCGGGGGGTGCAGTTGCTGGAGGCGCCGGGGCAGCGGTTACGCCAGGCCGATGTGCTGATTAGGGATGGACTGCTGGAGTGGATCTCGCCGCCGCCTATGGGCGCGGATCCAGCCGGCGGGCCGGCCCCAGGCACCTTCGAGGAGATACTGGCGGGTGATCTCTGGCTGGGTCCGGCGCTGGTGGATCCCCACAGCTGCCTGGAGGATCCGCTGCAGGGTCGGGCGGAAACTCTGGAAAGCCTGGCGGCCGCTGCAGCAACGGGGGGCTACGGCACCGTGGCCCTGCTGCCCTGGGGACCCGTCTGGCGTGACCGGCCGGAGCTCCTGGCCCTGCACTGGCCAGCGCCGCTGCAGTTGCTGCTCTGGGGCAGTCTCAGCCAGGCCGGTGAGGACCGGGACCTGGCCAGCCATGTCGATCAGATCGAGGCCGGAGCGGTCGGTCTGGCCTGCGGCGAGCAGTTGCCGCCTCTGCCGCTGCTGGAGCGTGCTCTGCGGCTCGGGGAGATGGGAGAGCACCCCGTGCTGCTGGCGCCACGGGATTGTTCGCTCTGCCAGGAGGGCTTCGTGCGCGAACGGGTCGAGGCGCTAAGGGCCGGCTGGCCGGTGGACCCGGTCGCCAGCGAAAGTCTGCCGTTGGAGCTGATTCTTGGCCTGGCAGAGCTGCTGCCCCAGGCCAGCCTGCGACTGATGAACATCTCCACCGGCGAGGCGTTGCTGCGGTTGTCCCGCCAGCCGGCTCCACCGCCGGCCACGGTCCACTGGTGGCATCTGGTGGCGGACAGCAGTCGGCTTGATCCGGTCGAGGGCGGCTGGCGCACCGTGCCCTCCCTTGGAGGCCCTCAGGATCGCCAGGCTTTGATCGAGGCCCTGGCCGATGGACGTCTGCAGGCGGTGGCTGTCCATCACCAGGCCCTCGACGCCGAGGAACAGTTGCTGCCGCTCGATCAGCGACGCCCCGGCCTGGCGGGCCATGGCCAGGTGCTGCCCCTGCTCTGGCAGGCGCTGGTGGTCGAAAACGGCTGGCGCCCGGAACAGCTTTGGCAAGCTCTCTGCTGGGGGCCGGCCGGGTTCCTAGGCCTCGATCCCCCCAGGCTTGAAGCTCCCTCGCGCCGCTGGATCCTGTTCGATCCCTCGGATAAAGATGGGGCCGGCGAGTGGTGCACAGGATCTCTGGCCGCCAATCCGCCCACGCCCCTCGGCGGCGGCAAGGGGGCTCTTGTGGGTTCCGGACTCAGGGGGCCTGCGGGCTGGTGGGCGCCAGGCTTCCCCAGGTCTTGAACGGGTAGAAACGCCAGAAAGCCCGGCCGATGATTTCGCTCTGGGGCAGGAAATGGCCGCCGGGCCAGAAGCGACCATCCCAGCTGTTGCCCCGGTTGTCGCCGAGCACCAGCACATGCCCGCTGGGCACCACCGCATCGAGCGTGCGGCAGGGGCCCATGCCGCGACTGTCGACCGGGCAATAGTTCCGGACGTAGGGCTCGTTCAGGGGACGGCCGTCGATCCTGACCCGCCCGAGCGGATCGATGACGACGTGATCACCCGGCAGGCCGATCACCCGCTTGATGAACGGCAGCACCGCTCTGGCTGATCAGCACGGGGTCGAAGTGGTGAGGCGCGTGAAAGACCACGATTTCACCGCGCTTCGGAGCATGACCCCGGTAAGACCACTTCTCGACCAGCAGCCGATCCTGGATCTGCAGGCCCGGCAGCATCGAACCGGAGGGGATGTAGCGCGCTTCCAGCAGGAACTGGCGGATGCCGAGGGCCACCGTCAGGGTGATCAGCACGCTGCGCCAAAAGACCCAGGGGCTTTCTTCGCTCGGGTTGCTGTTAATGCTGCGCGGCTTCGCTCTGGCTTCCTCGCTCTGGGGTTCCGTGGGACTCAAGGCACTCGTGCGGCAAGGAGCATGGTCGGCAGGCAGATTAGGCACGCATCCGCCGGTCGCGTCTCGATGGCACGCCCTCGCTGGCACCAGGCCATTCCCAGGCCCGGCAACCGCCTAGGGCGGAACTGGGACCGGTTCGTGGCGATCTGGGCCACGGTCAATCTGGTCTGGGTCGGTTTTGATCTCACCTATGTGCCGCTGCGCACGTTCTGGCTGCAGCGCAATCTTTATCCGATCCCGTCGGTGCCGCTGGTGCTGCCGCTGCGCGCCATCCCCGACATCACCCCCTGGGTGGACCCGATCAAGGGCATCGAGCCTCACCGGGAGACCGAGGCCTACAACCGTGCCTTCGAGCAGCTGGACGCCGCCCTGCAGCAGCAGATCCCCGGCCAGCCCCTGCCAGCTTCGTTAACCCTGCTGCTGCAACGCCAGGTGCAGCTGACTGGCCAGATGATTGAAGCCAATCCTTTCGAGGCCACGGGAGCCTCCGGCACCCTCGAGAAGATCAAAAATCGCCTGCGCCAGCGGGCTAACCGCGATTCCGCCCGCCTGGCTGCCGCCGAGCTGCTTGATCCCGAGCGCCTCAGCCGGCTGCCCTGGGCCGGGGAGCGCCGCTTCTGGAACGAAAAGGTATTGCCGCTGGTGGCCACCAACTACTGGCGGTCGATCGATGACAACGGCCGGCCGACCGATCATTTCTGGCGCTACGACCTGCTGCTGTTTCAGAGCGTTTTCGCCGTCGACATCCTGTTACGGGTGATCCGCTTGCGCCGCCGCCTGCCCGGGCTGGGCTGGGGCCAGGCCCTGCTGCTGCGCTGGATCGACCTGCCCCTGCTGCTGCCCTTCTGGCGCTGGCTGCGCCTGGCCCCCGTGGTGCAGCGGCTGCAATCCAGCGGCTTGATCAATCTCGAACCGCTGCGGGCCGTGATCAGCCGTGCCGTGGTGGCCCTGCTGGCGGTCGAGCTGTTTGAGGTGCTCGCCCTGCAGCTGATTGATGGCATGCAGGGGGTGATCCGCTCCCAGCGCTGGCCTAACCGCATCCGGGCCATGCGCAGCCATCAGACGGTCATCCATCGTGAAGAGCGCGAGCTGGTGGAGTTGGTGCGCATCTGGGCCCCCCTGCTGCTGGTGCAGGTGGCCCCGAGGCTGGCGCCGGAACTGCAAGGGGTGCTGGGCCACGCCCTGCAACAGAGCCTGCAGAACACGATGGTGCCGCCACCCTTGCGCCAGCTGCAACCGCTGCTGCAGGTGGAAAAGGGGTTCAGCCGCCAGCTGGCGGCCGGCGTCGTCGACAGCCTGATCGATCTGACCCGCACCACCGGGGAGCGCCTGGGACGGCGGGATGATCAGCAGCTGGAGCTGCTGCAGCGCTTCATTGATCGCTTCTGGGAGGAGCTGGCTGCGGCCCTCGAGAATGGGCCGGCCTTGGAGCGCTCTCAGCAGCTGCTCTGTGCCTTCCTGGAGGATTTCAAGGGCACCTACGTGAGCCAGATCAACCGTTCGGGCATCGAAGGCCTGATCGCCCAACTTGACCAGCTGATGGTCATGGGGCCTGGTCCAGAACGGTCGTCCACTCCTGGGGATTGAACCCGGTGCTGATCCGGCCGTCAGCCGTGACCAGAAATGGCCGCTTGATCAACTTGCCATCGGCGGCAAGGGCCTGCAGGGCCTGGGCATCGCTGAGGGCCTTGACCGCCGCGGCTCCCAGGGCCCGGTAGCTCTGGCCGCTGGTATTGAACAATTTGGCGCGTCCCAATTGCTGCAGTCCCGCCTCCAACTCCTCCGAGCTCGGGGGCTCGCGGGTGATGTCGAGCACCTCCACGTTGATCCCCTGCTGATTCAGCCAGGCAAGGGCTTTGCGGCAGGTGCTGCAGGCTGAATAGCTGTAAACACGCGGCACCCGCCGGAGCTCGGACACGGGGATGGCTTTGGCAGATGGGAGAGGAGCTGGCGCGGTGGCAGCGTGGATGGTGGCTGGCACCGCCCTGGCTGCTGGACTATTTCTTGCCGATCAGAGACTTGAGGGCTCCGAGCAGGCTGTTGGAGCCCTTGCCCACGGCGTCGGAGGGGCGGGTGCGCACGGTCACGTCGCCGTTAACGGTGGTACGGCAGCTGAGGCGGTAACTGGCCGGGCGATCCGACAGGTAAACCTCCTCCACATCACTGCGGGGGGAAAGATTGCGAGCCCCTTCCAGGACTTCCATCACACAGGTGCCGCACTGGCCGATGCCACCACAATTGTTGACATTATTAAGGCCCTTGTAGGGGTTGATCCCGGCGTCCAGGGCGGCCTTGCGCAGGTTGGCGCCCTCAATGCATCCGACCTGCTGGCCTTCACGTTCGAAGCGAATGGTGGGCACGGTCGATCCGGGGGAGAGAGGGCGCCGCTCAACTTACGGCACCTGCGGCCCCTTCCTGATCGTCACCCGGGCCTGCCGCTCCGATTGCGCCAGGGTTGGGGTCAGCTGACGCCAGGTTGCTTAACATGGTTGCAGCGTGGGCACGGTCTTTGAGCGAATCCAGCTACGACCTCGTCGTTCAGCAGCTGATTCCTGGCTACGCCAGCCTCGCCAGGTTGTCCGTGGCTTTGCTGGCGGCTTCGCCTCTTGCAGCGAGTCCAGGCGCCGCGGTGCTGGTGGCCGGCTGCGGCACTGGAGCAGAACTGCTGGAGGCCCGCGGCCAGCGGCCTGACTGGCAGCTGACGGCCATCGATCCGGCTGCCGAGATGCTGGTGGTAGCCCGGCGACGTCTGGAAGAGGCCGGACCTGACGGTCCCCCGGGGGCTCGGCCGGCCATCCGCTGGCGTCAGTCCACCGTCGAGGACCTGGATGCCCAGGCGGCCTTCGATGGCGCCCTCTCGGTGCTGGTGCTTCAGTCTCTCGCCGATGACGGCAGCAAGCTCGCCTTCCTCACGGCCCTGGCGCGCAGCCTGAAACCGGGCGGGCAGCTGGTGCTCGTCGATCTAATGCGCTCGGAGCGATCGCCCCTGCAGGCCCAGGTGGAGCAGGCCTGGCTTAGCTTCCAGGCCGCCAGTGGTCTCAAGGCCGCCGCCGAAGCCTTTGATGCCCTCAGCCACGGGCTGCATCCCATCGGTCTGGCCAGGCTCACCGCCTTGGTCAATGCCGCCGGTTTCAGTGATCCGGCGCTGATTTTCAAGGCCCTTGCTGTCGAGGGATTTCTGCTGCAGCGGCGGGCTTGAGTCACGACCTGGCCGGCAATCTCTCCTCCGCTCTCCGGGCAGACGCGGCAGATCCCCTAGCACCAGCTCCACCGGCAACGATTGCGGCATTAAGGCCGTCCGCCATCAGCGCCGGTGGTCGCTGCTAGGGGAGGCTCCGAAGCCTTGGCCGGTGCTGTGGGGGCGATCGGTGACCACGCTCAGCAGGGGCACCACCAGGGTGAGCAGCGCTATGCCGATGCCCGCCAGCATGACCAGGCCTTCCCCCACGGGGTCGCTGCCACCAGGAGAGGACTCCCGCAGGTCTGGCTGTCGTGAGGGGGCCTCAAGGTAGGAGGCGTGGCCCCTGGGACTTCGTCCGGGTGTCTCGTCCTGAAGTTCCTCGGGCCCGCTGCTCTGGTCAGGGGAGGAGATCGGCGGATCGCTCAGGCTCACACCGGCGCCGCCTGGGAGGGGTGCGGAATCCCCCTTGACGGCAACGGGGCTGAAACCACCAGGGGTTTGCTCCGCATCCTTAAAAAAGCCGAGGATGACGTTGGCTCGCTGCACCGGCTGGCTGCCCCTGGGGCCCTGGCTCTCCGCCGTCAGCGGAGGAAGATTGAGTGTGGAGCTGGGACTGGGACGGTTGGCGTGGGTTAGAGCTTGCTCCATGAATGGGTGGAGCCGCCCATGGGCTCCACCTCAAAAAAAGAAAAAGGGTTTGACAATATTTAGCATCTTCCAGCTCAACTGACCAGCTGCTGCCTGTTGGCTGGATCGGTCAAGCGGCCGAACTCAGGCGGCCGGCCGGGCCTGGCTGTGCTGTTGCCGGTGGATGTTGATGCTGGTCGGTGCTGAGTCCATGCCGTCAAGACACTGCCGGATCGCTCGCAGCTCCTCCAGGATGGAGCCCAGCAGCTCTTGGGTTGCGGTGGAGGGGGAGTTGAGCACCTCGACGGTGACCTCTTTGATGCGGAGTACATCGCGGGCGAAGCGTGCAACTTCGTTGGGATGAAACTGAAGCGGTTCCTTCTGGTCGCTGCGGTATTCGGGATTGAGTTTGCGGGGATTGAAGGTGGGGTTGAGATTGCGGGGATCGGTGTTGGTGTAGCGATAGACCGAAGCCCTGGAGCGATTGAGGGATTTCTGCACGTCATCGATGCTGATCAGGGCATCACCGCTTTCGGGCGCCTGGCCCTGAAGCAGGGTTGCCAGTAACTCGGCTGAGTCGGCCCCTTCCCTGGCTTCTGTCTGGCCGACCGGCGGGGAGATGGTCGGCACAGCGGGAGGAAGCATGAGACAAGTGTTGGACGGATTGGATCAGGTCGGGACCATAGCAGAGGTTTCCAAGGTTGGATGTTGGCCGGGGACAGCTGGCCGGCTTGCTCCAGGACACGGTGATAGCGTCCGCTCCAGCCACCTGCCGATCTCTCCATGCGCGTCTCCCGCCTGCTGCTGGTGACGCTTCGCGACGATCCCGCGGAGGCCGAGATCCCGTCTCACAAGCTGCTACTGCGAGGTGGCTACATCCGCAGGATCTCCTCTGGCATCTACGCCTACCTGCCGCTGCTCTGGCGAGTCCTGCAGAAGATCTCGACGATTGTGCGCCAGGAGATGGATGCCACCGGCGCCCTCGAGACCTTGCTGCCCCAGCTTCAGCCGGCCGATCTGTGGGAACGCAGCGGTCGCTGGGCCGGTTATACGGCGGGCGAAGGCATCATGTTTCACCTCACCGATCGCCAGGGCCGGGAGCTCGGACTCGGTCCCACCCACGAGGAAGTGATCACGGCACTGGCGGCCGACCTGCTGCGCTCCTATCGCCAGCTGCCGGTCAATCTTTATCAGATTCAGACCAAATTCCGCGATGAGATCAGGCCCAGATTCGGTCTGATGAGGGGGCGCGAATTCATCATGAAGGATGCCTATTCTTTCCATGCCGATGAAGATTGCCTCAGGCAGACCTACGCGGCGATGGATGGAGCCTATCGGCGCATCTTCCAGCGCTGCGGCCTGCGGGCCGTTGCCGTGGAGGCCGACAGCGGCGCGATCGGCGGCTCTGCCAGTCAGGAGTTCATGGTCACGGCCGAGGCTGGGGAAGATCTGATCCTGACGAGCGCCGATGGCCGTTATGCCGCCAATCAGGAGCGGGCCGTCTCACGGCCATCGGTGGCCCTGCCCCTGGCGGCGGCCCCCCGGGCCGGTGGTGTCGGTGATCGCCTGAGCACCCCGGGCCAGACCACGATCGAGCAGCTTTGCAGTGCCCATGGCTTTGATCCCAGCCAGCTGGTCAAGGTGCTGCTGCTGCTGGCCCGCTTCGCCGATGGCCAGTTCCAGCCCCTGCTGATCAGCCTGCGGGGCGATCAGCAGCTCAATGACGTGAAGCTGGCCAATGCGGTGTCCGCCCGGCTGAGCGGGGCCCATGGCGCCCTGCTGTCGATCGATCCCCTGACGGCAGATCTGGTGCGTAGCGAACGGTTGCCTCTCGATCTCAGTGAGATTCCCTTTGGCTACCTCGGCCCCGATCTTGCCGATCAGACCCTTGCCCCTGATCCGTCTCACCGCTCAGATACCGCCGGGGTCGCGCCCCCGACAACGCCAGCAGTCCAACTCACCCGCAGCTTCCTGCGCTTGAGCGACGCCACCGCCGCCGAGCTCGAGGCCTTCGTCTGCGGCGCCAATGCCGCCGATCATCACCGCGTCGGCGCCAGCTGGGCTGGTCTTGGCCTACAGCCCGAGTCGCTGGATCTGCGCGCCGCCCAGAGCGGCGATCGCTGCCTGCACGACCCCGACCAGTGTCTGCAGGCCGCCCGCGGCATCGAAGTGGGTCACATCTTCCAGCTCGGCCGCAAGTATTCCGAAGCAATGGAGGCTCGCTTCACCAACGAGAGTGGCGTCGATGAGCCCCTCTGGATGGGCTGCTACGGCATTGGCGTCTCGCGCCTGGCCCAGGCCGCAGTGGAACAGCACCACGATGCCGATGGCATCTGCTGGCCCGTGGCAATTGCTCCGTTTGCCGTGATCGTGGTGATCGCCAACACCCAGGAGGCCATCCAGGTGGAGCTGGCGGAAAGCCTCTATGCCGAGCTCACTGCAGCCGGTCTGGACGTGCTGCTCGATGACCGCACCGAGCGGGCCGGGGTGAAGTTCAAGGATGCCGACCTGATCGGCATCCCCTGGCGGGTCGTCGTAGGCCGCGGCGCTGCCGCCGCTCAGGTGGAACTGGTGCGCCGTGCAGGCCGCGAGAAGCTTGAGCTGGCCGCCAGTGACGTGCGGGCCACCCTGGAAGCCGAGATCGGCCGTGAGATCGCCGGAGCCACGCTCGTAGCCTGAGGGGTTGTGTCCTCAGTCGTCGTGTCCTGAGCCCTCCGATCCGGCTCTGCTTCGCCGGCTCCCCGGGCTGAGCGCCATGGGTCAGTAGCGCCATGGGAGGGCTTCAGGGCACTCCCCCTAGGATCCAGGCCTCCCCTCCGATCCGCCATGGTCGCTTTTCTGCGCCGCAGCTTTCTCCGGCCCCTGTTGCCTGCCTGCCTGGCTCTTGCCCTCTGTTTCTGTCTCACGGCCTGTAGCGGCGCCAGCAGCCTCAGTGGCAACTACCTCAACGACACCATGAGCGTGGCCGACAGCCTGCTCAGCACCATCACCCTGGCTCAGGACGACCCCGGCCGCCAGGAGGCAGAGACCCAGGCCGGCAGCCTGATCAAGGACTACGTCGCCCGTTACCGCCCCCGCCGCGATGTCAACGGTCTCGCTTCGTTCACGACGATGCAGACGGCTCTCAACTCCCTGGCCGGCTACTACAGCGCCTATCCCAACCGCGTCCTGCCCGACAGCCTGCGCGCCAGGTTGGAGAAGGAACTGAAATCGGCGGAGAGCGGCGCTCAGAGGGGTGCCTGAAGCCCCGGCTCGCTGCCGATGTTTTGACGAAACGGCCCTCGATCTGAGAAGCTCTCACGTTGTCCTCTGAAGCGGCTACGAGCTGCTGTGTCCTTGGCCAACGTTGTCGTCATCGGTGCTCAATGGGGTGACGAAGGGAAGGGCAAGATCACCGATCTGCTGAGCCGTTCCGCCGATGTCGTCGTTCGCTATCAGGGTGGGGTCAATGCCGGTCACACGATCGTTGTCGACGACCGCGTGCTCAAGCTCCACCTGATTCCCTCCGGCATTCTCTACGCCGACACCATCTGTCTGATCGGCTCCGGCACCGTGGTTGATCCCAAGGTGATGCTCGGAGAGCTCGACATGCTCCTGGGTTACGGCATTGAGGTGGGGGGGCTCAAGCTGGCCTCTACGGCCCACGTGACCATGCCCTATCACCGCCTGCTCGATCAGGCGATGGAGCAGCGTCGAGGCGACCGTCGCATCGGCACCACAGGTCGCGGCATCGGCCCCACCTACGCCGACAAATCCGAGCGCAACGGCATCCGGGTGCTGGATCTGCTCGACGCCTCCCGGTTGCGCGATCGCCTCAGCGGCCCCCTTGCTCAAAAGAACGAGCTCCTGCAGAAGGTTTATGGCATCGAGCCCCTCGACGCCGATGCGGTGATCGCCGAGTACGCCGAATACGGCCAGCGTCTGGCCCCTCACGTGGTCGATTGCACCCGCACGATTCACGAGGCGGCCCGGGCCCGCAAGAACATCCTGTTCGAAGGCGCCCAGGGCACCCTGCTCGACCTCGACCACGGCACCTATCCGTTCGTCACGTCCTCCAATCCCGTCTCAGGTGGGGCCTGCATCGGCGCCGGGGTCGGCCCCACCCTGATCGATCGGGTGATCGGTGTCGCCAAGGAACGATCACCTCTGCGACCGGGGCGGCGAGTTCGGCACCACCACCGGCCGCCGTCGTCGTTGCGGCTGGTTCGACGGCGTGATCGGCCGCTATGCCGTCCAGGTCAACGGACTTGACTGCCTGGCGATCACCAAGCTGGATGTGCTCGACGAGCTCGACCAGATCCAGGTCTGCGTGGCCTACGACCTCGATGGGGAGCGCATCGACCACTTCCCCAGCAGCTCCGAGGATTTCGCCCGCTGCCGCCCCATCTTCAAAACGCTCCCCGGTTGGCAGTGCTCCACCGCCGACTGCCGCAGCCTCGTTGATCTGCCGGCCACGGCCCGTTCCTACCTGCGCTTCCTGGCGGAACTGATGGAGGTGCCGATCGCCATCGTCTCCCTCGGCGCCCAGCGGGATCAGACCATCGTGGTCGAGGATCCCATTCACGGGCCCAAACGGGCCCTGCTGAGCGCCTGAACCGGCACGGTGCTCCAGGCCTCAGCCAGCCCGAGCTAGTGCCAAAGGCCTTTCCCCCTTCAGAGCCAGGAGCGGACCTGTGGCCTGACCAGCTCCAAGGGACAGGCGTCCCCGGAATCGGATCCCTGAGGACTCGGACCACTGAGCACTCGGACCACTGAGCACTCAGTCCCGATAGAGACTCAGGCCCGCTGTAGACACAGACCCACTTAAGACAAAGACCGATGCCCCCTTGATCCGTCCTGTCCCGATGGCGTTCCAACTTCAGCCACGGCAGTCCGTTTCCCTTCTGCTCCGATCGTTCTTCCCCCGATGACCAGCTCCCCGTCCGCGTCCAAAAGCCTCGATGTCGTCGGCATCGGCAACGCCATTGTTGATGTGCTGGTGCAGGCCGATGAGGCCTTTCTCGAGGCCCATGGGCTCGTCAAGGGCACCATGGCCCTGGTCGATGAACAGCAGGCCGAGCGTCTGTACGCCAGCGTTGGGCCAGGCCTGGAAACCTCCGGCGGCTCAGCGGCCAACACCCTGGCTGGTATCGCCCAGCTGGGCGGCAGGGCCGGTTTCATCGGCCGGGTCCGGGACGACCAGCTCGGCGCGATCTTCAGCCATGACATCCGCTCGGTCGGCGCCCGGTTCGAGACACCGGCGGCCACCAGCGGCGCCTCCACGGCCCGCTGCCTGATCCTGGTCACCGCCGATGCCCAGCGCACGATGTGTACCTATCTCGGTGCCTCGGTGGGGCTTGATCCGGCCGATCTCGATCTGGACCTCGTACGCCAGGCCCAGGTGCTGTATCTCGAGGGTTATCTCTGGGACAGCGACGAGGCCAAGCGCGCCTTCATCGCCGCCGCCGAGGCGGCCCGCTCCAGTGGTGGTCAGGTGGCGCTGTCGCTGTCGGATGCCTTTTGCGTCGATCGCCATCGCCAGAGCTTCCAGGAGCTGGTCGATGGTCATGTCGATTTGCTGTTCGCCAACGAGATGGAGATCACCTCCCTCTACAACGCTGCCAGCTTCGAGGAAGCCGCCGATCAGGTCCGTGGTCGCTGCAAGGTGGCGGCCCTGACCAGAAGCGAGCAGGGTTCTCTCGTGCTCAGCGGTGATCGCACGATCGTGGTGCCGCCGGTCCATCTGGGCGACCTGGTCGACACCACCGGGGCCGGTGATCTCTATGCCGCCGGCTTCCTGTTCGGCTACACCCGGGGCGAGAGTCTGGAGCGCTGCGGTCAGCTTGGTTCCCTCTGTGCCGGCCAGGTGGTCACCCAGCTGGGTCCCCGTCCCCAGGGCTCCCTGGCCCAGTTGGTGGCCCCTCACCTGGGCTGAGCTGGTCTTGAGCAGCAGTTTCACCTCGTCGCTGCTCTTCAGTTTTCCCTGCCAGTGGTGCTAGGAGCGCACCGGCAGGAGGTTGGCGCAGGCCACCAGTTGGCGCCCCACCAGCTCCCGGGCCAGGGCCTCGGCCTGCTCCGGACTGCCCTCGCTGGTCAGCACCAGGCTGAGGCAACAGCTCAGCTTGTCCGGCAGGGTCATGGCTGAGCGGTTGGACTGGGGTTTCCTTGCCTTACCGCGTTCCCCAGCCCGGCGCCGCCGTTGCCACCCGCTCCAGCAGCTGCTCCAGTGGCAGGCTGAGTAGCCCCCCCGGTTCGGCGGGCCGCTCCAGCAGCAGCAGCCGCAGGCCCAGGTCGCCGCAGATGCGACGCCAATGGGCTTCGCCCGGGCCACCGGAGCGGCGGCAGAGCACCGTTTCGATTTGCCAGTGCCGGCAGAGGGCCTCCTCCACCGCGGCCTGCTGTTCGCCGACGGGCAGGGGCTGCAGACAGGCGACCCGTTCAGCCGGCAGGCCCGCCGCCATGGCCTGCTGCAGCGCCAGGGGCCGCGGCAGGATCCGGGCATGGTGCAGGGCGCCGGCGCTGTGGCGGACCGCTTCGTCCAGCCGCCGCGCCCCGATTGCCAGCAACCAGTGCTCGCCATCGCGCGCCAGACCCTCCAGTTCCGGCAGATCCGACAGAATCGCCACGGGGCACCCGGGCAGTTCGGGACGTCTCAGTCGCAACAGCGGCACCCCGGCCTCGCCACATCCCAGCTCCAGGGCCGCCGTGATCTGACTGGCGAAGGGATGGCTGGCATCGATCACCCAGCGAAAGGGTTCCTGGTTCGCCCTGGCCCTGGCCAGCTCCTGTCGGATTCCGCTCAGGGGGGTGGCCCCGGGCTGGCCGGAGCCGATCGCACCCACCGCCAGGTGCAGACCGGGGTGCGGCTCATAAGCTCTGGCGGCGCTGGCGCTGACCACACTGACGAGCACCTGCCAGCCGGCCTGTAGCAGGACCCGGGCCAGCCTCGGTCCCTCACCGGTGCCGGCGATCAGCCACAGCCGCCGGGGTGCCTGTGGTCGGTCCGGGCCTGCGCTCTGATGAAACGAGGGCACGTGCATCAGGATGGATGTTGCCGTTGGCGGGTTCGGGTTTGAATCACTGTCTGCTTGAAGTGGAGGTGCTGGAGGCGCCTCAGGTTCGCTACACCCAGGACAATCAGACGCCGGTGGCGGAGATGTCCGTGCGCTTCGATGGCCTGCGGCCCGATGATCCGCCGGGTCAACTGAAAGTGGTGGGCTGGGGCAATCTGGCCCAGGATCTGCAGAACCGGGTTCGGGTCGGGCAGCGGCTGGTGCTGGAGGGTCGCCTGCGCATGAACACCGTCACCCGGCAGGACGGGGTCAAGGAAAAGCGGGCGGAGCTGACCCTTGCCCGCTTGCATCCCCTGACAGCAGGAGATTCCCAGCCACCGGCAGCGCCCTACAGCGGTGCTTCAGTCGCCAGTGCTTCAGTTGCCGGCGCTGCCGCTGCCTCCCCTGGGGGGGCGGCTCCCACGTACCCCGCCGGTCGGCCGCCGGCGGCCAGTCCCCAGCGACGCCAGGCCCCGAGCCCCACCCCCGCAGCCGCTACCGCGCCCGCGGCGCCTGCCGTCTGGAACACCGCCCCGTTGGTGCCCCCCGACGAGTTCGCGGACGACGACGACATCCCGTTCTGAGCAGTTGCTGATCGGCTCAGCCGCCGGTCAACCGCTCGCCGGCCTGCTCCAGCAGCTGGCCGAGTTCCCGCTCCAGGGCCGCCAGATCCAGCCGCCATTCGGCCCACAGACCACTGTCGATCTGGCGCAGCAGCCAGAGCCTGTCCTGGCGCAGCAGTTCGATCAGGGCGGCGTTGTCCGGTTCTACGGGTGTGGCGGCCCATTGGGCCCCAAGGCCCGGATCGGCTGCATCGCTCAGGTCGGGGAGCTGCTCAGAGGAATCGGAACGCATCGGGACGGGACGGCGCGGTGAGTGGGGCGGACGGTGGAGCCGTGGGCAGGATCGGGACGATTGACGATCACGGTGACAGCTGCCGGATTCAAAGCGGCGATCGAAGAGCGCCGGCACAGATCGAGGCAGAGGAGTCAACGACAGGCGGCATCCGATTCGAAGGAACATCCGGATCCGGTGCTCAGTCTGGAGCCTGGCCCGCCGGCAGCCGCTCAGCGGCCCGGAATGCGTCGGACGGAGGACCAGGCCAGACCTGGATTGCGCCTGGCGCTGGCCGGCCAACGGCCGGAGGAGGCCTTCTGTAGTACCCAGCAGCCCCTGTCCCTGCTCCGGCCGCGGGGGCATGGCGGCGGTGGCTGATGTGCTGCCGTGCCCCCATGAATCGCTCAGGAGGCTCCCGGCGCGGCACATCTTGCTGGAAGATGGACAAATGCAAGCCCTGACTTCCCCCGGCAGTCTCGTCACCGTCGCCGGAGCCGTGCTCACGGTGATCGGTTCGATCGCCTACCTCGGTGACAACGCCAATCTCAGTCTCCCCACCATTTTTTACGGGATTCCGATCCTGCTGGGGGGCCTGGCGCTCAAGTCCTCTGAGCTTCCCCCGGCGGCCCGGATCAGCCCACCCCAGGCCTTCCGCAGCCTCAGGGATCAGCCTGAAAGCGAGCCCCTGTGCAAGTTGCTGGCTGATGTCACCCGCTGGCGTTACGGCCAGAAGGCCCACCTGGAATCGTCGCTGGAAGCCCTCAAGCTCTGGGATGAGGACGCCCCCCCTCAGTTGGAGTCAATCGAGGAACTCGACTGCGACGGCTCTTACGGCCTCCGTCTCGCCTTTTCCTGCTGTGGTGTTCCTTTTGCCCGCTGGCAGGAGCGGCAGGATCGGCTCGGTCGCTTCTTCGGTCCCGGCCTAAGGGCCGAACTGACCCAGACCTCGGCCGGGAGGTTCAGCCTGGTCCTGCTTCCCGAAGCCCTCACCCCTGCCGCCTGATTCATCTTGAGCTCCGATCCCCATGTCAGCCCTGAGGACAGCCTGAGGGTTTCCGTCCTCAGCGAGGCCCTTCCTTACATCCAGCGCTTCTCGGGGCGCACGGTCGTCGTCAAGTACGGCGGTGCGGCCATGGTGCGCGAGGACCTGCGGGATGCGGTCTTCCGGGATCTCGCCCTGCTGACCTGCGTCGGGGTGCAGCCTGTGGTCGTCCACGGCGGTGGTCCGGAGATCAATCAGTGGCTGGCCCGCGTCGGCATCGAAGCCCGCTTCCGCGACGGACTGCGCATCACTGATGAAGCCACGATGGAAGTGGTCGAGATGGTGCTGGCCGGCAAGGTCAACAAGCAGATCGTCAACGGCCTTAATCAGGTCGGCGGCCGTGCCGTCGGTCTCTGCGGCAGCGACGGCAATCTGATCCAGGCCCGTACCCATGGCGATGGCAGCCTGGGTTTGGTGGGCGATGTGGCGGCGGTGAACTGTGCGGTAATCAAGCCCCTGCTGGACGGCGGTTACATCCCTGTCATTTCCAGCGTTGCCCCCGATGCCTACGGCAAGGTCCACAACATCAACGCCGACACGGTGGCCGGTGAACTGCCAGCGGCCCTGGAGGCCGAAAAGTTGGTCCTGCTGACCGATACGAGCGGCATCCTCCAGGATCGCCAGGATCCCAAGTCCCTGATCCGCCAGCTCTCGTTGAGCGAGGCGCGGGATCTGATCGGCTCGGGCGTCGTCAACGGCGGCATGATCCCCAAAACCGAATGCTGCATTCGCGCCCTGGCCCAGGGGGTGGCCGCCGCGCACATCGTCGACGGTCGCATCCCCCACGCCCTGCTGCTGGAGGTGTTCACCAAGGCGGGCATCGGCACGATGGTCGTGGGCAGTCAGGCCCACCTCTACGACTGATGGCCGTGAACGGTTCAAGCCATGGCTGAGCGGGAGCTGGATCCGGCGATCACCCTCACCCTCACCTCGGCTCGCCAGGCGATCGACCGTGGCGACTACGGCCAGTGCCTGCGGTTGCTCGAGCCGCTGGAGCAGGCCCATGGGCCTGCATCGCCGGTCGGAGCGGGTGTGCGCCTGCTGATGGCCACAGCGCTGATGGGTCAGGGTCAGACCGAGCTCGCCGCCGACTGCTGCCGCTGCCTGCAGGCCTGTGTGGATGCCACTCTGCGTGCCCGGGCCAAGGAGCTGCTGATGGTTCTGGAGGCTCCATCCCTGCAGCGGCCGCGCAACTGGTCCCTGACTCTGCCGGATCTCGGCCAGCAGGGAGCGATGCTGGAAGGCAGCGGTGCCGGCCTGACGACGGCTCGCCGCCGCCAGCCGGCCCCCCCGCCGGAGCCGCCGCCGCCGGTGGGACCGACGTCGGCGCCGGTCGGCTTCGCAGCTCTCGCGGGGGTGTTGCTGGCGCTGTTGCTGCTGCTGCCCCTGCTGACGGGCTGCATGGAGGTGCGCACGGATCTGCGTTTCGAAGGGCCCGGGCGGCTCCAGCTCAGCCATCGCCTGCACAGTGACTCCGGTTTGCTCACGCCCTGGCAACGCCGTTTTGCCGAGGTGCTCCATGGGGGTCCGGCCCCTTTCCAGAGCCGGCGCCAGGGCGAGGTGCAGGTGCTCTTCACGGCGGTGCTGCCCGCTGAGCAGGCCCTTGCCGCCCTGCAACGCAGCCTGGATGCCGCCGCCGAACTGGCGGGGGTGAGCCTGCCGGCGGCCGATCTGGGGTGGCGGGAGCGCAACTGGTTGGTGGGAGTTCGTCAGAACGTCTCCCTGGTGGTGGATCTCACCGCCCTGCCACCCATGGCTGGCGTCGATCTGAGCCTGCGACTCATGCCCGTTTCCGCTGCAGCCGTGATCTCCGCCGCGCCCCAGCCGATGCACTCCCTGGGGCGCGGGCGTGCGAGAGAGCCCCAGCTGCTCTGGCCTCTGCAGGCAGGGCAGCGCAATGCGCTGGAGTTGCGTTGCTGGCGCTGGAGCCGCCTCGGCCTGGGCGCCTGCGCCATTGCCCTGGCTCTGGTCCTGGTGTCGGTGTTGCAACGGCTCCGGCTGAGACTCGGATACGGGCTGCCTGAGCTGCCCGCCTGAGCTGGCACCTTGAATGGCGGCTCTGGGTGGCAGCCACTTCAGAGCTGCAGCGGGTCCGGATCGATCGCCAGGCTGACGGCCTGCGGCAGGATTCGTCGCAGGTCCGCCTCCGGGGGCAGTGGGATCGCCGCCCCCGCTGGTCCGTGCAGTAGCACCTGCCAGCGGCTGCGCCCCGCCACCCGGGCGACGGGCGCTGGGGCGGGGCCGATCACGGTCCAGCCCTCGCCCTCCACCCGGGCCCGCACCTGTTCCACCAGGCTGGTGGCCGCCGTCGCGGTGGCACTCGCCGAGGGACCTGCCAGTCGCAGCAGACAGGCACGGCTGAAGGGCACCAGGCCAGCCTGGCGGCGCAGCTCCAGCTCCTCCTCCAGAAAGCGTTCGTAGCGGCCATCGACCAGATGGCGGATCACCGGATGGTCGGGGCTGTAGGTCTGCACCAGCACTTCCCCGGGCCGTTCGCCCCGGCCGGCCCGCCCCGCCAGCTGCAGCAACAGTTGCAGGCAGTGCTCCGAGGAGCGCAGATCCGGGCGGTGCAGCAGGCCGTCGGCGGCGAGCACGGCCGCCAGGGTCACCCGCGGCAGGTCCATGCCCTTGGCCAGCATCTGGGTGCCGACCAGCACATCGGCTTCGCCGGCGGCAAAGCGGTCCAGCAGTCGGCGATGGCCGTCCCTGCCCCGGGTGGTGTCCTGGTCAAAACGCAGCAGCCGCAGACCCTGTAGTTCCTCCGCCAGCTGCTCCATCACCCGTTGGGTGCCGGCACCAAAGGGCTTGAAGGCGGTGGAGCCGCACTTGCCGCAGCGCTGCTCGATCACCTGGCGGTGATCGCACCAGTGGCAGCGCAGCCATTCCATCGGGCCTGTGCCGGCGCGAGCGCTGCGGTGCACGGTCAGGGCCACGTCGCAGTGGGGGCACTGGACAGCTTCGCCGCAGCTGCGGCAGCTGAGGAAGGAGCGATAGCCCCGCCGCGGCACCAGCACCACCGCCTGCTCGCCCCGGGCCTGCAACTGCTCCAGCCGGGGGGTAGAGGCCGCTGCCCAATTCGCTCCGGCAGGCGCAGCAGCTGGATTCCGCCGGCGGCCTGGGGCTGACGGCAACGCAGCCAGGTTTCCAGGGAGGGGGTGGCACTGCCCAGCAGTAGGCGGGCCCCGTCCAGGGTGGCCCGGAGCTGGGCCACCTCGCGGGCGTGATAGCAGGGCATCGGGCTCTCCTGCTTGTAGGAGCTGTCGTGTTCTTCATCGAGCACGATCAGCCCGAGCGATCCCAGGGGCAGAAAGACCGCCGAGCGCGTACCGATCGCCACCAGCGGTTCGCACGCCACCGCCGCCGCCAGGCAGCGGCGCCAGACGGCCACCCGCTCCGCCTCCCCCATGCCGCTGTGATACTCCAGCACCCGGGGGCCGAGTCGGGCCCGGCAGCGGTCCAGTAGCTGGGGAATCAGGCCGATCTCCGGGGCCAGCAGCAAGACACTGCGTCCCTGGGCCAGCTGGCGGGCGGCCGACTGGAGGTACACCTCTGTCTTGCCCGCCCCGGTCACGCCCCACAGCAACAGGGAGCTGCCGGCCTCGGCCGAATCGATCGCCTCCACGGCCGCGGCCTGGGCGGGGGTGGCCGTCTGTGGTTCCTCCAGCACTGCATCCCGGAAGGTGCCGGTGTGGATCCGATCCCGGGGCCGGCTTTCAGGAGCGACGCGTACCATCTCGCGCTGCAGTAGACCCTGGGCCTCCAGGGCCGTGATCAGACCCCGGCCGTAGCCATCCACACCCAGCAGGTCGCGAAGCAGCCGGCACCCACCATGGCTGTCGAGGTGCTCCAGCAGGGCTCGCTGACGGGAACTCAGATCCGTAGGCAGGGAGAGGGCGTCGGTCGCGCCCTCCGGTCGCTGAATCCGGCAGAGGAGCCGGCCAGCGCCGCTGCGAGTGCGCTGACCCAGCCAGCCTGGCGGCAAGGTGCTTTTGAGGGTGCGAAAGCGGCTGGTATGGCAGGCCTCAGCCACCATCAGCACCAACTCCTGCCACTGCTTCTCCACCGCCGCGCTCTGCAGCACCGCCTCCACGGCGCGGATGCGCTTGCCTTCAAGGCCCGGCGGAAGGGTCTCCTGACAGGCCAGTACCAAGCCTGCATGGTGACGGCCCTGCAGCTGCACCTGCACGAGATCGCCCACAGCCACGATCAGACCATCGGGATTGGCATAGGTGAAAGCCTGGCCTTCCCGACCGGCTTCCAGCCAGATTTCAAGCCAGGGAGAAGGGTCTAAGGGGACGGGACTGCGGGGCGCTGGGAGGCAGTCTTGCAAAGGTCTCAATCCATTCCTAGAATGTGCAGGTTGAGCATGCCGATTAAGGCTGCCGTCGGAACCCGGCAGAGTTCCGTCCAGCGGGAAGACCCTTTGTGTGCCCGGGAGTGCAGCTCCCAACCTGGCATCAGGTCTGCGACCTCCCCTGACAGCACTGCCGCGGGCCCAGCCACCTCCAGCAAACACCACATCTGGAGCCCGCTCCGATGTCTTGATGTTTCAGCCACAAGGTCATCCCGATTCCTGGGTTGCCCGTTTCTGTTGGGCCTCTGGCTCAGCCTTCATCTTTCTTCATCCAACGGCAGCGGTCTGAGCTGCTGTTGAGGTTCAGCCTTCGTTGTAACGAAGTTTCTTCACAACCCGAGTTTCTGTTTCGTCGCGCATCCGCTATGAGTTCTGTCGCCGCCAAAGGCAAGGCCGTCCCCGCTAAGGCTGTTCTTGCTTCCGTCTCCGAAGCCCCCTTGGGCAACACCGGGCTGGCGGCCAAGTCCCCCTCGACGGTCAAGGCGGCGTTGCCTGAGATCCTGATGACCGTGACAGCTGACGGTGAGGTGTTGCCGACTCCCAAGCCCAAGGCCCGCAAGGCTCCCAGCGCGGATGCGGCCACCAAAGCCGCCAAGCCCGCGAAGGCTGCTGCCAAATCGGTCAAAGCCGCCAAGACGGCCAAGTCGCCTGCTGCAGCCAAGCCAGCTGCCGCGGCCGCCAAGGCGGGTGATCTCAATGCTGACGCCGAGCTCCAGGCCGATGGTGATGATCTGGAGCCGGGCATCACTGACGTGGCCGAGAAGAAGGACGTCAAGTCGGCCAAGGCCCTGGCCAGCATCAAGGTGGGGCCCAAGGGGGTTTACACCGAGGATTCGATCCGGGTGTACCTGCAGGAAATCGGCCGCATCCGGTTGCTGAGGCCCGATGAAGAGATCGAGCTGGCCCGCAAGATCGCCGACCTGCTGGAGCTGGAAGAGAAGGCGACTGAGTTCGAAGCCGACAAAGGTCATTTCCCCGACAGCAAGGAGTGGGCGGCAATTTTTGATATGCCGCTGATCAAGTTCCGCCGGCGTCTGATGCTGGGACGGCGGGCCAAGGAAAAGATGGTGCAGTCCAATCTGCGCCTGGTCGTGTCGATTGCTAAAAAATATATGAATAGGGGCCTATCTTTCCAGGACTTGATTCAGGAAGGCAGCCTCGGATTGATTCGTGCTGCAGAGAAGTTTGATCACGAGAAGGGCTATAAATTCTCCACCTATGCCACCTGGTGGATTCGTCAGGCGATTACCCGTGCCATTGCTGATCAGAGCCGCACGATTCGCCTGCCGGTTCACCTCTATGAAACCATCTCCCGCATCAAGAAAACCACCAAAACCCTTTCGCAGGAATTCGGACGCAAGCCGACGGAAGAGGAGATTGCTGAAAGCATGGAGATGACGATCGAAAAGCTTCGCTTTATCGCCAAGTCAGCCCAGCTGCCGATCTCACTGGAAACTCCAATCGGCAAAGAGGAGGATTCCCGCCTCGGTGATTTCATCGAGGCTGATATCGAAAATCCCGAGCAGGATGTGGCGAAAAACCTGCTGCGTGAAGATCTAGAAGGGGTGCTTGCCACCCTCAGCCCTCGGGAGCGGGACGTGCTGCGCCTGCGCTACGGCCTAGACGATGGACGGATGAAGACGCTTGAGGAAATTGGTCAGATCTTTGACGTCACCCGCGAGCGGATTCGTCAGATCGAGGCCAAGGCTCTGCGCAAACTGCGCCATCCCAACCGCAATGGCGTTCTCAAGGAGTACATCAAGTAAGATTGGCTCTTGTGGCTCTTGAGGAGTGAATCCCCTGTCCCCACCGCAGTCTTCGGAACTGAGGTTGTCGGTGGTATTACCCACTTACAACGAACGTCAGAACATTGAGTCTGTCGTGAATGGATTGTTGCCATTGGTCGAGCAGTTCAGTCTCGAAATCCTCTTTGTCGATGACGATTCTGAAGATGGCACCGCCGAGGAGGTGCGCCGACTTGCCCACCAATATCCGGTGATCCGGCTGATTCGCCGTGTCGGTCGTGCCGGCCTTTCCAGTGCCATCAAGGAGGGGATTCTGGATGCCACCGGAGATCTGGTGGTGGTCATGGATTGCGATGGCCAGCATGAGCCTGCCACCGTGGCCTGCGCTGTAAAACGCCTACTGGAAAGCAACGCCGACTTGGTGATTGGCAGTCGCTTCCATGCCGAGGCCCGGATTCACGGTCTCAGTGATCGCCGCGAGCGCAATTCGACCCTGGCCAATAGCATCGCTCGCTTCAGCTTGCCCCACTACCGCCGCCTCACGGACTACATGAGTGGCTTCTTCGCCATGCGCCCTGAGGCGGCTCTGCCCCTGGTGCGTCGTGTTGATGTCAACGGTTTCAAGTTCCTCTATGAGCTGCTGGCGATCAGCGGCGGACGGCTGAAGGTGGAGGAGGTGCCGCTTACCTTTCAGGCCCGCATCGCCGGTGATTCCAAGCTCGACCTGGCGATTGTCTGGGATCTGGGGGTGTCGATCCTGCACACCCTGTTGCTGCGCAGCGTGCCGCGCCGGGCGATCAGCTTTGCCCTGGTGGGCTGCAGTGGCGTGGTGGTGCAGCTTGCTGTCAACAGTCTGCTGATGGCCTTCGGGCTCAGCTTCGAGCAGGCCCTGCCGCCGGCGGTGGTCGTGGCCGCCACCTCCAACTATCTGATCAACAACGCTCTAACTTTCCGCTTCCAGAGGCAGCAAGGACTGGCGCTGCTGCGGGGCCTGCTCAAGTTTCTGGTGGTGGCCTCCCTGCCCGTGCTGGCCAATGTGGGAATCGCCTCAGCCTTTTACAGCCTGGTTTCCCACGACACCCTGTTTGCCCAGCTGGCCGGGATCGTGGTGGTGTTCGTCTGGAACTACGCCGCCTCCTCCAGATTCGTCTGGAACAGTCCCTGAGCCTCCGGCCTCCTGGCCGTCAAATCTGCCCTCGGGCGGGCCAGCGGCGATGTCTGTTGCGAGCAGGCTGATCTCAAGTTCAGTCGGCTCCTAAGTTGCCCGTTGTTGCGGTGGACAGCGTCTCCATGGCCAGCGATCCCGTGGCTGAGTTCTGGCAACGCCATCCCCGCTGGCTTCCCTCTCTGGTGGCCCTGGTTCTCGTTCTGCTCTGCTGGCTGGCGTTCTTCAATGGACTCGGTGTCCTGGGTCTCACCGACAAGACCGAGTCCCTGTTCGTCGAGGTGGGCCATCAGATGGTGCTGCGCCAGGACTGGGTGACCCCCTGGTGGAACGGAGAGCGCTTCTTTGACTATCCGGTCTGGGGCTACTGGATGGTGGCTCTGTCGTTCCGGTTGTTCGGGGTGTCGGAGTGGGCTGCGCGCCTGCCGGTGGCCCTGGCGGCCTCAACGGTTGTGGTCGCCTCCTTCGCCCTGGTGAGCGGTTGGGCTGCCGCCGGGGAACAACCCGCCACCCGCTGGGGGAGGGGATTGCTGGCCGCCGCCGTGCTGGCCACCACCCCGGGCTGGGTGGGCTGGGGGCGCACCTCCACCACCGACATGTTTCTCTCCAGCGCCATCACCCTGGCGCTGTATGGCTTCCTGCTGGCCCATCGCCATCGCCAGCAACCGCTCCTCGCCGGTCTGGGCCGGGTCGCCTTCGCCCTGTGCACCGGTGTGGCGGTGCTGGCCAAGGGGCCCGTGGGGCTGCTGCTGCCAGGTCTGGTGATTGTCGTTTTTCTGACGTTGACCGGCCAATGGCGACCCTGGCTCAGACCGCTGCAGCTGCTGGCGATGCTGGCTTTGTTCCTGGGTGTGGCCATGCCCTGGTACGGAGCTGCTGCCCATGCCAATGGTGTGGCGTTCCTGGGAGGCTTCCTCGGCTTCAGCAACCTGCAGCGCTTCACCAGCGTTCTTTACAACCATCCGGGTCCCTTCTGGTACTACCTGCCCTGCTTGCTGCTGCTTTTGCTCCCGTGGTCGCTGTTCCTGCCGGCAGCGATGGCGCCGCTGCGCTTCTGGCGTCTGAGTTCCTGGCGCCGCGCCGCGGCTGATCCGGGGCGGGAGTTGCCCCTGTTTCTCCTGCTCTGGCTGGTGGTGATGGTGGCGTTCTTCTCTGCCGCCGCCACCAAACTGCCTGGCTACATCCTGCCGGTGGTGCCTGCCGGCAGCCTGTTGGTGGCCCTGGCCTGGTGCCCGTTTGCCGGAGTCGAGCCGATGACACCTGGCTGGTTGCGCCCCACGGCCTGGCTACATGCCATCCTGCTGGCCCTGCTGGCGGCGGCGGCGGTGTTGGCGCCACGTTGGGCCGCCACGGATCCGGCCCATCCCGAGCTGGCGGGTGCCCTGAATCGCTCCGGTCTGCCGCTGCTGCTGGCCGTTGTGTTGGCTGCCGCGGCCCTGGCCCTGGTGCTGTTGCTGCGCCGGACGGAAGCCGAGCGCTGGCTGTGGCTGCCGAATCTGCTCGGGTTCGTGGCCATTCTGGCCCTGGTGATCCCGCCCCTGGCTCCGTTGCTGGACCGCCAACGGCAGCTGCCGCTGCGGGAACTGGCGCGCCAGGCCCGTCGCCAGGCGCTGGCCGACGAACCGCTCTGGGTGGTGGGCGCCAAGCGCTACAGCATCGTGTTCTACGGCAGTGAAACCGCTTTCTTTCTTGCGGGCCGAAATAGCCTGGACGATCGCCTCCGCCAGGATCCCGGCAGCCTCGGTATCAGGGCCAGCACCACTTCAGTGCGGCTGATCGGGGACGTCTCGGACCTTAAGGCGCTCGATCTCGCCGATCATGCGGTCCAGCGACTCCATGGCAACGAACAGCAACAGCTGTGGCGTGTCAGGCGCGAGGATCTCCGACCGTGATCCGTCTCAGTGTCCACCGCCGCGACTGGGTCGTGCTCGGCGCCTGCGCAGCCCTGCTGGCGATCCTGGCCGTGCTGATCGACCCGCGCCGGCCACCCACGTTCGATGAGGCCATCCTGCACTGGCTGGGTGATCACCTGCGTGGTGAGATCGGAGACGGCCTGTTGATGATCTATCGCGTCAGCGGTAAGCATTTCACCTCCTTCCTGGTGCTGGCGGCCCTGATCTTCGTGGTGCTCAAGCGCTGGTGGCGGGATCTGCGCCTGCTGGTAATGGCCACCGGCGGCATCCTGCTGATCGTCGATCTGGCGCTCAAACCCCTGTTCGACCGAGCCCGGCCACCGGAAAAGTTGCTGGTTGTGGATGGCCGCAGCTTCCCGAGCGGGCATGCCGCTGGCGCCGTTGCCTTCTACGGCGCCATGGTGGTGATCCTGGCGTCCCACCATCCGCATCTGCGGCGCCCGCTGGCGATCGGAGCCGGGCTGTGGATTTTGCTGGTATGGCTGAGCACCCTCTACGCCCGCGCCCACTGGCCCACCGACCTGCTCGCCGGCGGTGGTGTCGGTCTGGCCTGGTTGACCGTCTGCATCGCATCCTGGCGTCAGCCTCTCTCCCTGCCCCCTTCCCCATGACCTCCGATTTCCCCACCCTCACCAGCCTGCGGGGACTGCGTTCGGCGCCAGAACTTTCAGTTGTCGAGCGCTCCTTGCTGCGGCAGGAGCTGCAGGTGGCGATGGCAGGCTGCGCCTGGTTCACCATCGGCGTGATGGCCCCCAGCGCCGTGGCTGCCGTGGCTGGGCTGCGGCAGTGTGAAGTTGCCCTTGGCTGGCCTGCTCTCGAACCCGAGGGACCGGAGCCGGAGAGCCTGCAGGCTGATGCGGCCGTCTTTCTCAAGGGTAATCAGCGCAATGGTCGTTTTCTGCTCCGCCCGGAAACGGGGCTGGGCCAGGGTGTGCTCATCACCGGCCACCAGCCGGCCGACCCTCAGAGGGAGGACACCTGGGGGCCATTGCCCCTGGATCTGTTCGCTGCGGCCTGAGCCAATGCCCATCTGCCGTCACGACCTAGGCTGCCGAGCTGAAGATCAACGGCGTCCCCTGCAGGGGCGCCCGCCGTCCCGCCTGCCGAAAATCAGCCGATGTCCAGCCCAGCCTCCGGTTCCGCGATCGCATCGACCCTGCGCATCGCCTCCCGTCGCAGCCAGCTGGCCATGGTTCAGACCCACTGGGTCCGCGACGAGCTGACCAGGGCCCATGCCGGCCTGGAGATCAGTATCGAGGCGATGGCCACCCAGGGGGACAAGATCCTTGATGTGGCCCTGGCCAAGATCGGCGACAAGGGTCTGTTCACCAAGGAGCTGGAGACCCAGATGCTGGTGGATCGGGCCGACATCGCCGTCCACAGTCTCAAGGATCTGCCCACCAACCTGCCCGAGGGGCTGATGCTCGGTTGCATCACCGAGCGGGAGGATCCCGCCGATGCTCTAGTTGTGCATGAAAAGCACCGCGACAAGACCCTGGCCAGCCTGGCTGAGGGCAGCGTGGTCGGTACCAGTTCCCTGCGGCGACTGGCCCAGCTGCGCCACCACTATCCCTATCTGATCTTCAAGGATGTGCGCGGCAACGTGATCACGCGGCTCGAAAAGCTCGATGCCGGCCAATACGACTGCCTGATCCTGGCCGCCGCCGGACTGGGGCGGCTCGGTCTTGGTGCTCGAATCCATGAGCTGATCGATCCCTCGATTTCCCTCCATGCCGTCGGCCAGGGTGCCCTGGGCATCGAATGCCGCTTGGGAGATGATCGGGTGCTGAACCAGATCAAGGTGCTCGAGCACCGGCCGACGGCGCTGCGCTGCCTGGCGGAGCGGGCCTTCCTGCGCCAGCTGGAAGGGGGCTGTCAGGTGCCGATCGGCGTCAACACCCACTTCGACGGCGATGAGCTGGTGCTCACGGGCATGGTGGCCAGCCTCGATGGCCTGCGTCTGATCCGGGACGAGGCCCGCGGCCCCCAGGAGGATCCGGAGGCGATCGGTCTGGCCCTGGCTAAGTCCCTGCGGGCCCAGGGGGCCGGGGAGATCCTGGAGGAGATTTTTGCAAACGTCCGGCCCGAAGCCTGAATCGGCCAGCTCGGAAGTACGCTCCCTGCCCTTCCAATGGAATCTGCTGGCCTGGTCGGCCCTGGTGGGGGTTCTTACCGGCCTGGCGGTGGTGGGCTTTCATGAACTGCTGGGCTTCATCAACAACTTCCTCTACGGCCCGTTCGTGGAGTGGCTGCTCGAAGTCGGCAGGGCCTCGTCCTCGGTCAGCCCCGCCGAGGCTCCTGCGATCGAGCTGCTGCCGGTGGTGGAGCAGGGCGGCACACCCCTCAAGGCCCTGCTGCAACTCGGCCTGGGTGGCATCGGCCTGCTGTCGCCCCCACCACCGGCCCTGCCGGAACCGGCGACCATCGCCCTGCCCGCCAGCCTCGACTGGTTGGAGCTCTGGCCGGTGGTGGTGGTGCCGACCCTAGGGGGCCTGGCGGTCGGGCTATTGCGTTGGCTGGGGGGCACGATCGGGCCAGGGCTGGCCAGCCTGATGGCGATGGCCGATGGAGCCCTGACGGCGGCGCCCCGGCTGCCCCTGCTGCGACTGGTTGCCGCCTCTCTCAGTCTTGGCAGTGGAGCTTCGCTGGGCCCTGAGGGCCCGAGTGTGGAAAGTGGGGCCAATCTCGGACTGTGGGTGGGCTGGAAGGCGAAACTGTCGCCCCAGTCCCAGAAAGCCCTGGTGGCGGCCGGGGTGGCGGCCGGTCTGGCAGCGGGCTTCAAGGCGCCGATCGCTGGTGTCTTCTTTGCCTTTGAAGGCAGTTTCAGCGCCATTCCAGGTCGACCCAGCCTGCGGGCGGTGCTGGTGGCGGCGGTGGCCTCCTCCCTGGTCACCCAAGTGTGCCTGGGCGACGATCCGATCCTGCGCCTGCCGGCCTACGAGGTGAAATCACTGCTGGAGTTGCCCCTGTACCTGGGACTGGGGGTGCTGGCCAGCCTGATGTCCTGGTTGCTGGTCAGTCTGCTGGCCGCCGGCCGCGGTCCCCGGATGCAGGCCCTGGTCGACCGTCTGCCCCCAGGTCTAGCGCCAGCCCTCGGTGGGGCTGCCGTTGGCGGCATGGCCCTGGCCTTCCCCCAGGTGCTGGGGGTTGGCTACGACACGATTGAAGCCCTGCTCGGCAGCGACGGCGGCATTCCACTGCTGACCCTGCTTGCCCTGCTCGGCGTCAAGCTGCTGGCGACTGCGGTCAGCAATGCCAGTGGCTTTGTCGGTGGTGGTTTCGCTCCCTCCTTGTTTCTGGGGGCGGTGCTCGGCAGTTGCTATGGCCAGATGCTGGGGGAAGGCTGGCTGCAGCTGCCGGTGGCCGAACCCCCCGCCTACGCCATGGTGGGTATGGCGGCGGTGCTCGCCGGCAGCGCCCGGGCGCCGTTGACAGCCCTATTGCTTCTGTTTGAGCTCACCCGTGACATCCGCATCGTGCTGCCGCTGATGGCAGCAGCGGGTTTGAGTGCGGCCCTGGTGGAACGCTGGCAGGGCTTCCGGGATCCAGGACTGCTGGGCCCGGATCCGCTTGAGGAGGAACGGCGTGAGCGTCTGGCCCATCTGGGTGTCGCCGAGGCGCTTGAGCCGCTCAGCCCGCTGGTGCTGAGCGGCGGGTTACCTGCCGTTGAGGCCCTGGCCCTGCTGATCGAGGCCCATGGCCATTGCCTTGTGGTCGAAGATCGCGGGACCGCAGTGGGACTGGTCACCCTGGCGGATCTGCAGAGGGCCCTGTCCGGGGCGATGGTTGCCGGCAGCGAGCCAGCCACCCTGATCGATTGCCGTCGCACCGATCTGGTCTGGCTGCCGCTCTCGGCCAGACTGGATCGACTGGAGGATCAGCTCACTCCTGATGGGCTGAGGCAGATCCCGATCTTCGAGGTACCGGAGGGAGTTGCTGGATATCTGCCCCATGGGCTGCCAGCTACCGGCCTGCCGATCACGGCCTTGCGTGGTCTGGCCAGCCGGGATGGCATGGCCCGCGCCTTGGCGACCAGATTCCGGCTTCAGCCCTCGAAGCGGGAACTGACGAGCCCTAGGGCGACCGGATCGGCCTGAGACAGCAGGTTGAGGATGCGCAGCAGGTCGAGGTCGGAGAGCTCGCCATCACGGCCCCATTTGAGGGCGGTGCTGTTGAGTGGGTCCGTGGTGCGATGAGGAGGATGGGGCATCGAATTGACGGCGCTACCAGCTCGCCGTCGGCTGCAATGAAATGACCTTAAGTGTTTGTACCCAGACATCACCAGGGGTCAGGGGTGATCTACAGAATCTCTACGGGTGTTACCTCAACCGTTGCTGCAGCTGTGCTGTAGGTGTTGATGCAGCTGTGCTGCGCAGCGAGTAAAAAGTACAGGTCGAGAGTTTCAGTTCTTCACGACCACCGGCGTTCCCACCTCCACCTGATCGAACAGGGCCTGGACATGGGGGTTGAGCATGCGCACACAGCCGTGGGAGACCGCCGCCCGCGTGTTGACGGCCCACGCCCAGGCCGGAGGGGTGCCATGGATGCCGAACTGATCCCTGGAGGTGTTGTGAAAGCCAATCCAGCGATCGCCCAGAGGGCCATTCGGGCCGATGGTGGGATTGTTCTTGCCGCTCTTGGTGCTCTGGTACTGGGGATTGACCACCTTGTTGCGGATCTTGAAGCTGCCGGTCGGGGTCGGGGTGGCGGGATCACCGATCGCCACCGGCCAGCTGCCGAGCACCTTGTCGCCTTCGTAGAGGCTGATCGTGCGCCGGCCCAGCTCGAGCAGGATCCGTCGAGTGCTGGTGAGCGAGCCGGTGGCCGGCGCCGGCAGGCTCAGGGGCGCCACAGCAGGGGTGGCGGCCTCCGGCCGGATGACAGGTTGCCCGGAAGCCCGTTGGGCGGACGTGGCTGGTAAGGGGGGCAGGGCCGGAGGCGCCTCAATGGCCAGGGCCCCTGTCTGGCCCAGTAGCGCTCCGCAGCTCAGGCTCAGAACAGCGCCCCAGGCCGCCCGCCGGCGCAAGGGGCTGGATGGGACGGCGATGGGGGCGGACATGGGAGGGGCGGCAGGGGGACGATGGGGCAGTGGTCAGTAGCGCGACGGTGAGGGGCGCGGCTTCAGTTGACCAGCCTGGCTTCGATCGTGTCGAGGTAGCGCTGTTCGCACGCCTTGATGATCGTCACAGCTTCCGTGCTATCGAAGAAACCGTTCACCTTGCAGGTGTCGGGTTTCTTGAGGTCCTTGTAGTGCTCCCAGTAGTACTGGGTTTCCTTGAGCCAATGGGCTCCAAGTTGCTCATAGCTGGTGATGTGATCCATGCGCTTGTCGTCGGCGAGCACGGCGATCACCTTGTCATCGACTTCACCGCCATCGTCGAACTTCATGATGCCGATGATGCGGGCTTCCACCAGCGATCCGGGAACCAGCGGCTCACTGACCCCGACGATCTCGATGTCGAGCGGATCGCCGTCCTCGTCCCAGGTGCGGGGGATGCAGCCGTAGGCAAAGGGATAGGCCAGGGAGGAGTACCCCACACGGTCCAGCTTGAGATGGCCGGTTTCGGTGATCAGCTCGTATTTGTTGACGGTGTTGGAGTTGAGCTCCACGATGGCATTCAGCCTGCCTTCG
>JAPLID010000173.1:74344-86662 GCA_026389285.1 Cyanobacteriota bacterium
TGGGCTCAGGAATCGCATTGGCATCTTAAGGAGTGCCCCCGAACCAGATGCCGCCGCCGCGGTGCCGGCCTAATCGACAGCCCAACAGCGGCGGATGAATGCTGCTCAGTCGGCGAGCCTGGCCAGTTTGTCCCGCAGGTAGGCCAGGAATGGCTCTGCGCTCAGGGGCCGGCCGGTGATCTGCTCCACCAGCTGCTCGGCGTTGACCCGTCGTCCGAGGAGCCAGACCTTTCGCCCCAGCCAGGCCAGGATCGCCGCCTCATTGCCCGCGGCGATCTGGGCCTCAATCGGCCCCAGCTCGGCCGCCATCGCTTCGCTCAGCTGGGCGCTGATCAGATGGCCGAGGGCGTAGGAGGGGAAGTATCCGAACAGCCCCTCGCTCCAGTGCACGTCCTGGAGACAACCTTCGCCGTCATGGCCCGGGCGCAACCCCAGCAACTGCTCCATACCGCTGTTCCAGCGCTCCGGCAGCTCCTCCACCGGCAGGTCCTCCTCCAGCAGCGCCAGCTCCAGTTCAAAGCGCAGCACGATGTGCAGGCAGTAGCTCAGCTCGTCGGCCTCCACCCGGGTCAGGCCGGCCCGCATCGGGTTGATGCTGCGCCAGAAGCGCCGCCCATTCCCCCAGGCATCGCGTCCAAGAGCTGAGCGGAAGCGGGGATACCAGCGCTCCGCGAAGGCCGCGCTGCGGGCGAGGCGGCATTCGAAGAAGATGCTCTGGCTCTCGTGGACCGCCATTGACGTGGCCTCACCAAGGGGCCACGGGAAGAAATGCTCGCCGCTGCGGGGCAGCCCCTGTTCGTAGAGTGAATGGCCCCATTCGTGGGCCGTGGCCAGGAAAGCCGAAAACGGCAAGCCGGCAACGATGCGGGTCGTGATCCGGAAATCGGCGGGCCCGATCGTGGTCGAGAAGGGATGGGGGGAGCGGGAGCGCTGGCAGCGACTGGCGTCATAGCCCCATTCCAGCAGCAGCGTTTCGCAGAGCTGGTCCTGGGCCGCCTCTTGCAGATCCCAGTTGGCCGGGGGCAACGGTGGCAGCGATGCGGCCTGCGCCAGCAACCCCGGCAGCTGCTGGCGCAGGGGCTCGAACAGCTCCCGCAGCCGTTGTTTGCTGATGTCCGGTTCAAAGGTCTGGGCCAGGGTCTCCCAGCAGCTGCGCGGTTCCGCCAGCTGGCGCGCCTGCTCCTGGCGCAGGCTCACCAGTTCGGCCAGGGCTGGGGAGAACAGGGCAAAGTTCTGGTCGGCCTTGGCCTGTTGCCAGAGGGCATAGCCCCGGGCCTGGGCCTCGGCGATCCGGCCCACGAGCACCGGATCAAGCCGCCGCTGCCGTTCCAGCTCCTGTCGCAGCAGCACCAGATTGCGCCGTGCTCCTGGGTCGGCGTCGGTCGCCAGCTCCGCTTCCGCCGCCGCCACCAGGTCGCTGTATTCGCGGCAGCTCTGGCGACCGTGCAGCTGGCGGGCGAGCAGGGCCAGCTGTTCTCCGCGCCAGGGAGCTCCAGCGGCTGGCATCGCTGTGTTCTGGTCGTAATAAAGGGTGCTGTGGATCGATCCGAGCAGCTGGGTGGTGTGCAGGTAGGCGCGCAGCCGTCCATGGGCGGAGGCCTGGTCCAGGGAAGCCATGGGGGGCAGCGTCACTGGGAGGAGCCTGGCGCATACCCGCGCCGCCATGGCGATCTTAGCCAGCTCTGGCAAGTCTGGAGATGATTACCATTGCCCCGCCGATCACGCCGGCTACTACGAAAACGACGGCAAGGGCATCGATCGGCTGGTGATCTGCAAGTGCAATGTGCCCACAAATCCACTCACATCATGCAGTCCTGCACCGGTTCGACAGCGATCGCTGATAGGTACCGATGAACTGATGCAGCGCACTTACCGGGAGCTGCAGACGATGGCGCCCCACTACGCCAAGTAGTTGGTGAGCAGGCGCTATCCCAGTGCGGATCAGCGGCTGGAGGCGGAGGACTTCTGGATGGAGCTGCAGACCCCGGATCTGGTGTTGGCCCTGTTCCGCAGGAACTGTGCGGCCTTGCTTGAATGTCGCCGCCGCACTCCGTAGGCCGAGCTCAAGAACCTTGACCGGCCAGAGCCCCTTGTTGCGACCTCATTGCCAGTACAAGGTCATCGGCACGGACCCCTCCAGGCTGCGCTTGACCGGGCAGCCCTCGCCGGCTCGCTCCAGCAACGTTCGCTGTTCCGCCTCCAGCCCTGCTGGCAGGTCGATCCACACCTCCAGCAGGGCGATGCGGCGCACGCCTTCGCTGGTCATCGTCTTCTCCACCCGGGCCGTGCAGGGTTGTAGTTCGATGCCGTGGCGCTCGGCGACGATGCCCAGGATCGTCAGGATGCAGCTCGCCAGGGCGGTAGCCACCAGATCCGTGGGGGAGAAGGCCTCTCCCTTCCCCTGGTTGTCGAGCGGCGCATCGGTGATCAGCTGGCTGCCCGAGCTCTCATGCAAGGAAAGACAACGCAGTCCCCCTTCGTAGCTGCAATTCATCAAGGTCATGGCGCAAGCAGATAGGGGAGTCCATGTTGCCCTTGCCCTGGTTCTTCCGGCAGAAAGTGGAGACCTGACCCTCGTTAACTTGACCCCAGTTCGTAGGCCTTGCGGTGACTGCTCTGCAGCCGATCATCCAGTCGCCAGCCATCGTTTCCTACCTGGCCATGGCATTTTCTCCACCCATGCTGGAGCTGGTCGTTCTGCCCCAGGCCCTTCATGCGCCGGTGGAGGGGTTGGCGCGGGCCCGGCTGAGCGTATCGAGGTCGGGGCGACCGGTGAGCTGCAGGCGGGCCCCGGCCCAGAGCCCGTAGATGCCATTGATGGCGGGTCCCAGCAGGGGCCAGCGGCTCGGGGCATAGAGCCAGCCCAGCCCCACCAGGCCGTAGGCCCGGGCAAACACCTCGACATCCCTCAGCACCTGACCATCAGCTGTGATCCCGTGGATCCGGGCCATCGCCGCGCGGTAGTCGATGCCGCCGTGGCCTGCGGGGTCGTAGTCGCTGGCATCGATGTCGACGAAACCGAGCCGATCACCCCGGGGATCGCGGCCCCGCAGGAAGCGCACTTCCCGCAGACAGAGCGGGCAGCCACCGTCGTAGAGGATCGTCAGTTGGGCCATTGGCGGTGCGCTGATCGGTGCGTTTGGCCATCATGGCCGGCCTTCTTGCGAAGGGCGCGCCGGCAGGCCGTGCAGAGAAGCGGCGGCTGGGGGGGCGTGATCACGGAGACTGACCTTCACGAGAACCAATCCCGGAGCCGTGGAGCGATGCTGCGCCAGAGCCTGACCCGGCTGTCCGTGCCGACCCCGGGGGAAGGCTTCACGGATCTGACCGCCCAGCTGAACGGCGCTATTGCTGGCAGTGCTCTAGACACCGGCGTGGCGCTGATCTGCTGCCTGCATACCAGCTGTTCGCTGACCATCAACGAAAATGCCGACCCACGGGTGCTGGTGGATCTGGCCGCCTATCTGCGGGCCCTCGTGCCGCAGGAGGGGGTCAGGCCGATCAGCGGGCGCGGCGAGCTGCGCGCCTATGTCCATGACGATGAAGGCCCGGACGATATGCCGGCCCACATCCGCACGGCCCTCACCTGTACAACTCTGAATCTGTCATTTGAAGGGCGGCGGCTTCTCCTGGGCACCTGGCAGGCGGTCTATCTTTGGGAACATCGACGCGCCGGCTGCATCAGGCAGTTGTCGTTGCATTTGATCGGTGAGCCGTGAGCCCCCGTCTTCGACTCAGGACCTCCCCGCTGATCGTCTCATTCCCGGAGCGCTCAATGCAGTTTTCGGCTGAGCTCATCGAGCCAGCGTCCAGGCTGCCGCTGGTGGCCTAGCCGATGGCCCTGCTGGATCCGTCCACGGAACTGCTGTTGCAGCAGATCGCTACTGAACTGGCCTTTGTGCAGGTGGACAGCGCCAGCGTCAGGGCGCTTGCGGTAGCCCTCCAGGCGCTGAAGAAGCCGACGCCGGATCAGCTGCCGGACGCTGTCCGGTCGTTGCTTGAGGATTTGCTCAGCTGGCTGGATCAGCAGCTCTGCGGCCCCAGCGGCCTTGATGACGGCCAATGCCAGGAGCTGCTGGAGCGCTACTCCCACCTGGAGAAGGCGCTCTATGACGGCGCCGTCCAGGCCATTTCACGCCAACAGCCCAGGGCGGACGACGCTCAGCTCAAGCTGCCGGCGCCTATACCGGCGCCGAACAGTGAGAGCTCCGATGCCCGTGAGGAAGCTTCCCTGATCCTCGCGGCTGGAGATGACCTGGAGCTGCTCAACGAGTTCTGCAATGAAGGCCGGGACCTGCTGGCTCAGATTGAGCAGAGCCTGCTGATCCTGGAGGAGAACCCTGAGCATCGCGATACGCTGAATCAGGTGTTCCGGGCCTTCCACACGTTCAAAGGTGGTGCCGGCTTTCTAGGTCTCATCCCGATCAAGGACCTGGCCCACATCCTCGAATCCCTGCTCGATGCCGCCCGCAAGGGCGAGCTGGCGATCACCAGCACCGTGATCGAGCTGATCCTGGCCGGCGGAGACAGTCTGCGGCAGTTTGTGGATCGCATCGAACAGGACATCCGCTCGGATTTTCCTGGCCAGCCGATCTGTGTCCCCACCCGCCAGCTGATCTGGAGGGTCGAGGCCTGTCTGGCGGGACAGCCTGATCCCATACCGCAGGTTGGGTCCGCGCCGCTCTCGGGCCCGGCGCCCGCGATCAACTCCTCTGGCTCAGCAGTGGCGCAGCCTCCCGCAGCCAAGGCACCGCGCAATGCCGTTGAGGGACTGCCCAATTTCGTCAAGATCGACACCCGCAAACTCGATTTCCTGGTCGAGCTGGTGGGGGAGTTGGTGATTGCCCAGTCGATGGTGGTGGAACATCCAGGGATTGAAATGCTGAAGCGGGACCAATTGGCGCGACCCTTGCGGCAACTGAGTCGCATCACATCCGACCTGCAGCGCAATGCAATGTCGTTGCGCATGGTGCCGATCCGTTCCACCTTCCAGAAGATGAATCGCCTGGTGAGGGATCTGGCCGCCGCCCAGGGCAAGCAGATTCAGCTGCTGCTGACCGGTGAGGAGACCGAGCTGGATCGCAACATCGTTGAGGCTCTCAACGAACCCCTGATCCACCTGCTGCGCAATGCCGCCGACCACGGCATCGGTAACGCCGAACAGCGAGCGGCCATGGGCAAGAGTCCCCAGGGCACCATCCAGTTGCAGGCCGGCTACCAGGGCGGGGGCATCGCGATCAGTATTCAGGACGACGGCAAGGGCATCGATCCGGACAAGATTCTGAAGCGAGCGATCGAGAAGCAGCTCGTGCCAGCCGATTTCAATGGCACCCGGCAGGACATGCTCTCGCTGATTTTTCTGCCCGGTTTTTCCACGGCCGAAACCCTCACGGATATCTCCGGTCGTGGCGTCGGCCTCGATGCGGTTCGGGGCAGCATCGCTCGCTTGCGTGGTCGGGTTGAAATCGTGTCACTGCAGGGCCAGGGAACCACCTTCACGATCCATCTGCCACTGACGTTGGCGATCATTGATGGCATGATCGTGGCTGTTGGCGATCAGCGTTTCATCTTGCCGACCCTGGCCATCCATGAGTCCTTTCGTCCCCAGCGGTCGATGTTGTCCACGGTCAAAGGCAAAGGTCAGCTCGTCAATGTGCGCGGCCGCCTGATTCCATTGCTGCAGTTATCGCGCCGACTGGGATTGAGCCAGGATCACCTGGATCCCTGCGAAGGCATCGTTGTGGTGATCGATTGCTGTGGACAGTTGCTGGGGGTGCTGGTGAATGGCTTGATTGCCAAGCAGGAGGTGGTGATCAAAGGCATGGGAGCCGCGTTCGAGCAGCAACCTTTCTTCTCTGGGGCCGCGATCATGGGGGATGGTCGCGTGACCTTGATTCTTGATCCCGATGCCCTTGGTCGGGCCGATCCCCGCCCGGGCCTGGCGGCGGCTGACAGCAGCCCGTTCACAGCCTGATGTTTACCCGATACTTGCCGCCATGTCACCCGTGAATCCGATCGAATCCCTGCCGGTCAATGGCAAATATCTCAATTTCCTGCTTGGTGATGAGCACTACAGCCTGCCGATCACCAAGGTTCGCGAGATCATCCGGCTCAGTCCGATCACGCCGGTGCCGCGGATGCCGTCGCATCTGCTTGGTGTGATCAATCTTCGGGGCAAGATTGTACCGGTGATGGATCTGCGAAAACGTTTGTTATTGCCGCCAGCTCAGCAGCTGGAGCGGGCCTGCATCATTGTGATTCAAGCCAGTGGTGATTCTGCTCCGATCGGGTTGCTGGTGGACCTGGTCGAAGATGTGGCCAGCATCAGTGTTGAGGCGATTGAACCACCTCCAGACTTTGGCGCCGATCTTGATGACCGCTTCATTCTTGGCCTGGCCAAGGCCAAGGACTCGGTGATCACCATCCTGGATATTGATGCCCTCCTCGCCGAAGATCAGGCATTTGGCGTAGGTATTGGCTCAGTACCGATCAGCGCTGAACCCGGCGGCCCCTGAGCGCAACAGCAGAGACTCCTCCCCTTCCGTTTCCCAACCATTCGCTCCACCATGAAACTCAATATCAAGCTACTGATCCGCGCCAATGCAGCCTTGTTCACCGGTGCCTTGTTGGGTCAGACCATGCTGATCATTGGCCTGACACGAGGAGTCTGGATTAATAGTGAACTCTATGAGGAAATTAGCGCCGATAAAGAATTAATCGCCGATGTTCTGCCACCGCCGCTGTATTTAGTTGAATTGAGTCGTCTGGTGGCGCGGGCCATGGTCGATGTTGCGTCAGCAAAAGACGGCAGCAACCAACTAAGCGGGCCATCGGTCCAGGATCTCAAGCAACAAATGCCTGAGTTTTTGCGCCAGTACAATGAACGCCGTCAACATTGGCTAACCGACACCTCAATTGACAGCCAGTCAAAACAGTCCATACAAACTGGCATTCACGAGCCTACCACGCGCTGGATTGAGCTACTGCAATCCTCCCTGCTACCTGCGATCGATTCAGGGAACAGAGCGCGTGCACTGGAAATATACAAGCAATTTGGACCGGTCTTTGCCCTGCATCGTCTGCAAAACCTGCAGCTTGCTGATCAGCTGAACAGGACAATCAAGGCTGACGAGGAAAGAGTTGAGGGCAGCATCAAAATGGCTATACTCCTGCTGACCATTGCCACGGTGATGCTCCTGGCATTAGCTTATACATTGCTCTACCTGATGCAGCGCTATTCAGTGCGTCCTCTTGATCTGATCGCCAATGATCTCGGCACAGGGGCTGAGCAGTTCCTGGCCGCCTCCGACCAGGTCGCCTCGTCCAGTCAGAAGCTTTCCACTGCAGCCGAGCAGGTGGCTTCCTCCAGCCACAACCTGGCGGAAGGGGCCAGTGAGCAGGCGGCGGCCATTGAGGAAACCAGTGCTTCTCTTGAACAGATCTCCAGCATGATCCATTCCACGGCCCGCAATGCTGAACTGGCCAAGTCTCTGGCTGGTGAAGCGCAGGCTTCCGCTCAGATGGGGTTGAGCAGCATGACCCAGATGACCAACGCCATGGAGGCGATCGAGCATTCCAGCAATCAGGTTGTCAAAATCGTGAAAAGCATCGATGAGATCGCTTTTCAGACCAATATTCTTGCCCTCAACGCAGCCGTGGAGGCTGCCAGGGCCGGCGAGGCTGGTGCAGGCTTTGCGGTCGTTGCTGAGGAGGTCCGCTCACTGGCTCAACGCAGTGCCGCCGCCGCCAATGAATCTGCGGCAAAAATCGAGGCCTCAATTACGAACAGTAAGCAGGGTTCTGAATGCCTGAAGTCCGTCGGCGAAAGCTTTAACCTGATTGGCTCAAAGATTAAGGAAACAGACAACCTTGTTGCAGAGATTGCTCTTGCCGCAAAGGAGCAGGCCCAGGGGATTGAACACATCACGCAGGCTGTCCAGGAGATGAGCAAGGTGGCCCAAAGCAGTGCCCTGTCGATTGAAGAGATGAGCAAGGTTGCCAATGCCAGCGCCAGCAACAGTGAGCAGATCGCCACGGCTGCAGAAGAGATGCGCAGCCAGGCTGGCCGTCAGCGCCAGATCACATCACAGCTGCGAAATGTGGTCGATGGCAGCACCAATGTCGACGCGATCACAGATCAGGTACAACCCTATCTTTTGGCAGAAGCGCAGAGAAGCGAGGTCAGGCTTCCCGTCTCTCAGCGTCGGAACCGACAGGAGGATGTCGATGCGCACTTCCGCGATTTCTGAAAGGACCTACCAGAATCTCTGTAATTTGATTTTTAGGTATAGCCGTATATCGCTGGGAACCGGTCGTGAAGGCTTGCTTGCAAGCCGGCTGGGAACACGCCTTGGCAAGCTTGGGCTTGAAACCTGGGAGAGCTATCTCGAGATTCTCAATGAGGGCAAGAACATGGAAGAAATTGATATTCTGATTGATCTGGTTTCCACTAACCATACCCAGTTCTTTCGAGAGCCGAGTCACTTTCAGCGCCTGAATGATGGCCTGCTGGCGCAGGTATTGCAGGACTGCCCCCAGGCTCGACAGGAACTACGCTGTTGGTCGGCGGCCACCTCATCAGGGGAAGAGGCCTATACGCTCGCTATTATTTTGAGTGAATTCATCAGTAAGCATAGCAGTCTTGCCAACTGGATCATTGAAGCCAGTGATATCTCCCGTAAGGCTTTGCAGCGTGCTGAGGCTGGAATCTATCCGATCAAAGCGTTGCACCTACCCCGCCCTGAACTGCTGGCCCGTTATTTTCAACGTGGCAGTGGCCCCTTCGAAGGTCAATGCAAGGTTAAGTCTCAGATACGCGATAAAATAAGGCTGAAACGCATTAACCTTTTTCAGGACTTTTATCCCATTGAGCAACCTCTGCATCTTGTCTTCTGCCGTAATGTCCTGATTTATTTTCAGCCTGAATCTCAGGGTCAGCTCGTTGCTCGTTTGTTCGGCATGCTGGCCCCTGGAGGGCTGCTGTTCATTGGCCATTCGGACAGCCTGGTGCACCTGCAGCATGGCTTCTTACCTCTTGGTGGAGGCATCTATCGGCGCTCTGATTAGGTCTTCGGCTATCGAGGCCAACTGCCTTTCTTTCCACCAGCTTTCCCTATTCAGTCATGGCGTCAAAGACCATAAAAGTATTAATTGTCGACGACTCCGCACTTGTGCGGAAAATGATCACAGATACTCTGCAGCTTGATCCTGAAATTGAAGTTGTTGGCGTCGCCAACGATCCATTGATTGCGATGGAGAAGATTCCAAGACTTAAGCCTGATGTGCTGACTCTTGATATGTTAATGCCGCGGATGGACGGTCTCACTTTCCTGCGGAAGCTTCGCAGCGAGAACTCCACCCTTCCAGTCGTGGTGATCAGTTCCCTCACGCAGCAAGGTTCCCAGCTTGCCTTGGACGCGCTGGAAGCCGGAGCCCAGGAGGTGCTCGCCAAACCCGATGGCCAGAGTTCGATCGGCGCTCTGGCGGGCAAGCTGGCCTTTTACATCAAGGCGGCCTACCGGGCTCGTCGGCCGGGCCAAAGCGGAAAACAGCCCGTCCGTGCAGCCTCCGTGATGACGCCCGCCAGGCCCGTGAGCCCTGTGCTCGGTGATCGGCGCCTGATTGTGATCGGCTCCTCCACAGGGGGGGTGGAGGCCCTGCGGTACCTGCTGCCGGCTCTGCCGGATCAGCTGCCACCGATCGTGGTGGTGCAGCACATTCCGGCTTATTTTTCCAAGGCCGTGGCGAATCGCATCAATGCCCTGGCACCCTATGAGGTGAGGGAGGCCGTCGATGGCGAACTGCTGCGGCCGGGCCTCTGCCTGCTCGCTCCCGGTGACTATCACCTGATGATCGTCAAGGACAACGGCTACCGAACCCGCCTGCTGCAGACGCCGCCGGTGCACCATTGCCGCCCCGCAGTGGATATCTTGTTTCGATCTGCAGCCTCAGCAGCTGGTCCCCACGTGCTGGCTGTTCTGCTCACCGGCATGGGCAGCGACGGTGCCCTCGGCATGCAGGCCATTCAGCAGGCCGGCGGTCATACCCTGGCGGAGGCGGAAGAAACTTGTGTGATCTTCGGCATGCCCAGGGCCGCTCTGGAGCTCAATGCGGTGGATCGCTGCCTGCCGCTCGATCAGATACCGCAGGCGATCATGGACGGACTGAGCCGTTTGCGTGCCTGAAGGTTGCGCTGAAGAACCCCTCGTTTGTTGATGATGCAATCCCCGCCCCCTCAGTCCTGTCATCCAGATCACGACGGGTTGCCGACGACAGCCCAGTCCCTGCTGAGCCGCGCCCGGATTCTGGTCGTTGATGACAGCCGCATGCTGCGTATGGGGATCAGCCGCTCGCTAAAGCAGCTCGGCGTTCAGCAGATTGAGGAGGCGAGTGACGGCATGGCTGCGCTGGAGCGATTGGAGCGTGAACGCTTTGATCTGATGTTGCTGGATATGGAGATGCCCTTGATGGATGGGCTTGAGGTGCTGGCACGGATGCAGAGCCAGCCCCAATTGCGGGGGATACCCGTGATCGTGATCTCCGGTGCTGAATCGATTGATGGTGTTGTTGCCTGCATTGAGATGGGCGCCGAGGATTATCTCCCCAAGCCCTTCAGCCAGGTATTGCTGAGGGCCCGCTTGACGTCATCGCTGGAAAAGAAACAGCTTCGCGACCTGGAGCTGGCTCAACGACTGCAACTTCAGGCTCAGAATGATCAACTGAAACTTGAGCAAGCCAAAACAGAAGCCCTTTTGCTCAATATCTTGCCGCGTTCCATCGCCCAGCGATTGAAGCTTGGGGAAGAACGCTGTGCTGATAGCCACGCCAATGTCACAGTTCTGTTTTCTGATCTGGTCGGCTTCACCGGCCTGTCCCAGGGCATGGGCCCGCGTGAACTGGTGGAACTTCTGCATGAGCTATTTTCCAGTTTTGATCAACTAGTTGACGCGGCAGGATTGGAAAAAATCAAGACCATCGGCGATTGCTACATGCTGGTTGGCGGTCTGCCCGATCCCCGCCCTGATCACGCCCAGGCCGTCACGGACGTGGCGATCAAGATGGTTCAGACCATGACCAGGCTGGACCGTGCTTTTCCCTGTGATTTGCAGATCAGGCTGGGCATCCACAGCGGTCCGGTCGTCGCTGGTGTGATCGGCACCCACAAGTTCACCTATGACCTCTGGGGCACCACGGTGAACGAGGCCAGTCGTATGGAATCATCCGGTCAGCCTGGACGCATTCATGTGTCTGCGACCACGGCTGGTTTACTCGGTGCCGATTTTGATCTGGAATATCGGGGCATGGTGCAGGCCAAGGGTCTGGGAAGTCTGCCCACCTATTTTGTCAATGGTCGCCGTGGCCTCTCTGGCCTGGAACAGGTGTGAACAGGTTTTGCATCGATTGAATTGTCCTGACCTGCTTCTGCGCCTCGGCTCGTGGCACTGGCGGGCAGCCGTCCATGAAACCGTTGCGACCCCGTAAGGTCTGGAGGATCCCGAGCAGCATCATGGTGGCCCAACCCCTGACCCCGGCGGAGATCGACAACCTGGCTCGCAACCTGCCCCTGTGGAGCCTCGGCAACAGCAAGCTGCACCGGGAGTTCCGCTTCGTCGACTTCTCCGAGGCCTTCGGTTTCATGGCCCGGGTGGCCCTGGCCGCCGAGGCGCTGGATCACCATCCGGAGTGGAGCAATGTCTGGAACCGGGTGGTGATTGAGCTCACCACCCATGACACCGGTGGCCTGTCGGACCTGGATGTGGCCCTGGCCCGTCGCATCGATCAGTTGGCGGCCTGAGTCACACCAGCACCGGCAGCGGGCCGCTGAGATTGGCGGTCTCGGCCTGGTGGAAGCGCAAGCGCGTGCCATCACCATGGCCTTCCACCGTCACGGCGATGGTGGAGCCATCGGGGAAGCTGCCGGCCAGGATCGCCTTGGCGATCGGTGTTTCCAGTTGCCGCTGGATCGCCCGCTTGAGCGGACGGGCGCCGTAGACCGGGTCGTAGCCCACGGCCGCCAGCCAGTCGAGAGCGGCCGGCTCCAGGCGCAACCCCAGCTTGCGGTCTTCGAGCCGCTTGGCCAGGCGCTTGACCTGCAGTTCGACGATCTGGCGCAGTTCCTCCTGCTTGAGGCTGTGGAAGATGATCGATTCATCGAGCCGGTTCAGGAACTCGGGCCGGAAATGGCCGCGCAGGGCTTCGTTGACTCGCTTCTCCATTTCACTGTGGCGAGCCGGATCGCCAGCGAGATCGAGGATCGCCGTGCTGCCGATGTTGCTGGTCAGGATCAGGACGGTGTTGGTGAAGTCCACCGTGCGGCCC
>JAPLID010000057.1 GCA_026389285.1 Cyanobacteriota bacterium
AGGAAGGCGAAACCCTTGAAGCTGTCGGAGCGCTCGCTCAGCAGCTGGCCGGCTTTGACACCGCTGGTCGGGTCGTCCGCCACCGCGAACTCCATCAGCCGCACCGTGCTGCGCGGCCCCGTCTTGACGCCGAAGGTCACCATCCGCTCCTGACCGTGGTGGCCGGGATCGAAGCGGGGATGGGCGCTGAAGGCCTCGCCGGGCTTGAGCACGCCATCGAGCAGGGAGATTCCCTTGGTTTCGAGGGTGTCTGGGTCGAGGGCGTGGGGGGAACTGGCCTCCCACAGGGCCAGCAGGTCGTCGCCGAGCCGTACCACGTGGGTGTTGGCGATGTTCTTGAGCCGCATGTCGAAGGCGTTGGCCAGGGGGCCGCCGGGCTTCTGGGTGCCGAAAACGCCGCGGTAGAGGGGTTTGCCGGCCTTTTCTTCGGCCAGCCAACCCTCGGTGCGGATGAAGCGGTTGCTGAGCCGGACCGCGCCGTCCTCGAAGCGCAGGGCGGTGATCATGCCGTCGCCATCAAACGGGTGGTGCACCCAGTGGCCGCCGCGCTCCAGCCGGCCGGGACCGTTGCGGTAAAGGGTGCCCTTCAGCTCGGCCGGGATCGTGCCATGGCTGGCCTCCAGGGTGACGTCCGTGAGCTCGATCCCGACATTGCGGAACCCGCTGGCCCAGTCAGTACGGTCGTAGCGGCTGGCGCCCGACGCGGCGGCATTAGCAGAAACGGCGGAAGCGCCTGTGGCAGAAGCCTGGGGGCGGCCGGGGGCAACGGTCATCGGGGCGCGCAGCGGAGGAGAGGCCGCGATGTCACGGCTTCCCCATCATTGCGTAACGGAGTGTGAAGGTGGGGTGGCGGCTGGGGATTGGCAGAGCCTTTTCCGCCGCCATCAGCGTTGGCAGGGCAGCTCCACCGGCGTGCAGGGCGGGGGCAGGGGGCGTTCGCAGGGGGCGCTGAGGGCGTCCGGGCAGGGTGCGGCCTGGGCGGCCCGGCCGGGGGCGGCAAACACGGTCAGGAGAGCGACTGCTGCACTGGTCAGCAGGATGGTGCCTTTCATGGCGCGGCATCGCGGTAGAAAATCACCGTAATGCTCCTGGTCTGCTGAAGGCGCTTGGGTTTGCATTGCATTCACAGCACCGTCTGGGCGGTCATGTCGCAGCCGCTCAGGCTCAGAGGCTGGCTCTGGCGAGTGGGCCAGGCGGCCGGAATCAAGCGGAACCAGCGGGTCGTTGTCCAGCCGGCGCTCGGAGCGCTCCCCTTTCAGCCTCCTGCCTGTTCCAGCACCCCTTTGCTGCTGGGCACGGCACCGGCGCGGCGCGGGTCGATCTCCACCGCCAGGCGCAGGGCGCGGGCGAAGGCCTTGAAGCAGGCCTCGACGATGTGGTGCGAGTTCACACCATCCAGCTGGCGGATGTGCAGGGTGAGGCCGGAGTTGTTGACCACCGCCACGAAGAACTCCTTCACCAGTTCGGTGTCGTAGCTGCCGATCTTCTGGGCTGGGATTGTGAGGCCATAGGAGAGGTGGGGCCGGCCGGAGCAATCGAGCGCCACCTGTACCAGCGCCTCATCGAGCGGCGCCACGAAGTGACCGAAGCGCTGGATGCCGCGGCGGTCGCCCAGGGCCCGGGAGAGGGCCTGGCCGACGGCGATGCCCACGTCCTCGTTGGTGTGGTGATCGTCGATGTGGGTGTCGCCCGTGGCGCTGATCTCCAGGTCGATCAGGCCGTGGCTGCTGATCTGGTGGAGCATGTGATCGAGGAAGGGCACGCCGGTGCTGGCCCGGCAGGAGCCGCCGCCATCGAGGCCGAGCGTCACCCGCACATCGGTTTCGCCGGTGACGCGGTGAATCGTGCCGGTGCGCATGACTGCGGAACGCCCTTCCTTACATTCGCCATGTTGACAGGTGGTGCCCGTGACTTGCGCCCACCATCGCCCCGCGGGGTTGGGCTCCGTGGCCGCTCCACAGGGCGATGAGGCCTAACGTTTCGCTGATCGCGCTTGAGACGCTGTGACCACTGGCTTGCAGGGTCTGTTGGTGGTGGTCACCGTGGTTGCTCTGGCGCCGTTTCTGGCCCGATCCCTGCACGGGCGGGTCCCGGCAGTGGCGCTCCTGATGCTCGGGGGGATCGCCGTGGGGCCGTCGGGCCTGGGCTTTCTGCAGCCGAATGCGGCCACAGATCTGTTCGCCAACATCGGCCTGGGGCTGATCTTCGCCCTGATCGGCCTCACCATCGACCAGAAGACCCTGGGGGACACAGCTGGTCGGCTGGGATTCCTGGGTTGGCTGGCCACCCTCGGTATCGGTACCCTCCTGGCGGCCCTGTTGCCCCTCGGTGATGGCCTCCGACCCGTGGCCCTCGTGGTGGCCCTCAGCTCCACGGCCCTCTCCACCCTCTTGGTGATCCTCAGGGAGTCGGGGGAGTGGCAGGCCCCCTTGGGGCGCCTGCTGCTCAGTGCGGGCACCTGGGGACAACTGGGCCCCGTGTTGGCGGTGGCCCTGCTGCTGGGCTCCGCCGATCCCCGCACCATGGTGTTGAGCGTGGGCTTGGTGGCTCTGGTGGCCTGGCTGCTGGCGACCGTGCCTGGGCAGATCTCAGGCCACAGCGCCTGGACCTGGTTGAGGGACGTGGCGGGCGCGACTCCGGCGACGCCATTGCAACTGATCTATCTGTTGATCGTCGGGCTGATCGCCCTTTCCAAGGTGTTGGGGGTCGACATCCTGATGGGGGCGATTTTGGCGGGCCTGGTGATGCGCCGCTTCATCGCCGACCCCCAGACCTCCGAGGCTCTGAAGCATCTAGAGGCTTCCTCCTATGGCCTGTTTGTCCCCCTGTTTTTTGTGGTGGCTGGGTCGCGTCTGGATCTGGCCTCCGTTGCGGCCCATCCCTGGGGACCGCTGCTCTGCCTGATGGGGATTGTCCTGATTCGGGGGTTGCCGCAGTTCCTGCTCTATCGCCGCGCCTTGCCAGATCGCACCGAACGGCTGCGTTTCTGCCTGTTGGTGTCCCAGTCCCTGAATCTGCCGATTGTGGTTGGCTATCTGGAGGTGCAGGCGGGCCTGATGTCCCCCCAGGTGGAGGCGGCACTGGTGGGCGGCAGTCTGCTGTCTGTGTTGTTGTTGCCGGCGCTGGCCATGACCCTCAGGCGCTGAATGCGATCCCGGTGATGCCATAGCCCAACTCCTCCTGGGCCAGGGCGATCAGGCCGTGGCTGCTGATCTGGTGGAGCATGGGGTCGAGGGAGGCACGCCGGTGGCGGCCCGGCACTGGCCGCTGCTATCGAGGCCAAGCCTGACGCGCACGTCGGTCTCGCCGGTGACGCGATGGATCAGCAACACGGCTGCGCCCAGGTGGCCCGGGGCCCTGGCGTGAAGTGAGCCGATTGAGACGGCCGCCTGCTCGCGGCTGTGGTAACTCCTTCAAGTCATAGTTACCTGGTTTTGTCTCTCACCACCTCAGATCCTGTCCATGACCAGCCCACCCCAGAGGCGGCCCTGGCCCTCCTGCAGGCCGGTCACCAGCGTTTTTTGAGCGGCTGCCCCAGGCATCCCCACACCGATTTCGAGCGCCGTGACGCTCTGGCTGAGCAGCAGCACCCCATGGCGGCTGTCCTGGGTTGCTCCGATTCCCGCGTGCCGGTGGAACTGCTGTTCGACACCGGTCTCGGCGATCTGTTTGTGGCGCGCAATGCCGGCAATGTGGCCCTCGCCGGCATGGTGGGCACGTTGGAGTACGCCGTGGCGGTGCTCCATGTGCCCCTGATCGTGGTGCTGGGGCATGAGCGTTGCGGGGCGGTGGCGGCTGCGCTCCGTCCGCAGAACCTCAATCTGTTGCCGCCCAGCCTCGCCCAGCTGGTGGGACAGATCCACCTGGACCTGCTGGCGGCCGGGATCGAGGGCGATCTCGATCGCGCCTGTCGGCACAACGCCATCAGTGCCGCTCAGCATCTGGCCGGCACCAGCGTTTTACTCAACAAGCGCCTGCTCAGCGGGCAGCTGCGCATCGAAGCTGCCCGCTACGACCTCGACGACAGCTGTCTCGACTGGCTGGGGTCGGTGGCGCCCCGATCGGGGGTCGGAACCGCCAGGTGATGCCATGTTGCTTTTGACTCAGCATTGGGTCTCCCCCGGTTTTGAGGACAGATCTACAAGGGTCAAGCCATGACCTCCAGACTGTCCATCCGTGACCAATGCCACCAAGTCACGACGCCGGTTCACGGCACAACAGAAGCAGGAGGCCGTTGCGCTCTGCCTGCAGGAGGGCCTCGCCTGCAATGTTGTTGCTCAACGCCGTGGCCTTCCGTCCAGCAGCCTGACCCGCTGGCGGCGGTAGAGCCGTATTGACCAGGGCTCTACCAGTCCCCGGGACCAAGGTCTGCTCACCAGTGAGGAGCGCTCTGAGCTCAACCGGCTCCGCAAGGAAAACCGGGAGATTTGGAGGGAGAAGGATTTTGCACCCGTTCAGGGGATGAGACGATCAATCAAGACAGTGCTCCTCGGAGCACCCCGCGCCGGTGATGGGCGATCCAGGCCTGCTCCAGGAACTGCCAGATATCGCGCTCCTATTACCGCAAGGTGGTGGTGACCGTGACCATTCGGCTGCGGCTGATGGCACCGCTGGCGGACTGGACACCATGGCTGTTGCTCGGCATATCCCTGATTTTGAGCTGAATCACCAACTGGCGCATGGCTCGCTCGGCGGCGTAGCGGACTGAGAAAAGGATTGTAAGTGAGCTTAACGCTGCCCATCACCCGCCGCACAAACTCGACAATATGAAGGCAACCTCTCTTCGGTCGGGTGCATGGGTTTGTTGGGTGGATGGCAGTTACCCAACCAGGGTATGCCATCTAGACGTATATGCCCTACAAGTCCGCCTGTATGCCATCTAGACGTATATGCCCTACAAGTCCGCCTTAGCATCTCTGGATACTGAGAGTCAATGTTGATACCAAAAACATTTTCTCGCTCGACTCGCGGAGGATTGATGTTGTCAACAAAGACAGGCTCGATGAGAAGATAATCAAAACCCAGTTCATGAGTAAAGCCTTTCTCCTTAACTGGAAGGGTCCTCATCATCTCTATTGTCTTGAATGCGGCGTCCTCCGAATTTGGTTTTGCTCCAAACTCAGTCCAGAGCTTGGGATCGCCGGAAGAAAGACGGGGCAACACATCACGCTCAAAATCTATCCCCAGAATCTGACACTTTCGCTTCACAGCATCTGGGATATTGACGTACTGTATTCCGGTACCTACAAGAACATGTCCTAAGACAATTGCTTCAGGCCTCTTGGCTTTTAGAAGATTAGCAAAATCAGATAAATCACTTTGCCTGTTCTTCCTGTTCTTACCGTGAGCCGTAATAACTGACTTGTTTTCCATGCACAATCGCGCACGGTCAAGAGTCGGCGAGCTATCACTGTCATCTGCTTCATAGATCATGAGATCGACTTTATGCGTTAACCCTAAAACCTCTACATTAAGTCGATACTGAACTCTGGAGTTTTCAATATCATCGGCAAGGGCAGGGCATAGCTGAAGCAAGTCTAAGATGAAATGATTGCAGATAATATCTGAATGACGTGCAGATCTGTGGTCATGATACCTGTCCTGGAGAATTCGCTCAATAACCCTATCCGCCGGAGTAATCATGCTACTTTTAGTACCTCAGCCCTCATTAACTGCAAAACTTGGCGAGGCTTTGAATCCCTATCATTGTCTGTTGACAGAGGCCGAGCTAAATCTGCGGGTATAGGAAGCCGCTTAAGCACTGAACTCTGAATTCTCAAAAATCCATTGGCAGCCCGCTGAGCATTGGCAAATATAAATATCCAAGCTTTGACTGGATCTGAATTTAGATACTCCGCTATATGATATATCTGACTAGGATGTCTGGGAACTATGTAGTAAACCGAGTGTCTCGGCACTACTAAGCCTTCTTTATCTATCCAGAACACAGGGTTATCGGAAATGTCCTTGCAAAGTATCTTTGGACGCAGTAAGTCACTCATCTGCGGGGCATCATGAAAAGCATGCCATGGCTTCCGCTGTGTACAAGAACGCATAGCGAGTTTTGATTTAATATCAGGCCGCTTGAGGTAATCACCTAGCTCGCCGATCTCCTCAAGACATTTCAGTCGCGACTCTGTCGAATAAGGAATTAGCATGACTGATGATGTCTTAACTTTAGATATTGATGGCTGCAATTGTCGCCCCGAGATGGTCGGCCAAGCATGTTGCTCAAGATTTTCAGGAAGGTCTTCTATGTCTTTTACGAAGACACCATCAGCCCCTGTGGCGATGCCACAACTAATTCGGCGGCATATATCGTCTAGCCGAAGCGAACCGATTACTTCGGGCAGTTCATCATTTGAAAAGAGATGGCGCCAGCTCTCACCACTCTTTGGTAACAGTGCAGGAAAACTAACCCCATTGCGAGTCAGTATTCTCGTGTGTTCGCCTTCAGCTGAAATTCTTAGCCTAGTCACAGTGGGGTAAGTAGTTCGCCCAGGAAACACATCCTCTTGAAGAAGAGTAATATCGGTTACATCATGTGATGCAAGTAGTTTGCGAACCTCAGACCCTGCCTGAACATAGGTGTACTTCTCTGGTGTGATGAAAACAAG
>JAPLID010000207.1 GCA_026389285.1 Cyanobacteriota bacterium
GCGCTGGGTCGACATCTACACCCGGCTGGGTGTGGAGCGGATCCTGTTCCTTGGCCAGGAAGTGACCGACGGCATCGCCAACAGCCTGGTGGCCCAGATGCTGTACCTCGACTCCGATGACAGCTCCAAGCCGATCTACCTCTACATCAACTCTCCCGGGGGTTCGGTCACGGCCGGCCTGGCCATCTTCGACACGATGCAGTATGTCAAGAGCGACGTGGTCACCATCTGCGTCGGCCTGGCCGCTTCAATGGGGGCCTTCCTGTTAACCGCTGGCACCAAGGGCAAGCGGCTGGCCCTGCCCCACAGCCGGATCATGATCCACCAGCCCCTAGGCGGCACCAGCCAGCGCCAGGCCAGCGACATCGAGATCGAGGCCCGCGAGATTCTGCGCATCAAGGACATGCTGAACAAGAGCATGGCCGACATGACCGGCCAGGACCTGGCGAAGATCACCAAGGACACCGACCGCGACTACTTCCTCAGCGCCGCCGAGGCGGTGGAGTACGGCCTGATCGATCGGGTGATCGCCCATCCTTCGGAAGCCTGAACCGGCTAGGGGGGCTTGCACCGGGGTCGGCCCAGGCCAGCGCCGGTTCGATCAAGGCGGAGTCCGCTGCTTATGTGGTTGGCAAAGTAAAGGCTAAAGATGTTGAACGTTGCTGGTATCCGCATCGCTTTGAACTAACCTGCGGCTTGTTTTGATCAAAGCCTTCCATGCCCAGCACGCTCGCGGATGCGGCGGACGCTTTCTTTGCTGCAATGAACAAGATGCTGAGCGGAGATGTTGCAGGCATCGAAGCGATCTGGTCTGAGGCCGACGACATCAGCCATCTGGGGCCGATGGGGGCGATCTCCATGGGACGCGCCGCCGTGATGGCGGATTTCGCCAGGGAGTCCGCCATGGGCTTCAAGGGCACCCTGGTTGCCGATGGGCGCCACTTTGTCGAAACCCAGGAGATGGGCTATCTGGTGTGCATGTCGCGCACCCGCGGCATGAGCAAAGAAGGTCAGACGATCCAGAAGGACATCCGCGCCACCACAGTCTTTCGCAAGGAAGCGGGCCAATGGCGGGTGGTTCATCACCAGTCTGATCGCTTCTAGAACCGCAACCCACTCCCCGATCCTGTCGGTGGGCTTCATTCCTTGCCGATGAACGCCACAGCTTGGGAAAGAACGGACCAACGAATCGATCAGGTGGGGAGATTGTCCTGGGGGGAGAGGGCGGAGCAGAACAAGGCCGGCCCTGTCAGACGCTTGCGTAAGCTCAACCCCTGCCCAGCTCGGATCCGACGCTCTGATGGCCCAGCTTTTCTACGACTCCGACGCCGACCTCAGCCTGCTGAACTGCAGGACGGTGGCCATCATCGGCTACGGCTCCCAAGGCCACGCCCACGCCCTGAACCTCAAGGACAGCGGCGTCAACGTGGTGGTGGGCCTCTACGAAGGCAGCCGCTCTGCCGAGAAGGCCAAGGCTGATGGCCTGGAGGTGTTCAGCGTGGCTGAGGCCTGCGCCAAGGCCAACTGGATCATGGTGCGACTGCCCGATGAGTTCCAGAAGGCCGTCTACGACGCCGAGATCGCACCGCACTTGAGCGCCGGCAAGGTGCTGAGCTTTGCCCACGGCTTCAACATCCGCTTCGAGCTGATCCAGCCCCCCGCCGATGTGGACGTGGTGATGATCGCCCCCAAGGGCCCCGGCCACACCGTGCGCTGGGAATACCAGAACGGCATGGGTGTGCCGGCCCTGTTTGCAATTGAGCAGGATGCCTCTGGCCACGCCCGCGAGCTGGCCATGGCCTATGCCAAAGGGATCGGCGGCACCAGAGCCGGCATCCTCGAAACCAACTTCAAAGAAGAGACCGAAACCGACCTCTTCGGTGAGCAGGCCGTGCTGTGTGGCGGGCTTTCCGAGCTGGTCAAGGCCGGCTTTGAAACCCTGGTCGAGGCCGGTTATCAGCCCGAACTGGCCTACTTCGAGTGCCTGCATGAGGTGAAGCTGATCGTCGATCTGATGGTGAAAGGCGGCCTCACCGCCATGCGCGATTCGATCTCCAACACCGCCGAATACGGCGACTATGTGAGCGGCCCGCGCCTGATCACCGCCGACACCAAGGCTGAGATGAGGCGCATCCTGGCCGACATCCAGGACGGCACCTTCGCCCGCAACTTCGTGGCCGAATGCGAGGCCGGCAAACCCGAGATGACGAAGTGCCGCGAGCGCGACGCCCAGCATCCGATCGAGCAGGTGGGCAAGGGCCTGCGCTCGATGTTCAGCTGGCTGAAGGCCTCCTGAGTCCTTGTTCAAGAGTCCCGGCTTCCTGATACTGGCCTCGGGCAGCGCTCAGGCCAGCTCGAGCCTGGCCCTGGCCTCCACAGCCTGGCTTTTGAGTGGCCTCAATCCGTCGCCGCTGCTGAACGTACTGTTGCCGGTCCTGGCCACCGTGCCGCTGCTGCTGCCCCTGCCGCAGCGGCTCCGCCTGGGCTACGTCATTCAGATCTCGGCCCTGCTGTTGCTGCTGGCGGTGGCCACCCCATGGGCGGGCCGTCAGGTGTTGTGGCCCTTGGCCGGGGTTTTCCTGCTGGTCCTGGGTCAGCAGATCGGTCAGTCCCCGCTTGAAAACCAGCTGCAGAACAGTCAGGCCATACCCGCAGCCGCCCTGCGCACCAGCGCCGAGGGCGGTCGCCTGATCGGCCATCTGCTCACAGGTCTGCTGTTTCCTCTCGGCAAGGCCCTGCTGCAGTTCTCCCAGGCCCTGGTCCTGCTGCTGCCCTTGGCCCCGGCGATGCTGGGCCTCGCCGCAGTCCAGCCGCAACCTCAGGCCACCGTGGCAGCCGAACCGGAAATGCCGGGGAGTGCGGCGCTTTACCTGCCTTCGCTGTTGCAGGGGATGCTGTTCGGCAGCCTCTTCGCCCTATTACCTCTGTGGGTCCGACAGGAAGGTGCTGGAAATTGCTTTGATTTCGGCATGGTGATCACGGCCTACAGCCTCGGTCGCAGTGCCGCCGCCGCCCTCGCCTCCCGCTGGCGCCTGGCGACTCCCCTGCCCTACCTGCTGCTCGCGGTCCTGCTGGCGGCCACCCAGATGTTGCCGGGCTGGGGCGCGGTAGGGCTGTTTGTTCCCTTCGGCCTGCTCGCGGGCCTCTCGGACGGGAATTTAGGCCGATCCGCACCGCAGCCCCCGGATGGCCGGCGGCGCTCAAAGTGGCTGGAACGCTCCGGCAGCGTTGGGGGTCTGGCGGGGAGTCTGCTGATGGGACTGCTGGCCCAGGTGACGGCCCTGGGTGTGGCCCTGCCGCTGCAGCTGGTCGCATTCGTGGCGGCCGCCCTGGTGTTGCCTCGGCTCGCTGCCACGGGCAACCCCAACCGCTGAATGGCGCTCCATGCCCCTGTGCTGGCTCCATGGCTGCTGGTGAGCCTGGCCTGTGGCCTGGACCGCCTGGTGGGGGATCCGAGCTGGTGCCTCCATCCCGTGCAGGTGATGGGCTGGTGGATCGCCAGGCTGCGCCGACTGGCTGAGGTCTGGGCCGCCGATGTGCCCTGGAAGCTGCGGCTGGCCGGGGGCCTGATCACCGCCCTGCTGGTCATGGGCAGTGTTGCCGCCGGCTGGGCCCTTGAGCGCCTCGCCCTGGCCACCCAGGGCCCGGCATCCGGGCTGGCCATGGGACTGCTGCTGCTGGGCCTGGCCAGCGCCCTGGCGGGCCGCAGCCTGGAGCAGGCTGTCGAGGCCGTGCTGCAGAGCCTGCCAGCGGCTGATCGCGCCGCGGCATCAGAGCCGCCGGCCGCGACAGAAGCGGCCCTCGGGACCGCCAGGGCCCGCCTGGCCTGGATCGTGGGCCGCGACACCGCAAGCCTGGACCAGGCCGGGATCCTGAGGGCTGCTGCCGAGACGGCCAGCGAGAACGCCGTCGATGGGCTGTTTGCCCCCCTGGCCTGGATGTTGCTGGGGGCCGGGCTCTGGTGCTGGCTGGTCGCCGGTGGCATGCCCCTGGCGGACGCCGTGTCCCGGACACCGGGTCCGTTGGCCCTCGCCTGGGGCTTCAAGGCCGCCAGCACCCTTGATTCGATGCTGGGTTATCGCCATGGACGCCTCCTCTGGCTTGGTACGGCTGGCGCCCGCCTGGACGATCTGCTCACCTGGCTGCCCTGCCGCCTGGTGGCCCTCAGCCTCCCCCTGGCCGCGGCCAGGCCCGGCCGCGCCCTGGCTTGGTTCCGGGGCGCCCTCGAGCAGGGGGCCAGTGACCCCTCCCCCAATGCCAGCGTCTCCCAGGCGGCCTATGCCCTGGCGGCCGGCGTGCGGCTGGGAGGCACCAATCGCTATCCGGAGGGGCTGCGGCACAAGCCTGTCCTGGGGCCTGAATATCCCGAAGCCGATGCCTTTGCCGTCAGGCGGATCCTTGGGCTCAGTACCAGGCTGGAGATGATCTGGATCCTGTTCAGTGGGCTGGTGTTCCTGCAGCTGGGCCCCGGTTGAACGGCACTGGGCTCAGTAGGCGCCGCGGTCGCGGGGGTCAAGGATCACGGCCATCGTCTTGAAGATGATCATCAGATCCATCTGCACGCTGCGATGGCGGGCGTAGCGCACGTCCAGGTCGACCCGTTCCTCATAGCTGAGATTGTTGCGGCCGGAGACCTGCCAGAGCCCCGTCAGGCCAGGGCGCACCGCCAGGACCTCGTCCATGCGTTCGCCATAGCGGGGCAGCTCCTTGCGCACGATCGGCCGGGGCCCCACCAGGCTCATTTCACCGCGCAGCACATTGACGAACTGGGGCAGCTCATCGAGGCTGGAACGGCGCAGAAACTTGCCCAGGCGGGTGATGCGAGGGTCGTTCTTGAGCTTGAAATCATTGCGGAACTCCTCCTCCAGATCCGGTGAGCTCAGCAGCAGGGCGCTTAGCACCCTGTCGGCATCGCGGCGCATCGTGCGGAACTTGATGCAGCCGAAGCTGCGGTAATCGCGGCCGACGCGCTGTTGCACATAGAACACCGGACCGCGGGAGGTGAGCTTGACCAGCACACCCAGGGCGAGGAACACCGGCGCTCCAAGGGTCAGGGCCGCCAGAGCAGAAACGATGTCGCCACTGCGCTTGACGATGCGTGCCCGACGCGACTGCAGCTCAATCAATTGTTCGGCCGTCGGAGTTGGCGTAAGCAACGACAACGAAGCGACGGTCATCAAGGGTTCCGGGGGGAGCGCGGCGTGGCGGAGCCTGCCGGCTGATCGACTGCCCTTGCCAGTGAGGCTCTCACGGACAGGCAGGGAAGGGGGCTCCGGACGGCGAGCAGGTTCAGACGCGGCAAACATCAAGCCACCGGCGATAACTGCATCTAAAGACACGTCTCAATGGGACTCCACCCCCTGGGGTCACTCAGGGCAGAGGCACAGAGCCCGGCTCAGATCAGGGCCGCGGCTAAATCCAGAGGGCCGCTGGCCCGCCGCAACCGCACCTGATGGGCCTGCCAGAGCTGCTCCAGCAACGGAAGCAAGCGCTGCTCAAAGCGGGCGGGCGAGAAGGTCTCAGCCCAGTCGCGCTGGGCTTCTGGCGGCAGCGATTGCCAGAGTCGACCCGCCTCAAAGTGCTCCAGTGCCGCCGCTAGGCAGGCGGCACTCTGCTCAGCGAACAGCAGCCCCGTCGGCTGACTGGCGCCCTGGGCCAAGCAGCGCACGCTGTCGCAGAGGCCGCCAGCGCCGTAGGCGATCACCGGAGCGCCTGCGGCCATCGCCTCCACCGGCGCGATGCCGAAATCCTCCAGACCGGCATAGACGTAGGCGCGGCAGCGCTCCAGCCAGCGGGCCGCCTCCTGATCGGAACAGCGCCCCAGAAAGCGGATTCCTGAACCGGCCATGGCCTGCAGGCGCCGCCGCTCCGGACCATCGCCGATCACCACCAGCGGCAGGCCGGTGCGGTTGAACGCCTCCACCACCACATCAACCCGTTTGTTGGGCACCAGTCGGCAGAGGCTCAGATAGATGTCATCGCGGGGCTGATCCCAGCGAAACCGCTCCACCGCCACCGGCGGATGCACCACCTGGGATCGGCGCCGCCAGCAGCGCCAGATGCGCCGGGCGGTGAAGCGGGAGTTGGCCAGAAAAGCATCCACCCGCAGGCTGCTGCCCGCGTCCCAGTGGCGCAGATGATGCAGCTGCAGGCGCACCAGCGGCCCCAGGGGGCCCCGGGCCAGGCTCGAGCTGGCCAGGTAGGGATGCATCTGATCCCAGGCGTAGCGCACCGGCGTGTGCACATAGCTGACATGCAGCTGGTCCGGGCCGGTCAGTACCCCCTTGGCCACCAGGTGGTTGCTGCTCAGCACCAGCGGATGGGCCGCCAGATCCAGTTGCTCGATCGCCAGGGGCAACAGCGGGAGGTACTGCTGCACATGGCTGACGCCCCAAGGCAGGTTCTGGATGAAGCTGGTCTGCACCCGCCGTCCTTCAAGCCAGCTGCCGGTGCGGCGGCTTTCGCCATCGACGAGGGCATACAGCTGCGGTTGGCGGCCCGCGGCGCTGAGCATCACGTCCAGCTGGCGGACCACCTGCTCGGCCCCGCCGAAAGAGCGGGGCGAGAACCACTCGTGCACGAGGGCGATCGGGCCGGGAAGGGCGCTCATCTCCTCACCGTAAGGGGGCACATCACGAAAGCTCTCAGCCGATTGCCCATCAGGACCAGCCTGCCGATGCTGTGACCTTCTGGAGCAGGGCGAAGGCCAGCAACCGATGCCAATCCGCGAACTTCTGGAAGAGGCCCTGAAAGAACCTTCGATCGGCAACACCTCCCGGTTCAGCTGGCATGCCACACCGGTGGGCATTGCCGCGCTCTGGAGCGAGGGCACAGCGCCCGCCTCGCCGCCGTACGACGTGGCCATGGAGGAGGGACTGCTGGTCGGTCTGGACCTGAGCCGGGAAGAGCGGGAGTTCCATCAGGTGAAATCGGGGCTGGTGCTGTTGTTCCATTCCTAGGGTTTGCATCTCCATGGGCCCGGCGATCGAACTTCATGCGCTGTTGCGGCAGGCCGAACGTCTGCTGGCGCAGGGAGATGGCAAAGGGGCCATGGCCGATTTGCAGCAGGCCGTGGCGGACTACCCCACCGCCTCCCTGGCCTGGCGAAGAATGGCCGAGACCCTTGGGGTCCTGGGGATGATCGAAGAGGGCTGTTTTGCCTGGATGCAGGCCATCGCCCTCGCCCCTGACGATCCGATCCCGCTGCGGGGCCTGGCCCAGACCCTGCATGACCTGCGCGACTATGCCCAGGCTTACCCGCTCTGGCAGCAGGCTGATCAGCTGGAAGCCAACGAGGTGCGCACCCTCTTTCACATCGGCCAGTGTCTGGAGAATCTGCAGCGGCCCCAGGAGGCGCTGGCGGTGGTGGGGCGTGCCCATGCCCTGGCCCCGCTCGATCCCCGGCCCCTGAACCTGCTCGGCCAGATCGAGTGGCGGCAGGGCCATGGGCGCGAAGCGGAGCACTGGCTGCGTCAGGCGCTGGCGCTGGCCCCTGAAAACCCGGAATACCTCACCAACCTCGGCGTGGTGCTGGAGGCACTCGACGGTCTTGACGAAGCGATCGAACTGCATCGCAAGGCGATCAGGCTGGCGCCCCAGTCGCTGTTGGCCCGGCAGAATCTGGCCCAGGCCCTGCGCTATGCGGGCGATCTCGAGGGCGCGATCGCCGTTCTCCGCGAAGCCCTGGCGCTGGCCCCCGCCGATGCCAACCTGCTCTGGAACCAGAGCCTCATCCAACTGTTGCGGGGGGATTATGCGGCTGGCTGGCTGGGCTACGAGGCCCGCTTCGCGACATCCAATCCGGTCCAGATGATCGGCAATCCTGCCGGGCATCGCTGGCCCGGACCGATCGGGGATGGCAGCCAGGAGCGCCTACCGACCCTGCGGCTGGTGGCAGAGCAGGGGCTCGGCAACATGATTCAGTTCGCCCGTTATTTACCGCTGATGCGGCGCTTCGCCGATCATCTGGAGTTCTGCGTTCCCGCGTCGATGGCGCAGCTGATGCGGAATATGCAGCTGGCGGATCGGATCCTCACGCCGGAGCAGATCCGGGACACGCCTGCCCCCGATTGGCTGCCCCTGTTGTCGGTGCCCCGCCTGCTGGGGGTGAGCCCTGAGCGCCCTCTGGTGAGTGAGCCCTACCTGAGCAGCGATCCCCAACGCACCGCCTTCTGGCGACAGCGCCTGCGGACCGGTGCGGGGACCCTGGTGGGGATCAACTGGCAGGGCAGCCCCAACAAGCAGGCCGACTGCCACCTGAACCATCGCGCGTTGCCGTTGGAGGCGCTGGCACCGATCGCCCAACTGGCGGGGATTCGGCTGGTGTCACTGCAGAAGGGGCACGGCATGGAGCAGCGCTCCCTCTGCAGCTTTGCTGATCGTTTTGTCGACGACCAGGAAGCGATCGACGACCGTCTCAATTTCAGCGAGATCGCCGCGGTGCTGGCCTGTTGCGATCTGGTGATCAGCTGCGACACGGTGGTGCCCAACCTGGCGGCTGTTCCGCCAGAGCACCATGGGCGCATGGCAGGAGCCGGTGCAGCGGCTGACTGGGGAACTGGCGGCCTGGCTGGAATCCCAGGGGCCTCAGCGGGTTGGGCCGCCCGCCTGAACAGACGCCCCGGACCCCGGCACCCTGCCATACCAAGGCTTGCGCCAGAACCCGGTCCTGCCAGCCCCGATCAGGCCAGCAGCGAATCGACGGCGCTGCTTCAATGACAAATAGCGCCCCGGTCCGGATGTCCGTAGCTGGATGGTGCTATGAAAACATCAGTTTTTCCCCGGAACGTCGCGGCGATGGGCAGCCCAATCGACGAAGCGACCTTTCTGAACAGAGCCAAAGCGCGTTTTGGCGAAAAATACGACTACACCCAGATTAGGTACAAAAGTTATAAGGCGCCGGTCAAGATCCGTTGTCTCGACCATCCCGTCCGTGACATCGTTATCACCCCAGAGAAACATCTGCAGACCAGTGGGGGCTGCAAGTTCTGCCTGCGGGCCAAGCGCCTGCGCATCCTCGAGCACGAGTTCATGATCGCCGACGCGCCCGATCATCCCCTGGCGATACCAACGGAGCGACCGGCCCTACGCCCTGCCCTGGGCCAGACCATCTCCCCCGGCGGCAGCGCTGCTGCTGCTGGTTGAAGCCGAGTCAAGCAAGAAGGCAATGACGGGAGCAATCCGTTTGCCTATTGGAACGTTGCGAGAATGATCAGCCCGGATGCACGCGCTCCGAGGGTTCGATGATGGAGGCTGACAGGAGCGGGCCCTCGGAGCGCGTGCATCAGGGGTCCGCAGGGATTCAGCTGCGGAGGCGCCGTAAAGTCGGCCCATTGCCGGCCAGCCAGCCGTTCCCGATCCGATGAATTTCCAGGACATCATCAGCACTCTCAATCAGTTCTGGGCCGATCAGGGCTGCCTGGTGTTGCAGCCCTACGACACCGAGAAGGGGGCTGGCACGATGAGTCCCCACACGGTGTTGCGGGCGATCGGGCCCGAACCCTGGGCCGTCGCCTATCCGGAGCCCTGCAGGCGCCCAACCGACGGCCGTTATGGCGATAATCCCAACCGCGCCCAGCATTATTTTCAATATCAGGTACTGATCAAGCCATCACCCAATGGCATCCAGGAGACCTATCTGGCTTCGCTTGAGGCGCTGGGTATCCGCCAGGCCGATCACGATATTCGCTTTGTCGAAGACAACTGGGAGTCGCCGACGCTGGGGGCCTGGGGCGTGGGCTGGGAGGTGTGGCTAGATGGCATGGAGGTCACCCAGTTCACCTATTTCCAGCAATGTGGTGGCATCGATTGCCGGCCGGTGTCGATTGAAATCACCTATGGGCTGGAGCGACTGGCCATGTATCTGCAGGATGTGGAAAGCATCTGGGATCTGAGCTGGAACGGCCAGCGCAGCTATGGCGAGATCTGGTTGCCGTTTGAGAAGGGGCAGTGTGCCTATAACTTCGAAGCCTCCAATCCTGAGCGACTGCAGCAGTTGTTTGCGATTTATGAGGCCGAAGCCCATGACCTGATCGCTCGGGCCCTGCCGGCCCCTGCCCTGGACTTTGTGCTGAAGTGCAGCCACACCTTCAATCTGCTCGAGGCCCGTGGCGTCATCTCCGTGACCGAGCGCACCGCCACCATCGCCCGCATCCGCCATCTGGCCAAACAAGTGGCTGAAGCCTGGCTGGCGGATCGAGCAGCCCTCGGCTTTCCGCTGCTGAACGAGCAGCAGAGGGCTGCTTGGCTGGCGGCCCAACCCGAAGCCTCCCTGGCCATACCAGCCTGAGTTGCACAACGGGGTCAGGCCTGTTGGAATGGTGTAGCGATTGGCTGAAACTTGCGACTGAATCTGGGTTGTGGCAGTAACCGTCTTGAAGGCTTTGTCAACGTCGATTTTTTGCTGGCTGCCAACCTGATCGCGTTGTCGATCTTGAGACGTTTCCCTGGCCGTTTGCGGACAACGCCGCTGAGGTGATTGTCCTTCATCACGTGCTAGAGCATCTTGGACAGCAAACGGCTGTTTTCCTGCAAGTAATGAAGGAGTTGTACCGCGTGAGTCGTAATGGTTGCGTGCTGCACATCACGGTTCCCCATCCCAATCATGCTGATTTCAGCACGGACCCATCTCACGTGAGGTCGATCAAGCCGGAGACCCTGGGCATGTTTTCACGGGATGCCTGCGAGTTCTTTCGGTCCATGGGCTATGCCAATACCCCCTTCGACGACATCTGCGAGGTTGACTTCACTTTGCAGAATATTCGCTATGACGTTGACGATGCCGACCTTGGCAAATCTCGCCAAGGTCGGCATCGTGATTGCTGAACAGGACGCCCATCTCTATGCCGAAATCTTTGGCAGTCTGATCAAGCAAATCGCGATGGAGCTGATTGTTACAAAGCCCGCAGCCACCGAGCTACCATCTTCTAATCAAATGCCTTCTAATCAAATGCCTTCCAATCAACCGACTCCCGATCCGTCATTGCCATCCTGACTGAGGCTCGCCGATCCATGGGTGCCAGCGGCCAGCGCATGCGCTCTTGTCAGCCGGGGAGATGGGCACTGTGTGATCCATTGACGACATCTGAGCCGATGCCGAATAGCCGTGAAACGCCGAACCCTGCTGCTTGCCTCTGTCCTGTTGCTGGGCCAGGCCATGCCCGGTGCCCAACTCTGTGAGCTGTTGCTGCTGTTGCCGTCGTTCTGATCGCCATGCACCTGGGCGCACGATTCAGCTGGTTCTGGCTGCAATCAGCGCCATTGCCGAAGCGCTGCTGCCGGAACAAGCGCATCGAGGGGGTACCAGTGCCTGCTCTCACTTTTGAGGCCCCAGCGCCAGTCAGGCATCCATTTGAGCAGCAGCCAGACCGGCCGCCCCAGAGCGCAGGCCAGATGGGCCACCATGCTGTCGCTGCAGATGATCAGATCGCAGGCGCTGATGATCGCCGCCGTATCGAGGAAGGGGCAGCTGACCAGATGTTCGGCACCGGGGCCTTTCTGAACGGAAAGGAACTGCAGCTGGGGCTGGCGGCTGAGGGGTTCGAGCAGGGCCAGGGGCAGGGAACGCCCAAGCGCGCTGCCGGTCTCCGCCTCCGGATTCCCCTGCCAGTTCAGGCTGCAGGGCCCTGCGGATGCTGGCCAGAGCCGGCTGCAGCTGTTGGAGGGATAACTGGGCGGCGCCGAGGCTTGGCGTGCACCTCGGCCCTGTCGTCGCACCCCGAAAGCGCCGTCTCAAAGGCCTTGCAGGCCGAGCGGTACTGGCCACTCAGATCGAGAGCAGTACCGAAATCCAGCAGGTCGTCCCACAGGGAGGGATCGCTGGCGGCGGCCTCCTGCAGCAGGGCGATCGCTTCGTAGGCCCGCCCCTGCGTCCGCAGTCCATGGACGCTGGCCTGCAGCGGCTGCTCTGGTGACTGCAGACCCTGCAGGACGATACCGAGCTTGCACCAGCGGGCCGCCTGGAGGCGATTCAGGTTCTGGAGGACTGCGCCGAGGTTGTGAAGAGCAGCCGCATGGTCCGGCCGGGCGCAGAGGGCCCGCTCCAGCAGGGTGGCGCCAAGCTCCAGATCTCCGATGTAGAGCGCCGCACTGGCCTCACTGAGGTCAGCGGACATGGAAGAGGTACCGGGCGGGCCCTGGCAGGTCTGCAGTCTGTTCATCGACAGGGCAGTTCATCTGCTGCTGAAGCAGCGCTGGCATGGTGCCGCTGGCCTTGTGGCGAACGCTGGAAGCTACTGCAGCAATCCGAGCGACCTGAGGCACTGACGCCCGCTGCCATCCCATCGAATCCAGGCAAATGCCCTGGCGGTGACGAAACCTGGCGAGCCCTCGCTGGGAATCCTGAACAAGATGCTGCGCCGGGGCTGAATGGGATCGGCTGTTCACAGCCGCCGTCTGGCGAAGGCGGGGCTGACACTGCTGCTGGCGGGTCTGTTGATGGCCCACCTGCTGCGCCCGGTTGAGCCCGGGCCCCACGATCCGGTGCGGCTGCTGGGCCGGGGGAATGGGCCGGTCGCGGCCATGCTGCGAGGCACGCTGCTGGAGGATCCGCATGCGGTGCTGCTCCCCAAGTCCGCTGAAGGAGTGGCCGCTGATGGAGTGGCGGCGCCAGGGGCCCCGGCTCCGGCCTGTCGGGTGCTGATGGAAACGGCCGGAGGTCGCACCGAACTGCAATTCGAACCCTGCCCCAACCTGCGGCAAGGTTGGCTGCTGCGGGTAACCGGCAACCGGCGCCGGCCGCTGCCCGCCCCCCATCCGCTGCTGGCCGGTCCGGCGGAACGGCTGGCCCGCCAGCAGAGCTGGACCCGCCTCAAGGTGGAGCAGTTCCAGGTGCTAGAGCGGCCAGCGACGCCGATAGTGGATCTGCGCCGCAGCATCGCCGCCCGGTTGATCGAGGCGGCGGGGCCCCAGCGGGGCGGCCTGCTGGCGGCTCTGGTGCTGGGTAGTGCCGTGGTCCCCCTGCCGATGGAGCTGCGCGATGCCTTCCGAGCCGCCGGCCTCTCCCATGCCCTGGCCGCTTCGGGCTTCCATCTCACTGTGCTGCTGGGGCTGGTCAGCGCCCTGGCCCGGCCGCTGGGGCGCCCGCTGCGCCTGCTGCTGGCCGGCGCAGCGATGCTGCTGTTCCTGCTACTGGCAGGGGCCCAGGGCTCGGTGGTCCGCGCCGTGCTGATGGGCGCCGCGGCGCTGCTGGCCCTGGAATTCGGCCGGCGGACCAGGCCCCTGGGGCTGCTGGCGGCGGTGGTGGTGGTGATGCTGGCCCTCAATCGCCTGTGGCTGGCCGATGTGGGCTTCCAGCTCTCGGTGGCGGCCACGGCCGGGCTGTTGGTGTCGGCGACACCGCTGGAGCAGCGACTCAAGGCCTGGCTCGCACCGGGGGAAACCGGGATCCGGCGCCGCTGGGGTGGGGCCCTGGCGGCGGCCCTGGCCGTGCCGATCGCCGCCACGATCTGGACCCTGCCACTGCAGCTGCTGCATTTCGGCGTGGTGCCCGCCTATGCGGTGCCGGCCAATCTGGCGGCCGCGCCCCTGCTCACCCCGCTGACCCTGGCGTCCATGGGCCTGGCGCTGGTAGCGGTGCTGCTGCCTGGATTGCTCCAGCCCTTGCTGGTGGTGGTGAATCCCGTGGCGCAGCTGCTGCTGGCCATCGCCAAGGGATTTGCGGGCCTGCCGATGGCCCAGTGGCAGCTGGGCCGCCCAATGCCGCTGCTGGTGGCCCTGTTTGCCCTGGCCCTACTGGGCCTGGTGCTGCCTGGACTGGCAAGGCGCTGGCGTCGGTTGGCCCAGGCGGGACTGGCGCTGGTGGTGATCAGCCATCTGCTGCTATTGAGCGCCGATCAGCTGCTGCTGGTGCACCAGAGCGGCCCGGAGAACGGCCGGAATCTGCTGATCGCCCGCCATCAAGGCCGGGCAGCCCTGATCGGCAATCGCAGCGATCCCTACAGCTGCCGCCAGGTGGGACAACTGGCCACTGGCCTGGGAGTGGCCCGCTTCGACTGGGTGCTGTTGCTGGATCCTGTGGCCTCCAGCGAGCCGGCCTGCTGGAAAGGCCTGTCGGCCGTGGTGGTGGCCTACGGCGATGGCAGCCTGCCCCTGGCTGCTGGCGAAAAGCTGTCCAGTCCTGGTCTGGAGGCGCAGGCCCTGGCCATGGACAGCCATGGCCTGACGCTGCGAGTGGGCCGACGCCAGTGGTTACTGCTGCCGGATCGACAGGCGCTGTGGTCCTGGCGCCGCAGCGGCGAACCCAGGCCTGAGGCTGTCTGGCTGGGATTCACACCCCGCCCGCAGGATCGCCGCCAGCTGTTGGCAGCCGGGCCGCTGCCGCGCCGGCTCTGGTGGAGCGGCTCAGCCGGAACAGGGCCGAACCCGCCGGGCCCGTGGCAAGCCACCGGCAACAGTGGATCGCTCCTGGCCTACGGCGGCTGACGGCTCCGTAAAGTAGGAAGGGCCAATGCGACGGTCGCAGCGCCTTCCGGCCCTGTGACCTCCGAAGGTGACCAGGGAGAGGTGGCTGAGTGGTCGAAAGCGAACGACTCGAAATCGTTTGAAGGGAAACCTTCCGTGGGTTCGAATCCCACCCTCTCCGTTTTGACAGGATCCGAAGGGATCCGCAGAAATCCCAAAACCACTGCAGTGCAGTCGATCTGCGCTCTCGGGTCGTCCGGGCAGATTCGCTGAGAGCCCGCTACAGCCGCTGCGGGTGACGGTATTTTTGACGGTATAGCCAGCCGGGACCGGGTCTATACCGTCACCCTGCTTGCTGAACCGCCGACATCCCCTCCCGCGCCAGCGTTCCGGCGCTGTCCGACATGCTCAGTGACAAGGCGATCCAGGCCCTACGGCCCGACCCGGACCGCCCGGGCACCAAGTACCACGACCGTGACGGCCGCTACCTCTGGGAAGCACGGTCCGGCTCCAAGACCTGGCGCAAGGACTACCGCTGGCAGGGCGCACGCCGCACCTTCACCATTGGCGCCTACCCGGCCATGCGGCTCGCCGATGCCCGCCAGCAGGCCACGGGTCAGCAGCGCAAGCAGGTGCAGAA
>JAPLID010000206.1 GCA_026389285.1 Cyanobacteriota bacterium
CCGCAGCTTCAAGGCGATCGAGCGCAGTGATGTCTGCGTGCTGGTGATCGATGCCCTCGATGGCGTCACCGAGCAGGATCAGCGCCTGGCCGGTCGCATCGAAGAAGAGGGCCGCGCCTGCGTGGTGGTGGTCAACAAATGGGATGCGATCGAAAAGGACAGCCACACCCTTTCGGCGATGGAAAAGGAGCTGCGGGCCAAGCTCTACTTCCTCGACTGGGCCGCGATGCTGTTCACCTCGGCCCTCTCCGGTCAGCGCGTCACGGCGATCTTCCCGTTGGCCAAGCTGGCGGTGGAGCAGCACCGCCGCCGCGTCACCACCTCGGTGGTTAACGAGGTGCTGGAGGAGGCCCTGCGCTGGCGCTCGCCACCCACCACCCGTGGCGGGCGCCAGGGGCGCATCTATTACGGCACCCAGGTGGCGACGCGGCCGCCCAGCTTCACCCTGTTCGTCAATGATCCCAAGCTGTTCGGCGAAACCTACCGGCGTTATGTGGAACGCCAGATCCGCGAAGGCCTCGGTTTTGAAGGCTCGCCCCTGCGCCTGTTCTGGCGCGGCAAGCAGCAGCGCGATGCCGAGAAGGAGCTGGCCCGTTCCCAGGCCCGCAGCCGCTGAGCCCATGGCCAGGGAGTCGCGCTGATGGACTGGCTGCGCCAGTTGCCGGTCGGCCAGTACGTCGACACCAGCGCCGCCGGTCCCCCCAGCTGGTTGCAGCGGCTGGATCCGCGCCTGAAGCTGGCCTGGACCCTGGCCTTCCTGGTGACGCCGATCCTGGCCGGTCCGATCTGGCGGCTCTCCCTGGTGGCGCTGCTGGTGCTGATCACGCTCGGCAGCGGCCTGCCCTGGCGCCTGTGGGGCCGCAGTGTGCTGATGTGGCTGGCGCTGGCCCTGCTGGTGGGCTTGCTCGCCTCGATGCTGCCGGCCGGTGAAGCCACCCCCGGTAATCTGCAGCGCCCTGCCGCTGAGCTGCGTCTCGCTCCGCCGGAGCGTCCCGGTGCTGCGGTGCCCGAGCGCCTCGGCCTGCCCTGGGAGCTGGTGCATTGGGGGCCGCTCCAGCTCGGCCCCCTGCAGCTGGGGCCGCTGGTGGTCACCCGCAAGTCGGCTCAGCTCGGCCTCAATGGGGCCACGCTGCTGTTCACCCTGATTCACAGCGCCAATCTGCTGCTGCTGACCACCACGCCCGAGGCTCTGGTCTGGGCGATCGACTGGTGGCTGATCCCCCTGGGGCGCCTGGGGCTGCCGGTGGAGCGGCTCGGCTTCACCCTGCTGCTGGCCCTGCGTTTTTTGCCCCTGGTGCAGGAGGAGTTCCAGAACCTGCTGCGCTCGCTGGCCACCCGGGCGGTCAATCTCAAGGCCCTGGGCTGGAAGACGGGCCTCGGGCTCGCCCTGGCGGTGGCGGAGCGCCTGCTGGCGAATGTGCTGTTGCGCTCCGAGCAGGGGGCCGAAGCCCTGATGGCCCGCGGCGGCCGCTGGCTGTCACCGGAGAGCCTGCACCAGCCCGCCTCGATCGCGGCGCTGCCGACCCTGCTGGCGGCGCTGGCCCTGGTGGTGCTGGTGGGTCTGCGGGTTCGCCTCGGTGCGGCCTAGGGGCCGTAGCTGGAGGCCTCGCCGAACCCGGTGGGGTTGAATGGTTCAGGTCTGTCTGGCGATGTGATTTCCGAGCGCTACCTGAATCACCCGACCTTCGGCATGCTTTATCGGGTCGCCGCTGTCGCAGAGAGCAAAGATCTTTTTGCCACCCTCTATGCCCAGCGGATCTTCTTTCTGGTCACGCTGCAGACCCGTGGCGCAATGTTCGAGGTGATCCCGCTGATGGATGCCCGGCATTTCGCCGAACAGAACCTCACCCGCGCCCGCCGCGAAGGCCCCGAAGAGCTGGCCCGCTGGCGCCAGCTCTTCGACCAGACCTTCATCTGATGGCTAACGGGGACCTGGCGGCCCGTCTGGCTGAGCTGGCCGGGCAGCTGCCTCCGTCCACCCGGCTGCTGGCCGTCAGCAAGGGCCAGGATGCAGCCACGATCCGGGAGGCGGTGGCACTCGGACAGCGGAGCTTCGGCGAGAGCCGGCTGCAGGAGGCCCAGGCCAAGCAGGAACAGCTCGCTGATCTCGGCCCCCTCGACTGGCATTTCATCGGCCGGCTCCAGGCCAACAAAGCCCGGGCTGTTCTGCGTCATTTCGGCAGCATCCACTCCGTCGACAGCCTCGAATTGGCGCAGCGGTTGCAGCGGATTGCCGCCGAGGAGGGGCTGGCACCGGCGGTGCTGTTCCAGGTGAAGCTCAGGCCCGATCCCGCCAAGACCGGCTTCGATGCCGAGGAGTTCCGCCAGGCCTGGCCCCTGTTGCGAGACCTGGCACCACTGCGGAGCGTCGGTTTGATGACGATCGCCCCCCGGGATCTGACGGAGGAGGAGCGCCGCCGCCTGTTCCAGGAGTGCGCCGATCTGGCGGCGGAGCACGGCCTGGAGCAGTTGTCGATGGGCATGAGTGGCGACTGGCCGGAGGCGGTGGCTGCCGGCAGCACCTGGGTGCGGCTGGGTACCACGTTGTTCGGAATCAGGCCAGGGGCTGGCTCCCCCCTGGGACCAGAAGCGGCGACGAACACCCTCTGAGAGGTTGCCACCGCTGGCATGGGACGCTATTCAGGTCTGAAGCATCCTTCTGAGGCGATCCGTGTCGTTGTTTTCCCGTCTGCGTGCTGTCGTCTCCGGCGATGACTATCTCGATGGTGATTACGACGACGAGCTCGACTACGACTCCGGTGATGTTGCCGAGCCCGCTTCGGCCAGCCGCAGCTTCGGCAGCAGCAGCAGCAGCGCCCTTGCCCTGAGCGAACCCTTCGGCAGTGACGACCCGTTTGCGGGCACCAATGTCATCGGCATGCCCGGCATCTCCACCTCTTCGGTGGAGGTCTGCTTGATGGAGCCCCGCAGCTTCGATGAGATGCCCCGCGCCATCCAGGCCCTGCGCCAGCGCAAGACGGTGATCCTCAACCTGACGATGATGGAGCCGGATCAGGCCCAGAGGGCCGTGGATTTCGTGGCCGGTGGCACCTTCGCCATCGACGGCCATCAGGAGCGGGTCGGCGAGAGCATTTTCCTGTTCGCTCCCAGCTGTGTCACTGTCACCACCGCCGGCGGCGAGGAGACCGCCTCTCCCACGGTAACGGCCGGCCGCACGGCCCCCGAGCCCCAGGACGCCGCCCCGAGTCCCGCCTGGGGCCGCAAGGATGATCTGGTCTGACGACCGCAATCCGTCCCTCTCTGGCGAGGCTGCTTCCCCTCTCTCTGGCGAAGCCGGCACCCCCTGCTTCGGCGAAGCCGTCCCACAAGATCTCGGCGTCATCGGCTTCGGGCGCATGGCCCAGGCCCTGGTCCTGCCCCTGCTCGAAGCCGGCCTGATCGATCCCGCCCGCCTGTGGGCTGCCGTGGCCAGTGAGGCCTCGGCCGAGCGGTTGCGTCAGGCCCATCAGCTGGCGGTCAGCACCGATCCGCTGCAGGCCTGGCAGGCGCCGGTGGTGCTGCTGGCGGTTAAGCCCCAGCAACTCGATGCCGTGGCTGAGGTCGTGGCTACCGCCGACACGGTGGCTGCTGCCGGCACGGTGGCTGCTGCCGCTGCCGGCGAACCTTCTCCTCCCCGGCTGCTGATCTCCGTGCTCGCCGGTGTCACCCTGGCCAGGCTCCAGCGCCTGTTCCCCGGCTGCCGCTGCGTGCGCGCCGTGCCCAACACCCCCTGTCTGGTGCGGGCCGGCCTCACGGGCCTCAGCTGGGGAGAGGGCCTCAGTGCCGGCCAACAGGAGTGGGTGCGGTCTTTGTTTGCCAGGGTGGGTGAGGTGCTGGTGCTGCCCGAGCCCCAGCTGGATGCCTTTCTGGCACTCACCTCCTCCGGCCCGGCCTTTGTGGCGCTGGTGGCTGAGGCGATGGCGGACGGGGCGGTGGCCTCCGGACTGCCTCGGCCTCTGGCCCAGCATCTGGCGCACCGCACCCTGGCGGGCACGGCCGCTCTGCTGCACGAGCGCGAACTCCATCCCGGTCAGCTCAAGGACATGGTGACCAGTCCTGCCGGCACCACGATCGCCGGGCTGCGGCACCTGGAGCGGGCCGGCCTGCGTTCGGCCCTGATCGAAGCGGTGGTGGCCGCCGCCGAGCGCAGTCGGGAGCTGGCCTAGGTGGATGCGGGCGGTTCTGGTTGCTTGAGGGCCTCAGACTTCGCGCTCCCCAGCCTGGGCTCCTGGCCGGCCAGCAGGCGCTGCAGGTTGCTGCGATGGCGCCAGACCACCAGCACTGTGGTGAGCACCGCCAGCAGCAGGTAGGCCGGCCGCAGGCCGCCAGCGCCGAACCAGGCCAGCATCAGCGGCGGCAGGGCCAGGGCCGCCACCACGCTGGAGAGCGAGACGACGCGGCTGAAGGTGAGCACCGCCAGGAAGATGCCGAAGCAGGCCAGGCCCACGGGCCAGGTGAGCCCCAGCAGCATGCCAAGGCCCGTGGCCACTGCCTTGCCGCCCTTCCAGCCCAGCCACAGCGGCCAGATGTGACCCGCCAGGGCCGCCAGGCCGGCGGACACCACCCACCAGTCGCTGCCGGCATCAAAGCCGAGCGGTTGCAGCAGGGCCTTGGCCAGTAGTACCGCCACGCTGCCCTTGAGCACATCCACCACGAACACCGCCAGGGCCGGGCCCTTGCCGAGCACCCGCAGCACGTTGGTGGCGCCGGTGGAGCCTGAACCGGCCTGGCGGATGTCGATGCCGGCCAGCCAGCGGCCCGCCAGCCAGCCGGAGGGGATCGAGCCGAGCAGGTAGCCGGCCAGCAGCACCAGGAGATTCAGCAGCATGGGCAGGCGTGAAGAGGCGTCAGAGAAGGAAGGGTGCGCTCGGGTCAGTGGGCTTCGGGTCAGTGGGTTTCGGGTCAGTGGAAGTGGGACCAGGGGACCTAGAGGCTGCTGCCCCATCGGCACCTGGAAGGGGAGCCAGGGCCCTGGATGGACGGCATGGGCTGGTTGGCCCCGCGCGCGGGATCGCGATCGGCGATTTAGCTTGCCTCAGGGCTCGCCTGCCCGGCTCCATGGCGGCCCGGCTCCTGCTGCTCTCCCAGGTCGTCTTGACAACTGCGGCCCATCCGCAGCGGCACCGGCACAACTTCGGCCCCCAGGCGTTGCCAGATGGTGATGGACCTTGATCCGCATGAGCTGGCTCGTGCATTCACCGCAGCGGGCCGCTGGTTGCTGCTCCAGCCTCGACTCACGGAGCTGCACGGGGTATCGAATGGCCTTGGCGGGCTGGCTTAGCGGCCCGTGGCCTGGCTCAGTAGAGATCCTCTTCGAGCACGATCTCGTCGGGTCCGGCGGCAAAGGCCAGCCACAAGGGGAATTGCAGCAGGGGGATGTCCACCACCCGTTCAGCGGCATCGATGACGATGAACGGCAGCTCGCTCCGCTCCTCGAGTCGATCGGCCCGCTCGATCGCAGCCTCGGAGCGCTCGAACAGCACGATGCCGCTGCTCGGGCCGAAATCGTCGCGGCTCAGGCCCAGGCAGTCCTGCAGGCCGCGGCGCCATTCCCCCAGGCGCTCCGGTTGGCCGGCCAGCACCAGGGTCTGGAAGCGATCGCCGTAGAGCTCCCCCAGGATGGCAATGGTGGCGGCGGCGATCAGCACGTTGCGGTTGCGGCTGCCGCTACTGGGCTGGGCGCCGCGGCCGCCCTGGTTCAGAAACCAGTCCTCGAGCAGGGCGGCGCCGGCGGGCTCCAGGGTGCGTCGCAGTTTCCAGGGGTCGGCGTAGAAATCGGGCTGGCCGCCGTAGCGCTGCAGCAGCTTGCCGATCAGGGCCTCGTCCTGGCTGAACAGCCCGGCAGCGGCCGGCGGCGGGGCCTGATGTGTGCTGGTGGCGGCTGTCTGCTGATCCAGCGGCGACGGCTGCACCAACATCGGCTGGGCCACCAGTTCGATCTGCTCGGCCGCGATCGCCAGATCCTGGAGGGCGCCCACCAGGTACTCCTGGAAGCCCTTCATGCGGCGGGCGATGCCATCGGACTGGCCGCTGAAGCTGCTGGTGATCTGTTTCTCGATCTGGGTGCGGCGCTGCTCCAGGCCGGCGATCTCCTGCTCCAGATCCTGGCGCCGTTGCTGCAGCTCGCGCAGGGCCAGCTGCAGCAGGGCTGCTTGGGTCTCGCTGGCGCTGATCGACGCCGTCGGGACCGCTGCAGGGGCTGGCAGTGCGGCGGCGGCGCCGGGGGCTGGCTCCGGATCCGTGGGATCGGCGGGGTCCCCTGGGCGCGCCTGATCGCCGGAGTCACCATGGCCTGTGGGCCACACTGAGGTCGCTGGCTCGGAGCTCGCCTGGCCATCGCCGATGGCGCGTTGTTCCGCAGAGCCGGTTGGCGCGGAGGTGGCCGGTGAAACCGCTTCGGGGCCGGTGGGCTGGTCGGTCATGGCGTCGGGGAGGAGGCCAGATGGGGCAGGCGCTGTTGCAGCTCCTGGCGCAGGGCATTGGCGTCGAACAGTACCGGCAGGAAGTGAATGCTGCGCTCTTCCTTGAAGTAGAACAGCACCGGCAACGGCGGCCAGAACAGCGTCCAGCTGATCCAGCTGGCGTAAGGGAAACGCCGGATCTCCTTCTCGCCCCGCCGGACCACCAGATCGGCCGCGGCGAACTCCAGCCGCAGGGTGCGGGCCTGCAGCAGCAGGAAGCCGCCGAACAGCACCAGGGCCAGAGTGAGCCAGCGCACGCCACTCCACAGGGGTGTGGCCAGCAGGCAGGCGGGCCCCAGCACGGTCACGCCCAGGGGTACCCAGTAGCGGGGCTCGAGGCTGACATCGGCACGGGTCGGAACGCTGGCTTGGGCTAGGGAATATCGGTCCCTCTGGTCCGGCTACAGGCGTTACCCGGGGTGTTAAGTGCCGAACAGGATCTGGGTGAGCAGCACATCCACCAGCGCGACGGTCAACAGGATCATTACGACCGCGCCGGTGGTGCTGGTGCCCACCTCCTTGGGACCGCCGCGGGTGGTCAGCCCCCAGCCGCAGGCCAGCACGGCGATCAGCAGGCCGAAGACCAGGGCCTTCAGCATCATTGAGGGCAGGTCGTCGGGCTCCATCCAGGTGCGCACCGAGTTCCAGAACACCGCCGGCGGCACGCTGTAAAGCACGGTGCTGCTCATCTGGCCCGACCAGATCGCCACCCCAAAGAACAGCAGGCACTGCACCGGTGACATCACCACCATCGCCAGCACCCGGGGCACCACCAGGTATTCGACCGGGTCGGTGCGCAGCATCGTGATCGCGTCGATCTGCTCGGTCACCTTCATCGTGCCCAGCTGGGCGGCATAGGCGGTGGCCACCTTGCCGGTGAGCAGGGTGGCGGTGAGCAGCGGCGCGATCTCGCGCGAAAGCCCCAGGGCCAGCAGGCCGCCGATCGCCGCATTGGCTCCCTGCTTCGACAGTTCAGCCGCCACCTGGATGTTGAACACCGTGCCGGCCGCCAGACCGGTGATCAGCACGATCAGGAAGCTGCCGGGGCCCGCCTCCAGCAGCTCCTGCACCAGATCGGTGACGCCGATGCGCCCCCGGGCGATGGCGCTGACGGCCTGGCCGCCGATCATCAGGCTGCTGCCGAGGCGGCGCAGCCAGCGGGGGGTCTTCATGGGTGGGCTCCGGCGGCCAGATGGCGTCCTTTCTCGGGCCAGCGACGCATCACCACCAGGGCCAGGACGATCAGCACCGCTGGAATCAGCCCCATGCAGAGGCGGATCGCCACCAGGGCGCTGACGGGTTGCAGCGTCACCAACCGGGCCTGATAGCCACTCAGGCTCATCAAGTTGACGAAGAAAAAGAGCGCGAAGCTGATGCAGATCTTCTGGGTGAACACCATCCAGGCGCTGTACTGACCGGCGGGTTTCTCAGGGTCTACATCGATCGCATCCGGCAGCAGCGACCAGGGGATCAGATAGGCGGTGGCAGCACCGATCCCCGACGTGATGATCGTGATTAAGAGAAGCACCAGCCTGATCCAGTTGCTGAACGAGCCGGTGGGGTGCACGGCTGCATCAAGCGGTGGCAGCAGCATCGCGGCCAGACAGCCGGCGATCCAGAGGTATGCGCCCCAGTGCAGGGCGCGGACGCGGCCCAGCCGGTGGGAGACCAGATTCCAGACCCAGAGGCCCCCGAGGCTGCTGAGGATGAAGGGCATCAGGATCCAGTTGCTCCAGCCTTCCGGCAGGTGCATCACCACCGGCAGGTAGATCAGGGCGGCGGTCTGCATCAGCTGCAGCGCGCACCACAGCAGCAGGTAGAGGCCCAGCACCATCAGGAAGCGGCCGTTGCTGCGCACCCGCCTGAGCAGGCGCCGGGTGCTGCCGCTCTCACTGGTGGGGGTCTGGCAGTTGCGGGCCAGGGGGGCGAGGCCCCAGCTGCAGGCAAGGGTAGCCACGGTGATCATCACCCCCGAGAGCACGCCGACACGCAAGTAGCTGGCTGGATCGGAGTGATCGCGCAGCAGCAGGCCGCCCAGCACGGCCCCGACCAGGGTGGCGATGATCGAGCCGGTGAAGCGGGCCGTGTTCAGCCGGGTGCGCAGCGAAACGCTGGTGGTCAGCTCGGCCGCCAGGGCTGCATAGGGCAGGTTGACCGCGGTGTAGAGGCTGTTGGCCACGATCGAGATCAGCAGGAAGATCGCGAACTTGAGCCCCATGCCGCCGGGTGGCACCCACCACATCAGCGCCATGGCCACCCCCAGCGGCACGGCACTGCCGACGAGCCAGGGCAGGCGGGGCCCCCAGGGGCTTCTGGTCTTGTCGCTCAGCCAGCCGATCACAGGGTCGTTGATGGCATCCCAGAGGCGGGCCAGCATCAGCACCAGGCCCGCCATCCAGGGCGGCATGCCCACGGCTGAGGTGTAGAAGATGAATAGATAGAAGCCGATCAGCGAAGCGGCCATGCCGGTGCCGGCATCGCCCATGCCGTAGGCCCAGAGCATGCGTCGGCGAGGGCCCGGCCCCAGATCGGCAGGATCGATGTAGGCCTCGCTGCCGCTGCGATCATCCAGCGCTGGAGACTGGGAGGAGGAGGAGGGCAAGGCTGGCGTACCGGCGGAGGTCATAATGGAGCAACCCTGTCCCATTGTCGGGCGGTGTCGGACGTCAGGTCCGGATCTGCTCTGAATCGGGCTTCGTCTCGGGCTCGGAATCGGAGCAGGTCAGCTCATTGCCATCGGTGTCCTTCCGATCCATCAGGTGCGGAAGCTCAGCAGCTGTGAGTTCGTCAGGGCGAACATCTGTATTAGTGCGGGCGTAGTTTAGTGGTAAAACCTCAGCCTTCCAAGCTGATGATGCGGGTTCGATTCCCGCCGCCCGCTTCCTTCTCTCAATAAAAGTTTTCGGCTTAAATTCCTTGCTGCGATTGGCTTTAGGGCTGCCAGGGTCTGCTTGGCCGTGCCAGGCTTTGAGGCTAAACATCTCACCTAACGTCTCCCATGGCGGCCGCCCGTGACTGGGGGACACGATCAGGGCGGCACCACATGAACCACGTGCTCGGTGCCGTGGCTGCGGTGGCCCCACCGCTGAACGCTAAGCAGCTGCTGGAGACCCTGGCCAGGATCTGGGCGGATAAGCCAGGGGGCCGCACCCGCCAGATCCAGATCCAGTCGACCGCCGCCCTGCTGCGTTGGAGGGTTGCGGAGCGGCGGCTGAGTGAGGACTGGGAGCCGCCTCAGGACTTGGCGGTGTTCGTGGGGCGATCGCGTGCGGCAAAAGCCATCACGACTCCGTTGGAAGTCGAGCACATCTTTGGAATGGTGCGGGTCATCCCAGATCCCCGCTGGCGCTTTGCTTTTAAGCCGATGGCGGCCTATGGCCTCCGTCCAGAGGCGCTCCAGCATCTGCAGATCCGTCAGGGTCGGCTTTGGGAGCATGTATGGGTAGGTCGCCTCGCGCGGCAAGACCCGGCCACGGGTGCTTCGGGCTCTGCCTTGTGGTGACTGGGCAGACGGCTGGCGCCTGGAGGTGCGGTTGCCAACGCAGGAACTGCCGCCGATGCAGCCTGGCCTTGGTGGTGGCTATGTGGGCCACTACTGGGCCGGGGGCTACGCGTTCAGAGCTGAGCGGCGTAGTGCCGTACGGCCTGCGAGAACCCGCTCAATCCTTGTTCCTCCAGTGTTGCCAGGTACTCCTCGACTGTTTTGGATGGGTTTTTCAGGCTCGTCCGGTGCTGCCGCATCGCCGCGCAGTCCCGCTCTGCATTGAGGTTCAAGCGTCGTAGACGACGGTGAAGCGATTCACCTCAGCAGGCCCTGGCCACGAGCTTTCCTGCGGAGCAGAACTTATTGCGTGGCAGCACCTCCTGGCGGCTAGCCGTAACAAACGTTGCGCTAGTCAATTAAGCAAATGATGCAACACCATCGGCGTTAACAGTGACGATGCCAATGACGTAACCAAACACGCCGCCATTGACACCACCGATTTGTTCAAACTGGCTTGCGTTCATAGATGCTCCGCCAGAATTAATAGTGGAGCCAGAAATTACATAGATACCTTCGCTAAATAAAATTTTGTCAATGCCATTGCCGCCATGGAAATTCCCAGCGCCGAAGCCTATGAGAGTGTCGTTGCCGGCGCCGGTGCTCATGCCGATGATGATGTCGTTACCGGTGCCGGAGATGATGTCGTTACCGGTGCCGGTGTCGATGGTAAATTCATCGTTGAAGATGCCAATGTTGAAGAGTAAGGTGTCGGTACTGCTTATGCCGCTGCCGGTCCTTATGCCGGTGATGGTGTCGTTGCCGCTACCGGTATTTGTCGTGCCGAAGGTGCTGTAGATGCCGACGCCGTTATTCGTAGTGACACCGGTGATGGTGTCGTTGCCGGTACCTGTGTTAATAGTGCCGGCATTGTAGATGCCGACGTTGTTGACATAGCTGTTGCTGTCGCTGGTGCCACCGATGCCGGAAATATTGTCATTGCCGGGCAAAGTATTAACAGCTATATCGGTATCGACGTACCATCCAGTTATAGAAAAAGCAGTATTGGCGCGATTGTTAAAAGTAAATAGTGCAAGATTCTGCGCCATGGAAATACTGATAAATAATTGCCATCTTACGCGAAGCTGGCGTTGCAAGGGGTAGGCAGGCCCGTTGCCCTGGTTTGAGTCCTACCTCAACAAGACGAACCATGCCCAGGTTCCCTGTTGCCCCGCCTGAGTTGGCCCGTTACGGGCTGCAGCAGCTGATCGAGCTGGAGGCCTCAGCTGTGATCGGTGCCGACCGCCACGAGCGTAGCGAGGAACGGCTCGGCTACCGCAACGGCTACCGGCTCCGCAGCCTCAGCACCCAGGTGGGGGACACCGACCTGCTGTTCGGCGACGATTAGGTAGGCGGGTCCGCGCACGTAGTTGACATCGGGTAGAGGGAGGCTTTCGCATCGATTAAGGGTGGCGTCAAGGCCTCAGTCGCTGCTGGCTTGAGGCACAACTTACCCTGGCGTTGCTGACCTTGGCGCCGGGTCACGGTGCAGGAAAACCAGTTTGTCAAGGGCTGGATGCGTCCTGCTTTCGCATTGCCTCAGCCACCTCAGGAAAGTGCTTTTCGATGCAGGACTCGCACACTCCATGGGTGAAGGCCACATCGGAGTGCTGTTTGATGAAGGCCTCCACGCTCGACCAGTAGCCGTCGTCGTTTCGAATCGCCTTGCAATACGAACAGATCGGGATGAGTTCTTCGATCAGGTTGATCTTCACCAGAGCCTGGGCCAGCCGGGCAGATACCAGCCGCAGCTCCAGCTGGGTCACGACCTGGCGGGCGATCCCCTCAAGGGACCTGATCTGGGCGGCGTTCAGCCCCCTAGGCTCATGGTCGATCACACAGATTGTACCGAGGGGTAAGGCCTCCGGCGACAACAACGGGACGCCCGCATAGAAGCGGATGTTGGGTTCCGATGTCACCAGTGGATTGGCGGCAAAGCGTGCATCGAGGTGGGTGTCCTGCACCACCAGGATGTCGTCCTGGAGAATGGCGTGAGCACAAAAGGAGACGTCCCGGCTGGTTTCCGTGGCCTCCAGGCCGAACTTCGATTTGAACCACTGCCGGTCAGTGTCGACCAAGCTGACCAGGGCAATCGGCACGTCGCAGACATAGGCCGCCAGTGCTGTCAGATCGTCGAAGGCCTGCTCGGGTGGTGTGTCGAGGATGCGGTATTTGCGAAGGGCATCAAGCCGCTCTTGCTCTCGCTCGGTCAGTGGCGCCTTCATGGGCATGAAACCGATGGATCCTGACGTCCAGTGGCCTCATTGTGGGGCCCACTACTCCCTCGGCATAGGAGCGACTTCACGTTTCCTCACCCCTCTCCACCCAGGGCTGATTGAAAGTGTCAACTCGGTCCTGGGCTGGACTGCCGCATCGCCATCGCCACCAGCGCCGTGATGTCGTGCATCACCGCCTGCAAGCCGGCCCGGATCGACTGAAATCCCGACAATCGCAGCAGGTTGAGGGCTGCCGTCCGCAGCGTGGCCATGGCTCCGGCGCCGTTGCCTCGATAGCGGTGCTCGTCTTCATAGAGCTGGGTGTCACGGATCCAGTCGATGGGTCCGTGGCACCTCAGGCGTGGCCGTTAACGGTGCAGTGGACGGCGGCGGAGCACACACAGACAGCGGTGTCACACGCCAGGGAAGCCAGAGATCGGATGAGAGTGTTGGAGCAGGGGCCGGATCGTCAGCGCGCTCCTGACGCCTGAGCCGGGGGAAACGCTGCAATTTTCAGCCGTGGTTCCTGCTGCGATCGGCGATGGCGCCCAGCTGCTCGTGCAGGACTTGCCGTTGCTCACACCCCTGGATCAGAAGGGCACCGGTGGCGAGCATCTCTGGCGGGCCAGCGCCCAGGAGCGCTTTGAGCGGCTGCTGCGTGAAACGGGCGTAGAAGCGGGACTGCTGTTCAACGGCAGTCAGCTGCGGCTGTCTGATGTTCTCGGGGCTGGATCTGCTGCTGGGGCAGAGCCATGTGTTCCTCGATGCTGCGGGATCTGCTGCGGGGGTTCCAGCAGGCGGACGAACTTAGCCAGCGGCAGGGGGTCCTGCTAATGGGGCATCTGGCCGAGGACGATCCAAAGCAGCTCTATGGCGGCCTGATCACGGTGCTGATGCGGCTGGTGTTTCTGCTCTACGCGGAAGACAACGCCTTGTTGCCAAAAGATGCGGTGTATGAGCAGAACTACAAGGGGCCTCAGGCCGGCCGGCCTACGAACTGCGCAGCAAGCAGCGCGGCCCCAGTGATCTGGCGCTGGAGGTGTGGCAGGTGCCCAGCACCGCCACCCCTTAGCTGAAGGAACCCCGTCGGGTGGCGGGCCTGGGCGGCCACAAATTGCTGCTGGTGGAGGGGGCCGTACTGCGCCGCCTCAAAGCCGAACAGGTGAGCCTCGCCAAGCTCAAAAAGGGTGAAGCCCGTCGCGATCCCCTCTCGGAGGATCTGGCCCTGGCGATGGGGCTGCTGTTCAAGCTGCTGGCGCCGATGCGCAACGTCGCTGGGATCGAAAACTGCGCTCGCGGCATTGATGCCATGGCCCGTGAGGAGGCGGCCTACTGGCTGGGCATGGCGATGCACCGCAGAAACCCCAGGCGGGTGCTGGCGGCGCTGCGGCTGTTACTGAGCGCAAGTTGACAATGGTGTTGACAATGCCGCCGCGCAAGGTTGACAATGAGGGCTGCTGCTGGGGTGGACTGTGCCGGCGATCCGCGATCGAAGCGAAGCGGTGCGCACGTTCATCGTGGCCAACGTGGCCAAGCATCCCGCTGACATCGTGCGCCGCACTGCCGAGAAATTCGACTGCACCCGTCAGGCGGTCCACCGCCACATCCAGCGGCTGCTGGAAGAAGGAGCGCTGGTGGAATCGGGCAAGACCCGCAGCCGCACCTATGCGTTGGCTGAGCTCATCATCTGGAGCCAGTCGTTTTCCGTCGCCAGCTGCGGCGATGAGGGAGACATTTGGCTGCGCTATGTGCGTGATCTGCTCAGGCCCCTGGCCAGCAATGTGATGGACATCTGGCAATACGGCTTCACCGAGATGTTCAACAACGCTCTGGACCACGCCCAGGCCAGCACCATCACGGTGGATTTCACCAAGACGGCGGCCGGTTCTGTTGTGATCATCCGTGATGACGGTGTCGGCATCTTCCGCAAAATTCAGGCGGCCCTGGGACTATTGGACGAACGCCATGCGGTGCTGGAGCTGGCCAAGGGCAAGTTCACCACCGATCCACAGCGACATTCCGGCGAGGGGATCTTTTTCAGCTCGCGGATGTTCGATCACTTCTCGATCACCTCAGGTTCGGTGAACTTCAGTCACCAGGCCAAGGCCCCGGAAGACTGGATTCTCGAAGCGGAGGAAAGCGGTGGCACCACTGTTCGAATGGAACTCGGAAATCACACGGCGCGCTCGATCAACAAGGTGTTCAAGCAATACACCACTGGCGACGACTTCGGTTTCACCAAGACGGTTGTGCCGGTTCGCCTGGCCCAATATGGCGATGACAATCTGGTCTCAAGGTCCCAGGCCAAGCGGTTGATCGTGCGTTTTGAGAAGTTCCGCACCGTGGTGCTTGACTTCAAGGGTGTAACACTGATCGGCCAGGCTTTTGCTGATGAAGTGTTTCGGGTTTTCGCGCTGGCTCACCCTGAAGTGGAGCTGATTCCACTGAATGCAAACAAGGAGGTCAGCCAAATGATCGCTCACGTCTTGGCAGCAAACCCATGAACTCAGACCACCCTGGCACGCCTCGGATCCATCCCACTTGGGCGGACATGCGAGAGGTTTATTTAGCCGATCTGGAAGTTCTAGAGGCTTATCAGGCTTTGGCCAAGAGCATACGTGGCGATGATTGGGCGCCTCCTAAGCCGCCTGTTCCACAGGAGGACCCTTCATGACCAAACGCCTGATCGAAGAGTGGCTGCCGATTGCCGAGCTGGGTGAAGAAAGCATGCGCGAGCGGCGCTCGATGACGGCCCTGCCGCCGATCTATTACCTGCATGTGTGGTGGGCGCGGCGACCGCTGGTGGCCTCGCGGGCGGAAGTGCTGGTCTCGCTGCTGCCGGCTGATGCAGACCGCAAGACCTTCATGCACATGCTTGGGATCCATGGAGATCCAGTGGCTGCGAAAAAGGCGATGGAGAAGGTCAAGCGAACTGGGATCCGTATCGATAATCCCTATGGCTACGACCGCGCCTTCCAGTATTGCCCCAGTGAGAAGGAGGAGTTCTGGTTGCTGGAGGAAATGGGCAAGTTGGGTATTGAGCACCCGACGGTGCTTGATCCAACTGCTGGTGGCGGAGCCATTCCCTTCGAGGCCCTCCGGCTCGGATGCACCACCTATGCCAACGACATCAACCCGGTGGCCGTGTTGGTGCAGAAGGCCACTTATGAGTGGCCGGCGAAGTTCGGCCGCGCCGTACTGGATGAATATCAGCGGCTGGTTCCCGTGTTCCGTAAGCGGCTGGAGGAGAGGCTTTCGACCTACTTCCCTCAGCACCAGGCACCCGACCAGCTCGACTGCACCTACCTCTGGGCCCGCACAATCCACTGCCCCTATTGCGCCGGCAAGGTGCCGCTCGCGCCGAATTGGAAGCTGGCCCCGGATGGCACCGGCGTGAAGGTGGTGCCGCATCTGGGTGATGGCCCTGGCGATGCCAGCCGTCAGTGCAGCTTCGAGATCGTGGGTAGCGCCCGCCTACAGAGCGAGGGCACAGTGAAGGACGGCGATGCAACCTGTCCCTTTCCCGATTGTGGCCGCGTGATTGACGGCGATCAGGTGAAAGTCCAGGCCCAGGCCGGCGACATGGGTGAGCAGCTCTTTAGTGTGGTGTACAAGCGCCGGCTACCCACCGAATACACCAAAAACAGGGAAGCCCAAGAAAGAGAAGTGGGAGCGAGGTTGCCGCGCACCTCGCCACGAAGATGACAATAGCTTCGCTATCGAAGCCGCTCTGGCGGAAAAGCTGCCTGAGTGGGATGCACTGGATCTAGTGCCGAATGAGGAGTATGGCGATATGTACGCCGACCGCTCTAAAATTTACGGCGTGAACTTTTGGCGTGATCTGTTTCCCCCACGTCAGTTGCTCTGCCATTGCAGCAGTGTGGAGATATTCCGAGAGCTAGTAGAGGAAGAGGCAGCCAAGAGTGGCGAGCTCAGCGAGCAGCAGCGCGCGGCGTTGGGCTATGTCGCAATGGCTTTGGATAAGTTTCTCAATTGGAACGCCAGACTTAGTAGTTGGAATGTCTGTGCGCAAACAATGCGATCGGCTTTTGATCGACACGATTTCGCGTTTAAATGGTCAACCGCTGAAATGGCGCCTCTGGTTACAGGGCTCGGTTATGACTGGGCTTTCTCATCTTCTTGTAAATGTATTGAAGAGCTAGTTGAGATGGTCGGCCCGCGAGGTGCGGCTTCAGTTAGTGCCGGTCCACTCTTTGTCGCCAGCCATTCCGCTGGCGATTCGTCGCATCGAACGCCTGTGGTTATTAGCTGCGGTTCTGGGGAATCTCTCTCCCACGTTGAATCCGGCATCGTGGATGCAGTGGTCATGGATCCACCGTACTACGACAATGTGATGTATGCGGAACTCAGTGATTTTTTCTATGTGTGGCTCAAGCGCACTGCTGGCTTGCTCTACCCAGAGCTGTTCATGGCGCCACTCACCGACAAGGAGAACGAAGCCGTGGCTAACCCTGCATTACACAAGGGCAAGAAGGGTGCTAAGGCTCTGTCTGGTCTCGACTACCAGCAAAAGATGGCCGAGATCTTCGCCGAATGTCGACGGGTCTTGAAGGACGACGTCGTGATGACGCTGATGTTTACCCACAAGGCCACAGGCGCCTGGGATGCACTCACCAAGGGGCTGATCGATGCAGGTTTCATGATCACCGCCTCCTGGCCGATCAACACCGAATCGGAGGGCTCGCTCCACATCAAGGACAAGGCTGCGGCCAACAGCACGATCTTTCTGGTCTGCCGCCCCCGCCCGGCCCAGAAACCAGAAGACGGCGTGCAGTACTGGGAAGATCTCGAACCGCGCCTGGCCGCAGCTGTGCGCGAACGCATCGCCGATTTCCAAGAAGGCGGCATCCGTGGGGTGGATCTCTACCTGTCCTGTTACGGCCCGGCCCTGGAGAAGTTCTCGAACCACTGGCCGATCAAGCGTGGCCAGCCCAAGCCGATTGAGGAGAGAACCAAGAAGCGTGGTCGCGCCCAGCTCAGCCTGGAAGACCTACTGGCCAACGACGACCCGTATGCCGTGAGCCCGGAAGATGCCCTCGATGCCGCCCGCCGCGAGGTGAAGGCCTGGCGCATGGAGAAGCTCACCTCCGGTTCCCGCCGCGCCCAGCTCGATCCCCTCACCGAATGGTTCGTGCTCGCCTGGGATGCTTTCCAGGCACCCCAGTTCCCCTACGACGAAGCTCTGCGCCTTGCTCGCGTTGTCGGCCTCGACCTCGACAAAGGCGTGGTGGGCGTACTGGCCGAGAAGAAGGCCAGCGATCTGATCCTTTGGGACAGCTCCACCCGCGCCGCCAAGGGCAAACTCGGCGCCCCTGATGGCACCAAGTCCTAGATTGATGCCATCCACCACTGCGCCCACCGGGCCCGCAGCATTGATCTCAATGCCGCCAAGCAGCTGCTTGATGACAACGGCCTGGCTAACAGCCCCTCCTTCCTCACCGCCCTGGAGGCCGTGCTCGAAGTGCTACCCCTCTCCGCCCGCTACACCGGCTTCGATCCGGTGAAGGCAGCTGCGCCTGCGGCGTCCTACTTCGAAGCCCTGGAGAACCTGCGCCGCCTCGCTCTGGCCGAGCAGGTGCCGGCGCCCAAGCAGCTGGAATTGGTGTTAGCGGAACTGGCCGGGGCATCCTGAAGGTGGCAGAACAACGATGACCACAACCCCGAGCGCCACCCCCAAAGCCAGCGTCAGCGAAGCCCAGCTGCAGCAGATGGCGGCCGAGATCCTTCAGGAGATCCCGGGGGCTGAGGTGCGCCTCTTCGGTTCCCATGCGCGCGGGGAGCCGAGGCCTGATTCCGATGTGGACCTGATGATCATCGTCACAGATGAGTGGTACGCCCAGCACAACTGGTTTCAAGTACTCGGCTTGCTCTGGCGCAGGCTGGCTCACCATCGCGTTCCGATTGATCTGCTCCTGTACCCGCGCAGCAAGGTGGAGGAGCGTCGCCATTGGCTCAGCCATGTGATCGCGCTGGCGCATCGGGAGGGGTATGTGCTTGAAGGTGGGCAACTCCGCTAAAGTGGAAAAATCGTCGGAGGAGTCGCAATGTATCTGGCAATGACCCAGAACGACTTTGAGCAAGTCGTCGAGGAAGCCCCACGTATTGTCGCAATACGCCTCGGCCTAGCAGTCGATCAAGAACAGGCTCGATTACGATCAGAAATCAACAAAACGGATCCTCTGGCAGCAGGACTTCTTGACAAATTCATTGAAGTCTACACCGAGTGGTGGACTACTTCCTCTGCAGCCATTCAGGGTGAGTTGCAGTCTAAAGAATCTGCAAAAGTGATTCAGCGCCTTGTCGACAAAAGAGGGCAGATGCGCACAGCTTTAATGAATTATCTGAATTCGCAATACCCGAGAGACAGTCCTGAGCACCCTCTAGATCCTGATAGGCAATCAAGCGGGGACCAGGGCAAGACCAATCGTATCTGGCAGCGAAGCATTTCGCGAACAGGTAGCGCCACGCCGAGTGATCTGGGAAATGAAGCAAAGGCATGACGAGAATTGACGTTTATCACGTGGGAGCATTAGTCGATGTAGTGGCTACTGTGAAGACTGGCTTTGGCCTCAGATGGAGTACCGAGATGCACGATTGGCTCGGCCATGACATCTACTTCTGGGAGGACATTAGCTGGGCCGAATGGTGGCAAGCGGAACGATGGCATGAGTCCAAGGGTGTCGGGCCAGGAGCCATCCTCGCTGCAAGCATTAACACTGACCTTTTGCTTGATCTCGGCAGTCGATCAGATGCGGGTTATTTTCGCGAAGAAGCGAGCATCAACCTTGAAGCAATTCAGAAAAGAAAAAATCGACCAGTCAATGACAGGGAGAATCAACTTTTTTATCTGGATTGTGAAGTGGCCAACTCAGTCCAAAAGAGATTGGCAGATGCTGGCAAGCATGGATTGCGCATGCCATTTTATTTGGGTAAGTCCCTGACCTCATGCGGCAACTTCTTTGCCGATCAGCACCTCCAGGTCTGCCTTTGGAACACGGAATCGTTGCAAGATCTTAGGTACATTTCTCAACCAGATCGCTTGACGCTCTAGGGATTGTTATGAGCGGCCTGCGTGATCACCAATGGCGTCGCCGTTTCAGCAGCTCGATCGAGAGTCTGTTGGAGGGCTTCTACAGGCCGGCCCTGATGGATGCCAGCCGCTATTGGCGCATCACGGGCTATTTCACCAGCCGCTCCCTTCTCCAGGTGCTGGAAGGAGTGGAACAGCTGGTGGCGGCCTCTCCTGATGGCCTGGGCCACGGGCAGATGCGGCTGATCACGGGTGTGTTCCTCAGCGAGGACGACATCACCGCCCTGGCAGCCGGAACCCCCGCTGAAACCGTTCTGACCGATCACCTCTTGAACCACTTCCCCTTCAAGGGCGTGACGCCGGGCGATCAGGGAGCTGCAGCCCTCGGGGCCGAGCTACTGGCTTGGCTGGTAGACAACGGCCACCTGGAGATCAGGGTGGGCCTGCCTCTTATCGATGGGCTGATCGTCAACGACGGCGCAATCTTTCATGCCAAAGAAGGTGTGATCGAGACAACCACGGGCAGCATCTTGGCTTCAGCGGCAGCGTCAACGAAACCCCCAACGGCTGGACCAGCAACTTCGAAACTATCCAGACCTTCTGCACCTGGAAGCCTGGCGGCGCTGAGACCATCGACGAGCTGGAAGCAGGCTTCCTGCGGCTCTGGGAAAACCAAGACTCCGGCGCCCGCACCTTCACCCTTCCTGAAGGACTTGCCCTCGCCGGAGCCTGAGCCCGTCGTTGAGATCGTCCCCGACATCGATGAACGGCGCCGCATCGTGTGGAGCTATGTGCTCCAGGCCGCCGCCAGCGATCTGCCCGGGGCCGAACGGGTCGGGGAAGGCACCAGTGCCGTCAGCCCCTGGCCCCATCAGCAGCGCGCTTTCCAGCGGCTCTGGCACCAGTGGCCTCCAAGGCTGCTGATCGCCGATGAAGTGGGCCTGGGCAAAACGGTGCAGGCCGGATTGGTGCTGCGCCAGGCCTGGTTGAGCGGCCGCGCCCGCCGCATGCTGGTGATGGCACCGGCCTCTGTACTCAACCAGTGGCAGCGGGAACTGCGCGAGAAGTTCGGCCTCGACTGGCCCATCTACAGCGGCAAGTCGCTCGACTGGCAGTCCACTTGTTTTCGGCCCAAGGGCGAATCCCAGCCGGTGAGTCGCGATGCCTGGACCGCAGAACCCTTCGTGCTGGTCTCCAGTCACCTGGTGCGACGGCGCGATCGCCAGCGAGAGCTGCTGGAAGCCGAGCCCTACGACCTGGTGGTGCTCGATGAAGCCCACCACGCCCGTACTCGTCGGGAGAACAGCAGCAGCGGCGGAGAGCGCCTCCGCCCCAACACCCTGATGCAGCTCATGCAGCAACTACGCCAACTCACCAATGGTCTGCTGCTGCTCACCGCCACACCGATGCAGGTGAGTGAGCTGGAGGTGTGGGATCTGCTCGCCCTTCTGGGCATGCCCCCCGAGTGGACTGAAGACGCGTTCGAGCGGTTCTTCGAGTGGGTGGAGAAGGAGAACCCGGACGAAGCCACCCTGTCGTACCTGGCTGGGTTGTGGCGCAGCAGCGTGTCGGCCTTCGGCGAGGCACCGGGAACTGCCATGCCAGAAGCTCTGCGAAAGTCGCCGCTGCGCAAGCGCAAGGCCCTGCGGGCCCTCAATGACACCGACCCCCTCTCCCGCCGCAATCTCAGCATCGAAATCCGCCAGGCCACCCTCGCCCTGGCCAAACGCTGGACCCCGGTGCAGGGGCTGATCTCCCGCCACAGCCGCAACCTGCTGCGGTCCTACAAACAGCAGGGATCGATGGATCTGGCCATCGGCAATCGCCATGTGGACGACCGCTTCCTGGAGAGCACCTAGGAGGAGATGGCGCTGTATGACGCTGTGGAGGACTTCATCTCCACCCAGTACGCCCAAGCATCCGGCCAGAAAAAATCGGCTGTGGGCTTCGTGATGACGATCTACCGCCACCGGCTCGCCAGCAGCGTGGCCGCCTTGGTCTCCACCCTGGAGAAACGGATGGCCGGCCAGCAACAACAGCTGGAGGAAGACGCCGCCGCCAGCGAAGACGATGACATCACCGGCGAGCTCACCCTTGATCTTGAGGGCATGCAGAGCGCATTCCAGGAGGTGTCCGTCCAAGGCGAGCTCGATGCCATTGGCGTGTTGCTCGATCAGGCCCGTCCACCGGTGGGCCACGACAGCAAAGGGGCGGCGTTCCTTGAGGCCATTGATGAACTCCAAGCCCAGGGCTACAAGCAGGTGATTGTCTTCTCCCAGTACACCGACACAGTCGATGCCCTCAAGGAGCTGCTGATCGGTGCCGGGCGCACCAGCCTGATGACCTTCACCGGTCGCGGTGGCGAGATCCTGCAGAAGGGCGGGGTATGGAAGGCCCTCAACCGAGAGGCCACCAAACGGGGTTTTAAGGAAGGCAAGGCCGAGATCCCGCTCTGCACCGATGCGGCAGCCGAAGGCCTGAACTTCCAGTTCTGCGGTGCCCTGATCAACTACGACATGCCCTGGAAGCCAATGCGCGTGGAGCAGCGGATCGGCCGCATCGACCGCATCGGCCAGACCCACCAGCAGATGCAAATCATCAATTTGCACCTCGATGGCACCGTTGAGGCCGATGTGTACCGGGCCCTGAAGGGCCGGATCGCGATGTTTGAGCAGGTGGTGGGCAAGTTGCAGCCGATCCTGGCCAAAGCATCCAGCTCAATCAGCCAGGCCACCCTGGCCAGCCGTGATCAACGGGAGAAGGCCCGGGCGTCCGCAGTGGCGGCTGTGGAGCAGGAGCCCGAGATCAAGGGCCTGGATCTCGACGACGTGTTGCAGGACCTCGAAGCCATTCGTGATGTGGTGAACACCCTGCAGCCCTCACCGCCCAGCTGGGCCTGGAGCCTGGCGATGAGTTTGAGATCAAGCTGGGCAGGAAGCAGATCCAGCTGGTGCCCCTTGGTGAGACCGAAGCTGCTGCTTGAGACCAAAGCCGCTGCCTGAGACGAAAGCCGCCGGCGAACTACGGTTGGGCCATGAGCATGAATGTCCATCCCTCCACACCGCGGTTGATCGACGGCCCCGCTGACGCCCCAGCCACCGTCCTTCTCGCCCATGGGGCGGGTGCCCCGATGGACAGCCCGTTCATGGCGGCCATCGCCGGCGGACTGGCTGAAAAGGGCCGGCGGGTGGTGCGCTTTGAGTTCCCGTACATGGCCCGGATGCGCGAGACGGGGCGCCGACAGGGGCCTGATCGGATGCCGCTGCTGCAGGAAGCCTTTCGGGAGCAGGTTCGACTGGAGCGGGCCTCCTGGCCGGAGCGCCCCCTGTTCATCGGTGGCAAATCAATGGGCGGCCGGGTAGCCAGTCTGCTGATTGATGAGCTCGCCACCAGCCATGGCGTGCGCGGTTGCCTGTGCCTCGGCTATCCCTTCCATCCGCCCGGTAAGCCCCTGACCCTGCGCACCGAGCACCTGGCCAGCCTGCAGACCCCCACCCTGATCCTGCAAGGGGAGCGCGACACGTTCGGCAAGCGGGAGGAGGTGGAGAGCTATTCCCTTTCCCCAAGAGTGCAGCTGGAGTGGATCCCCAGCGGTGACCACAGTTTCAAGCCCACCAAGAGCTCTGGTCTTAGCGAAGCGGAGAACTGGGCCACGGCTGTGGCTTTGAGTGATCAGTTTAAGCGGGAGCTGATCAGTGGCTGAGCCAAGTCTCCCCAGACAAGATCCTATCTTGTGAGGCATTTCGGTAGATCATGTCCTGCGAGATCGCCATACTGCAGGGGCAACGCTCTCGACAGAATACCAGGAGAAATCACCCAATCAATTTGGCTCTCTCGTTCGCTGAAAGGCTATCGTATTTGACCCCTCCGACATTAAATTTTGGGGTGATGATGACGTACTCCAAGGATGACCGCCGAATCGCGGCAGTGGCTGTCATGACTGGAGTGGAGTTGTGTCGCCATGGAAGCGAGTCAAGAGATTGAGGTTCAGCGCAGAGTCGTTTTGCCGTCGCAATCAGGACTTGCCCTGCAGCAGCTTCTCAACCAGATCGATCACGCGTTCTTCCAGCTGATCGATACGCCGGAGCAACCGAGCCTCCAACTGGGCTAAGGCCTCCTCGGTTACAGCGCCGCGGTCAGCTCCCGATCGTGCCAGTGCGCGGGCCCGTGCAGGCCAGGCGCCGCTCTCAAACACGGTGCTCAGATGATCCCAGGTTTTCTTCTTGGTGGGAGCGGGGCCCAGGGCGGCTTCCAGATAGGCGTGGGCGGCTGCGGCCGAACCGAAGCGTGCCTTGAGGGCCGTTGGAGTGCACTCATCCGTAGGCAGCAGGGGTTGGGGCCCACCATTGAGGGCCGGGGCCTCCATGGCCCCAGAAGGAACCTCAGGAGCCATCTCGTCCACCAGCTGGCGGATCGCAGCGTTCTGCTCGCCCACGGTGCGGAACAGCTCCGCATCGCCCTTGGCCATGCGAGCCATCAGCTCGCCGAAGCGATCGCTCAGCTCCCCCATCAGCCCTCGCTCCCCCCGCGCAGCAGGCGGCGCATGCGCTCGATCAGCCGGGTGATGTTGAAGATGCTCCAGTAACCGGCTTCCTCCTTGGCGGCATCGAGCTCCTTCAGCAGGCCATCGAGGGCCTGCTGCTTGTCCTCAAAGGCCTCCAGCTCCTTGTGCATGTCCTGGGCAATTCGCAGGGCCTCCGCCCTCTCCTGCCCCAGCGCCATCAACCGGCTCTCGTAGCCGCGCAGGGTTTCCAGGAACCGTTCCCGCGCCACCGTGAGCTCCCTGGAACGGCGCTGTAGCTGACCACGGGAGCGCGTGAGCGAGGCATGGCTGTTGCGCATCGCCTGGTAGTGGTGCTCGATCTGGTCTCGGCTCAGGGCGCTCAGATCTGCGGGAAAATCCCGGGTGGAGCGGATGCCCTTGCACTCCAGTGCGGCCTTGTCGGGAACAGGAGCCACTGGACTCGATTCAGGATCTGGCACGAGGATGCTCAGCTCCCCTTGCTCGCTTTCGGCCATCGGATCAAAGTTTCGACCTCCAGCTCAGCATCGCAGGACAGGATCTGGCCAGCTCGGACCGTGGGCTGGTCATGAATCGATTCACATTTGATTCGGCATGACGGAGATCCTCTGCCTGGGCCAGCTGGAGACCGTGGACCTACGGCAGGCCTGGGCCGATGAGGCCCAGAGCTTTACCCCCTGGAACTTGAGGGCCAGGAGGTGAGCGTGGGCTCCTTCTCAGCGGACCTGCTGGCGCGCAACCCCCAGGACGGCTCCCTGGTGCTGATCGAGAACCAGCTGCAGCAGACCGACCCCCACCTCTCAGCCATCCACTGGCTGAACGAACACATCGTCGATCCCTTCGCCTTCTTCGCGGTGCAGGTGAAGGCCGTGCGCAGCGGTGATTCACCGATTGCCCCCCTTTTTGAAGTATTGGCGAAGCCCAACGGCTGGGACCGGAAGCTCCAGCAGCAGGTGGCTTCAGCGGCAGGTGAGCTCTCGGCCCTGGGCCAGTTCCGGCTGGCCTTCTGGAGCAAACTGCTGGAGCTTTACCCCGACCAAGCCCAGTGGGGATCAGCGGATGCGGCCAGCTCACGTTGGCACCCACTCAAGAACAGCGGCCTGGTGGTGGTGACTTACATCTCCGTGAACCGCTGTGGCATTTTCGTACGTGGCAAGCGCGGCCAACTGTTGGATGAGTCCAAGGCCTTACTCCTCTGCCACCAAGAAGCACTTGAGGAACGACTGGGAGTGTCCATCGCCGACAGCGACGGCTACGGGCTGACCCAATCGCTGGATGCTGACGCCCGCGATCCCGCCACCTGGCTCGATCTGACGGCCTGGCTGGTTAACCGGCTGCAGGCTTATTTGGAGGCTCTGGAAGCCACGATCCAGGGAAAACCATGACAACCACCTCCTCGCGAATCCGCCAGAAGCTCAAGCCAGGTGCCGTGGTGCGTTGCCGCACGCGCCGCTACCTGGTGGAGGACGTGCAAGCCCCCCTAGAGCCAGGAGCCGACACGGTTGTGTCGATGGCCTGCATGGAGGACGACGCCATCGGAGCCCGACTCACGGTGTTCCGGGAGCGGGAGATCGATTTTGAGGTGCTTGGGGAGAGCAGCTGGGAGGCGGTGGCCCAGCGGGGCTTTGACCAGCCGAAACAGTTCGCCGCCTACCTCAACACCCTGCGCTGGAACTGCGTCACCGCCACC
>JAPLID010000014.1 GCA_026389285.1 Cyanobacteriota bacterium
ATCAAATACGGGTTGGCAAAGGCACTCAGGGATGCCCTGCCCCAGGCGACCTTCCTTGCCTTCACAGGAACGCCCATTTCCCAAGATGACCGTGACACCCAGGCGGTCTTTGGGCACTACGTCTCCGTTTACGACATTCAGCAGGCAGTGGAAGACGGTGCCACGGTGCCGATCTACTACGAATCCCGCCTGGCAAAACTGGCGCTCAAGCAACCGCTGCTGCCCCAACTCGACGCGGCGGTGGATGCCCTGTTCGCAGATGTTGCCGAAGGCTTCCCCGAAGGGGTAGACGACCTCCCTGCTGCTGAAAGGGCAAAGAGCAGATGGGCAGCACTGGAAGCACTGGTGGGCGCTGAACCACGCCTCAAGCAGGTGGCAGCAGATTTGATTGCCCACTTTGAGCAACGCTCTCGCACCCAACCAGGCAAGGCGATGGTGGTGGCGATGAGCAGGGATATCTGTGCTCGCCTCTATGCCGCCATCGTTGCCCTACGCCCTGACTGGCACGATGACGACCCGAAAAAAGGTGCCATCAAGGTGGTGATGACGGCATCGGCATCGGATGAGCAATATCTCCAACCTCACCACACCACCAAGCAGCAGAAAAAGGATCTGGAGAAACGGTTCAAAGATCCTGCCGACCCGCTCAAGATCGTGCTGGTGCGGGATATGTGGTTGACGGGATTTGACGCTCCCTGTCTGGCGACGATGTATGTGGATAAACCGATGAAGGGGGCAAACCTGGCGCAGGCGATTGCCCGAGTGAACAGGGTCTTCAAAGACAAACCAGGCGGTCTGGTGGTTGATTACATCGGCATCGCCCCCCAACTCAAGGAAGCACTATCGACCTACACCGCATCCAAGGGCAAAGGTGCTCCAACGATTGATACCAGTGAGGCGCTGCGGATTCTTAAAGAGAAACTCCAGGTTGCCTGTGACCTGCTTCACCCCATCGACTGGAGTGGTTTCAAAGATCCAAAGACAGCAATGGCACTGCTGCCTAACTGCCTGGATCACATTCTGGAACTACCAGATGGCAAGCAGCGCTATTGCGACACCGTGCTGGCGATGACCAAAGCGTTTGCCCTGTGCGGAACCCTTGATCAAGCAATGGCACTTGATCCTGAGGTCACCTTCCTTCAGGCAATCCGAGCACCACTGATCAAAGGTGATGGCACAGATGGCGGGGATGGTCGTGCTCCTAAAAATGTTGATTTTGAGTTGCGGCAACTGCTCTCTGAGTCATTGGTGGCAGATGGAATCACTGATGTCTTCAAGATCGCAGGTCTACAAAAACCTGATCTCAGCATCCTGTCGGATCAGTTCCTCGCAGAGGTCAGCAAGATCCCCCAGAAGAACCTGGCGGTTGAACTGCTTCAACGGTTGCTGAGAGAAGAAGTTCAAACTCGCTTTAAGACCAACGTGGTCAAGCAGAAGCGATTCAGTGAACTGCTCCAGGCATCATTGACCAAATACGCCAACCGCTCCATCGAGGCGGCACAGGTGATCGAAGAACTGATTGCGATGGCAAAGCAGTTCCGTGATGAAGCAGAGAAAGTGGCGGCAATGGGGTTGTCGGTTGCTGAAGTTGCCTTCTACGACGCCCTGGCGAACAACATGTCAGCACACGATCTGATGGGGGATGAGGTGCTGATGAAGATGGCACGGGAACTAGCGGGAAAACTCAGAAACAACCTCAGCATCGATTGGCAATACAAAGAGAACGTGCGGGCACGACTGCGAACGATGATCAAGGCACTGCTCAAACGCTACAAGTATCCGCCTGATCAAGAAGCAGCAGCGATTGACCTGGTGCTCCAGCAGACCGAAATGATCTCTGAGGAATGGTCGAAAGAGGATCTTGGCAACAAGATTCAGGCAGTGGTCGCTGATGCTTTAAATCAAAGCGGTGCCATTCAAGAAGGGGAGGTAACCCAATGAACATTGTTCCTCCGTATCACACCCTCATGCTTCCCTTGCTCAAGGTCATGGGCAGCAGGAATGAGATGACCACTAAGCAGATGCGTGATGAGGTGGCGCAAAATCTTGGTTTGTCTATCGAAGCATTGAGTGAGCGCCTTCCAAGTGGAACTCAAAATGCTTTTGACAATCGAATAGGTTGGGCAAGAACCTATCTCTTCAAAGCAGGTTTACTTGATCGCCCACGACGAGCAACCTATGCCATCAGCGAAACAGGGAAGAAACTTCTTGCCAATCCTCCAGCAGAAATAGATGTTGATTTCCTAAAATCTTATCAGCAGTTCAATCAGTTTTTCGGTTCATCCAAGAGCGATAAGGAGTCACCCGCTTCAACCGATGTCATTGATCATGAACTCACGCCAGAAGAGCAAATCGAAAAGGGTGTCAGGCAGATTCAGCGAGAACTCCAAGTTGAAGTTTTAGATCGAGTCAAGCAGTTGCCACCAGAAGGTTTCGAACAGTTAGTGCTGTGTTTGCTTGTTGGAATGGGATATGGTGGTTCGATGGCAGATGTTCAAGGCGTCGCCCGTGGTGCCGATGGTGGTATTGATGGAGTAGTTAACCAGGATCATCTGGGTCTAGATCGGATCTATATCCAGGCGAAACGATGGGAGGGCTCTGTCGGAAGACCAGTTATTCAGGGATTTGTGGGTGCGTTGGCAGGGGTTGGCGCATCCAAGGGAGTCATCATGTCCACCTCAACTTTTGCCCAACCAGCGCAGGACTATGTAAGAACATTGACCGATAAGCGTATTGTTCTTGTTGATGGTCAAAGGATGTCTGAACTGATGCTCAAGCATGGCATCGGCGTTTCCAGCAAGCAGACGTTTGTGATCCAGAGAATGGATGAGGATTTCTTCTTGGAGATGGAGTCCTAGGTCTACTCAACAACCTCCAACAAATCCCCAACACCCACATCATGCACCGTCAAGATCTTCCCCGCCAGATCCGATGGCAATGAGGACGCTGCCTTGTCGTAGTTCCTCGCCAACTTGATGCTGGTGGTTGCCGTCAGCCCTGAATGGTCCTGAACCTAATTCTGCTGATCGATGGTGCAGGCTCTGGCGGCAGGAAGGCCCTTCAGGCGCAGCTCAAGCCCAAAGCGAGCTGGCTGGGGCGACTTGAAACGCACACAATGGTGCTAGGATCATTAAGAATCTTAAAAGCCCATGCTTCCTAGCCTGTTTGGTTTTCTGTTTGCTGCCTTGTCTTTCGTGCAGGTTCCGCAGTGGAGCAACGACTGGAGCAAGTGCTCTGTCGCGGTTCCTGACACGGCATGCCATTGGTATGTAGTGAACCCTGACAACACTTTTGGCAAAGGCTTCAGCTGGCTCACGGCCCCTAAGTTTGATGTCACTGCGCTCAGGGACATTGGCGTTCAGCATGACGTCACCGTGGCTCAGGGGTTTCTGACCACTGTAGAACTGATGAATGCCACAACTGAAGTTAAATATGGCGATAATTATTGATTGGTTTTGCAGGTTTGAGTTGTTGAAATAGAATTATTGGGCTTCGTTTGTATGTTGTTCATTATGCTCGATTCTGCCTCTTCGGGATGCCCTGAATGAACCCAGGTCCATTTGTTTCTTCTGACTAAGTTTTGCCCATAACTTTGAGACTTTTATTCTCTGCTGATTTTGAATCGAGATGCGAAAGTGATTTTTGTAGTATTCTGAGCGGTAATGCCAACCGATATACTTCGATTGTCAGAGAACAATCTCTAGACGTTTGTATGTTGTCGTTCAGTCCTGGCGACGTAGGCATTACTCCGAAAGCGGTGAACGATTGATTTGCTGATGTAATGGCAGCAGTGGCTAGGGGCGAAGTTCTGCCAGGCTGATAGAGCTTCCGAGTGAAACTAGAGGATGCACTTTCTTGACTACGAGATAACTGGGTATGGAGCAGAGTTGTCTCGCTGTTATCCTCGGGTTTTTTGGTTTATCCGGTGCTGAGCATAGTCAGGCATCAATGATCCGCTTCTAAATCAAATAAACAGGTTGGCTATATTCTGGATAGTACATGTTGACCTTGGTCCAGCCAGCGAGCTGCAAGGGTGAATAGCAATCGCGCAACCAATGGATTCGGCGGCGCGCAGCCGGCGCGTAACCACTGCAAGCAATCCAAGACAGCAAGGCAATCTAGGCTGACCACATTATTGCTTTTACTTAATTCTTTAGCCCTAAGTTAATCCTAAGCAGTGTTGGGTTGTTCGGTAAAAGTCTAGGAAATTGAGCCTTCATTCGCACCATGCATAAAGCTGGTTAATGGGCGGGCTTTCGCTGGCGCGGATCTCCATCTCTGGCTGCTTTTGCGCGATGGATCTGGCACGGGCAAGAAGGTGATTATAGAGTTCAGTAAGGATCGGGTGCGTCAGGAAGTCTTTTTTTGGCAATTAAGGCATCGCCTGAGCTGAAATGTGGCAACAGAGGTCGTCTGCATAGGCTACCACCGCTCACTTCGGGCCAGGTGGTGAACTTCCCTCTCCATTTGTAGAAAGGTCTGATCACCAAGTCGTTCCCATCCTCCATTCTGGCGTTGAAGTGAGAGCTTAAAGGCCTCTAGAGCCTTCTTCCAATAGCGGCTCACCGTCGGCTGACTGATGGCGAACCTTCTGGATACCTCTTCTCCTGATCCCAGCCACTGAACACCCTCCGTTGCCTCAAGAACTTCAATCCCAACCAACGATGATGCCGAGCAACCGATTGACATGACGTGCCGGATATGTGCCTGTCCAAGCAGCCGATACTCTGGCCATTATTTCTGAGGAATCAGTCTCGATCTTCTGCCAGTTTGCCTATCAGTAAGCCAATGCCCTCACCCATGCCCTCTGAGCGGGCATTTCCTGAACTCTAAGGCTAGTGAATCGGTGAAGCGTCTTCTGTTCCTGGGCTTTTGGTTGTTGCCTTTGAATGCTTCCCACGCCGGCACACCGCCGTTCCGCTGTCCAGGTGAGATGACGGTGGGAATGAGTTCCTGCGTCAGCCAGTCCTGGCAGCAGTCCGATAGGCAATTGCGCCAGAAGATCGCCAGGGACCTGCTCAAGCAGTGGCAGGACACCACCCGGGCCGTGTGTGCCAGGGCTTATGCGCCCTACAGGGACGGCACGATCTATTCACAGTTGGGGTGGCCTGTGATGGCCATCTCAACCGGGCCCTGCTCCAGGAACTCAAGGCACTGGAAGCCCGGTCGTCGATGCGTTGATCGCGATCGCCGTGGCGCGGGGCTCCCTCAGCGTTCGGTCAGTTTCATAACAGGAGTTGGATCTCGGCATTCGCTTCGGCAAGCGGATGCAGCCGATCGATCAGCGTCCGGTGCAGGACCTCGGTCTGGGGGGACTGTAGGAACGAGCGGCGTAGCAGCAGGGCGTCGCCGACTTCGATCGGCAGCTTGACCGGCAGGATCACCTTGGTTGTCTCCAGAAGCTGGAGGCTTAGAGGGGTGCCATAGGCGATGGCGAGATCGTTGCTGTCCATTCGCCCGTACCAGTCCTGATATTTGAAGCTGGTCTGTTTGTTCGGTATGTTCCAGATGCCGCATTGCGTGGCGATCTCCTGAAACTTGGGGAAGGCTCCATCCGGCAGGGCCATGCTCGGGTATCGCGCAATGTCGACCATCGTTATCGCCTCGCCAAGCTCCAGCAGGGGATGGTTGGGGGAGACCAACAGCAGCATCGGCATCCGGTTGAGGCGGATTGAGGCGATCTCCGGGTCGTCATCATCAGGGATGTCTGGATAGGAGGCTACCCAGGCATCAATGATCCCTTTGCGGAGCAGCTCAATTGGCCGCTGATAATCGAGACAGTCGAAGTTCCCCTTAATCCAGCCTGCTGGTGGCGGCACGCACAGCAGGGGGCCTGACCAGCGCTGTGCCTCGAGACGCAAGGGTTGTTGTTCATTCCAGCGCCAGAGTTGATGAACCTTGAGTTCCAGATCGATGAAGCTGGTATCACCGATCAGTGCCCACTCGCCCTGAAATTTATGAGTCTCCAGGCTGAGAATCCTGAGCGCCGTTTGCACATTGCGGCTGATTGTCGACTGGTTGACGCCATAGCGCCGCGCTACCTGCTCACCGGTTCTCAGCCAGAGCAGGGTGTCAAGTGACTGCAGCAGGTCAGTGGAAATCAGAAAGCTTCGGCATGCAAATCCGATTTATTGTATAAGGATTCCCCCAGGATCGTCTGAGCTAATTAACCTTGGCCTCGCGGCAGCCAATGCGGGCAATGCTGTTGGGAGGCGACGCTGGCGCTGACCAGGACCTGCCAGACCCGACAGACTCCCCCTGAACCGGCACAGCCGGAGAGATTCTGGCAGCCTGAGCAGCGGGGCGGAGTCAGAGTCATTTGTGCCGGTTGAGCAGGCGAACACTCTACGTCCTCATGTGTTCGTCTCCTCACAGCACGAATGTAGTGGCGCCCAGGGCTGGTCCTCCCTGTAGCTCCAGTTGGAAATCAGCGGCCAGGCTGCCACTGCAATTGCCCTCCAGCAGGCCCTGGCCATTGCTGAGCAGCTCATAGCGAAGTTGGCCGAGGCCGCTGAAGGCCGCGTTCCCGATCCAGGTGAAGGCCTGGTTGCCGCTCTGGTCTGAGCGGGCGTCGATGGTGGCCAGGTCGATCCGGTCGCCACTGGTCCAGTCGCAGATCAGATCGCGGTTGCCGCTGCCGTTGCCGGCATCGCCTGGGCTGGCGAACAGGAACAGATCCAGTCCCTCGCCGCCCTGCAGGCTGTCGGCTCCTCCGCCCCCCTGGAGGGTGTCGTTTCCGGCCCCGCCGTCGATCCGATTGGCTGTGGCACTACCGCTGAGGTGGTCGCTGAAGCGCGAGCCGAGCAGATGCTCGAAGCCGCTGATCACATCGCTGCCGGCGCCCCCGGTGCTCTGCGCCGTGGTCAGGGCCAGGCTCACTTTTACCGCGGCCGTGGCCTGGGCGTAGCTGAGGCTGTCGCCGCCCAAATGGTTGCCGCCGATGAGGGTGTCATTGCCGGCGCCGCCTTCGATCCAGTCGTCGCCGTCACCACCATCGAGCCGGTTGTTGGCCCCATTGCCCAGCAGGCGATCGCCGCTGCCACCGCCGATTAGATGTTCCACCGCCACCAGGGTGTCGAAACCGCCGGCGCCGGTGGCCTGGGATCCACTCAGGCCCAGATCCACTGACACCGGGCCCAGTGCTTCGGCATAGGAGGCGGTGTCCAGTCCGTCGCCCCCGTCGAGCAGGTCGTCGCCATCGCCGCCCAGCAGGCTGTCGTTGCCGGCGCCCCCGATCAGCAGGTCGTTGCCGGCCAGGCCCAGCAGTTGATCGTTGCCCGCCAGACCTTCGATCCAGTCATCGCCGCCGCCGCCCTTGAGGGTGTTGTCGGCTTTGGTTCCGTTGATCAGGTTGCTGACCATGCCAGCGAGTGTTGGCGCCGACCAACTGGTGCCATCGCTGAAGCGCACGCTCTGAATGGGGTTGTAGTTGTTGAGAACGTTGCCATCGCGGAAGAAGTCTTCGACGGTGATAGATTCACCACTGCTGAGAATGTCGAGCCTCAGCTTGTTGCCGACCCGGGTGCTCTTGATATCGGCCGGTTTGATCTGGCGCCCGAAGGTCAGCGCGTTCGGGCGTGTTGTGCTGGGGTCATAGTAGGAGGCCAGCGTGTCGCTGCCGTCGTACAAGCTGTAGTTATAAACATTGTTGCCAAGTCCTCCATGCAGGGTGTCGTTCCCCTTGCCGCCGACGAGGGTGTCGTTGCCGCCTGCACCGCTGATCCGGTCGTGGCCTGTACTCCCCACCAGTTCTTCAGCGGCAGCGGTGCCGGTGAGGGCCAGATCCACCAGGTCTTGTGCCTTCCATGTGACGCCATCTGCAAAACGAATTTGCTGCAGAAGTGCGCCGGGATTGTAATGGGAATCGATGTAAAAGTAATCTTGGAGAGTGATCTGGTCATTGCTGCCCGCGAAGCGCACCACCAGGTCTCGCCCCCAGCCCAGGCGGCTGGCTGAGACATCGGCAGGCTTGATGCCCAGATTGAATTCGAGCGTGTTATTCGGTGCGTCTAGATAATCCCAGATGCAGGTGATGACGTCCTGGCCATCACCCTTGGCGAAGCGGAAGACACTGTTACCACCTCCGTCGCAGAGCCAGTCATTTCCCGGTCCGCCTTCAAGGGTGTCATTGCCAAAGCTACCATCGATGATGTCGTTGCCGCTTCCACCCAGCAACAGATCATTGCCCTTGGCACCGTTGATGATGTCATCACCGCCCATGCCTCGGATCGTGTCATCGCTTTCTATGCCCCAGAGATAGTCCGCTTCATCGTTCCCCTGCATGGTCATGACGATCATCGCTTCCAAGGTCCAGATGGTGCCGTCCTTGAAGATCACTTCCCGAACGGGATTGCATAATTGATTTCTGTGATCACTCTCAAATACGGACAGTATCGAAATGCTGTCTTGCGTGCCCTTGATGCTGATTTGCACCTCATTGAATGGTCGTGTCACATGCAGGTCTGATGGCCGAATGTCGTCAGCACAGATGATGCGGTTGATATCTTCGGGCTGGGTGTTGAACCAGGACACAATCTGATCCTGGCCTCCGCCCCGGCTGAAGTGGTAAACGTTGTTGCCCAGTTCCCCGATCAGCCTGTCATTGCCGGTGCCGCCGTCGAGGCTGTCATCACCTCCGTCGCCGTATAGATCATCATCGCCGCTGCCGCCCTCCAGCAGATCATGGCCAGTACCGCCTTGGACGATGTCATTGCCGGCGCCGGCATTGATGCTGTCGTCATCGAGCGTGCCCAGGATGTTGTCATCGGCATTGGTTCCCTGGAGGGCTAGATGTTTCAGGGTTGCATGATCCAACTTCGTGCCATCGCTGAACTGTACGGAATACACTGGACACATGGCTTGATCCCCCAGAAACATCGGGAAGAAGTATTCAATTGTCACGCAGTCATTCGGGCCTGGTTCCATCGTCAGCTCTGTCCCGCGGCGACCGAGTTTCAGGTCCTGGGCCTGGCTATTGCCCTCGAACAGGATCGTGTTGATGTCTGTGCCGGATGTCTTGGGTGCGCCTTGTATCCAGTCCTGGCCATCGCCTACGGCAAAGATATAAAGATTATTTCCGGATCCTCCCTTGAGGATGTCGTCGCCCTTGCCGCCGATCACGGTGTCATCACCATCGCCGCCATCGAGATCGTCGTTGCCTGTGCCGCCGTTCAGGACGTCATCTCCGGCCTGGCCCAGCATCAGGTCGTTCTGTCCCCTTCCCAGGAGAACGTCATCACCTGATCCAGCCGCCATATTGTCGATGCCCTCTCCACCTTCGATCAGCTCGTTCGCATCACGACCGGTCAGCCAATCGCTGGTGCTGGTTCTGTGGATCTGCTCGTCCACCAGCAGGAGCCAGAGGCGCTGGCCCAGGGGGGTGCTGCCCTCAAGCGACAGCAGCCGGAAGCTGGCGACCAGCTCGGCTCCCGCCGCCGGCAGGCTGCGCATTGCCCGGCCCAGGCGCAGCAGCAGGCTGTCGCTGGGCTGGTCGCCATAACGGTGCTGCAGGGCGCTGATCACCCCCAGGCCATCCCAGTGGTAACCGCTTCTCTCGGGCTCCAGGTGCAGCAAGTCCGGACGCAGTACCCCATTGAGGAGTTCGGGGGCCGCCAGCAGGTCGTTGACGACGCCGCAGAGTTTTTCAAAGGTGAGGCCGATCGTGATGCCGGCGCTGTTGACCTGGATGCCGGCGCCATCGCGGTAACGCGTGCCCAGCAGCGCCTCGAGTGCCGACAGGGAGCGAAGGTCATCCAGTCCTCGCGCCGGCGCGGATGGCAGGTTGAAGACGCCAGTCCAGCGGTAGATCAGCTGCCGGATCAGGCTGGGTCGCAGTTCCGCTGAGCTCAACCGCCACTGTTCCACCAGCTGGCGCAGCTGGCCGCTGCCGTCGCGCTGCATGGCCTGGTGCAGGCTTGGCACGTTGCCCATGCCGCTGATGTCAGGCAGCGCGGCGATCTCCGGATCAATCGCAACAGTGGCGAGATCGCGGGTCTGGGCCTGATCCACCTGGAACCAGACATCCACCAGGGAGCGCAGCTCGCCCTGGCTGGTGCGAAAACGGCCCAGTTGCCTGTGCTGGTTGCCCTGTTCATCGACGATATTCGCGTTGTCGTAGGCCAGCTCCAGGCTGGCGACACCAGCTGCGGCGAGCGTCTGCAATTCGCCGGCGTCCAGCTCGCCATTGCTGTTGCGATCCCGCCAGAGCTGCAGGCGTGCCCAGTCGGCATCAACAGCATCCACCCGGCCATCGGCGTTGCGATCGAACTCCCTGAGCGCCTCAAATCCGTTGGCGGCCAGGCTGCCATTGGCCAGGCGCGTCTGGCTGCCGAAGAGTTCAGCACCCTTATCGATCACCTGGTTGCCGTCGCGGTCGTAGACCAGCAGCGCATCATCAGGGCCGACCCAACCGCTGCGTTCGGCGTAGCGGTTGCCGTCGTGGTCAAAATGCAGATTCAACGCCTCAACCGACAGTGTCTCGATGCCATCGCCATCGAGATCGAGCACCAGCGGACAGGAATAGGAGGCGGCTTGAGTGAGCCCGTTGATCAGCAAGTCTTTGAACGGCATCAGGCTGCTCCCGCCCGGCAAGAGCGCTATGCCCTCGGGTCCCGTGAGTCCCATGAACTCAGGCCGCATTAAAATCCAGCATAGAAATTTGGCCCTGTCCATATCAATTGTCTCTAGCTTTGCATTTAAGTCGTCCATCATGCGAAAGAGGACTGGCTTGGCCTCCAGCATCATTGCCTTCAATGGGCTGCTATCTTTGGTTAGAAGTTCAATGCTTGTCAGTACTCCATTGAGTAGCGAGAACTGACTGGCTGGAGACATCCTGTAGTCTTTGATGATCCTGTCAAAGATCATCTGTAATGTTGGCAGGCTCCAGTCGTACCTCGACAAGTTCTGCTGAATTGCGACAGTTCCTGTCAGAATTCCCATGTCTACGATCAGCCGATTCTGGAAAATAGGTATTTGCAGCAAAAACGTGCCTGTGAGGCTGTCAAGAAAGTCGTTGATCGGATCCTCTGATTTCGGTTTGTTCTCTAAATAGCCGATGAGTGCCGCGGCGATCATCTGGGACGAATCGGCAATCGGAAGGTAGTCGGGTGTTTTGATCTTGCCGGTTCCCGCTTCAAGGCCTTCGCGTAGCGCTTCATACATGTGGGCGGGCAGTACGCCCTCGATCTGGCCTTGGGGATCACGGAGTTCAATGCAATCGCCGCCGACATGGCCTCTGCCGAGGCGGGAGACAAGATCGTCGTTGCGGTAGTAGTGGGTGGCTGATATACCTTCAAGTAGTTCTGGTTTGTAGTCTATCTCCTGTTTCAGTGCCCACTTGCCGCCAAGTGCGTTCCATGTGGTGAGACTGAATTTGCTTGTATCAATTGGATTGTCTTGATTCTGCGCGACAAGGTCGTAGATCGCGAACTGGGCTAATGCCCCGCCGAGGCTGTGGCCGGTAACGGCGACATGATCGCTTTTTGTCAGTAGATCCTTAATTAGTTTCTGGATGTCTTTCGTGCTGTCTTTGTATTGGGGCCATCCTTTGTGAACGTCCGTGTTTAGGTCGGCCATGGTCTGCTCTGTGCCGCGAAAGGCGACGATATACTCGTCGGCGCCTATCTTTCTGTAGACGGCAACGTACAGGCCGGCTTCATTGATGATCGTCTGGCCGGTATTGTTGTAACCCGGCGGTGGTGTGTCGCCATAAGCCGCAAAGGCGGCATCCAGCAGAACGCGAGGATCTGTTGCCATTGGTCAATGGTTGAAAAGGATTTTTGGTAACTAATCAGAGCTAATTCGGCTCAGCGACTCGCCTGCTTGGTGCAGAGATTCACTACCACCAGGATCCGGCCGCCTTCGCGGGGCCGAGGGTGCTGGTTGAGGTGCTCCTCAAAGGCGTAGGCAAGTCTGCAGCCATCGGCCGATAGCGCGGGCTCGCTAACGAAGCCTGTTTCCAGACGCTCATAGTGACCGTCGGTTTGCACCAGATAGGCGCCGGCGGTTCCGGGCGAGCCGTCCTGATCAAAACCCGCCGTTGTGATCACCAAGCCTGAGCGTGCTTTGAGGAACAGGATGTCTCCCCGGCGGATGTTCACCCATGGGCCCGCCGGTACGTTGACTACATGACCCTGGTGGTCTGCGTCAAGATGCCAGAGGGTCAGGCGGTTGGTCTTTTGCCAGCGCTTGCGTTCTTCGGGACTGAGATTGATGTCGTAGAGCAGATATCCTGGCTGGGGATGCCAATCTGTGATCTCGCTGAGGATCGGGAGATCAACTCGAATGCCTGTGTCCTTGCGGTTCTGGAGACTTGCATCTAAATAAGTTACCTTGAAGTTGTGATGAATATCGTCGACTCCAAGGTCGAGAAAGCCTTCCCCGGGCCTTAGCTCTTCCCAATTGTGCCGTGCTAGGGGCGGGGGTACTGGTTTACTTTCGCAGGTATAGTTGCTGAAGTAACTGAATCCATGTGTCAGCTCTTTTGTCCCCAGGTATTCTGTTTTCCTGCTGGGGAATGGAATGCGATAACTCTTGGCAGATTGTGCATCTTGCTCTCGAACTGACAGCATGATGCTGTTTTCGTTGACACAAAAATTAGAAGCACCTTTGCGGACGATCTGTGGTGGATTTAGCTGGTCCCAGGCATAGATCGACGAGCCGGGTTGATTCCTGACTCCCCAGCCCACAAAAACCACCGTGTCATTACCAATCCAGTCGATCTTCTGGCCGGGCACGATGTCTCGCAGGATTGTCTTGGGATAAGGGGTGACGTCGGGGACGGGTTTCGGTGCGGGCAACAGCGCCTGCAGCAGCTTCAGCGGCAGGGCGCAGCCTGTGGTGGTCATGAGCAGCAGGAACAGGGTGAGGACTGTTTTCATGCCGAAGGCGCAGGGCTTACCCGGTGCGGGCTGGCTGGGCCGGTTCGACCTCTGCAGCCAGTGTTCCCAGCCCCGGTCACGCTTGCTCCTGGGACTACCACCGTGGCCAGCAGTAGCGGCCGCGATGGGGAGCTCTGCAGCAAGGGCCCCCGGGTGTGCACCACCAGCACGTTCGCCGCTGCAGAGATCACCGACTCCACGAACCAGCCGGTGCGGAACAGCTCCACATCATTGCCAAGCACCCACCGCCGTAGGGCGAAGGTGTGGTAGCCGAAGACCGTGCTCACCAGGCCGAAGCTGAACATGAACCGGCGGATGAAGGGGATGCTCCATCGCCGTGGCTGCTCGATCCAGTCGGCTTCGACCCGGTCGGTGGCGATCGTCATCTCCGGTAGATCGGTGAGCAGGCTGGTCAGCAGGATCTGCCTGGGCAGCAGGGGCAGCAGGGGCAGAAAGGGCAGCAGCAGCAGCGATGCCCCCGCCATCGAGATCATGCTGCCGAAGTTCTTGATCGCCGCCAGCCGTTTGCGATTTCCTCCAGCAGGCGGCAGTCGGCGGGGATTGCCGCTCCAGCGGAGAGCACCACCACATCGCCGGGCACCACGTCACGGACCGGCAGGCTGATCGGGCTGCTGAACTGACGCACCAGCAGCAGGGCGGCTCCGCTTTCGGAGCTCCTGACGAGCCTGTTGGGCCCGTAGCGGCTGAGCCGTTCCAAGGCCTGCTCACTGCTGAGGCCCTGGGGTTTGCCTGCAAGGAGGCCAAGAGGGTTTCGAGCGGGATAGCTCAGTAGGAGGGCCCGACAGCGTGCTCAGGCTTCAAGGCGCTGGACTCATTCAGGGATTCAGACTAGGGAGATGCTCCGGGGGGATCGTTCGGGCCGGCGGCCTAGTGGAGCGCTGACCTGGGGCGGTTCAGCTGAAGGCGCCGAACACCACCGAGATCAGGGCAAATCCCACCACACCCACCAGGGCCAGCAGTGATACGGAAGCAGGCATGGTCCAGCGCTTGGAATGGCCGGATCCTAAAGGAAATCTGTAGAGACTCTGTAGCGTTTGTGACGAATCGAGCCAGGGTTGATTGCGGATCCCGTTCGGCGATCCCGTCCGCTTTCTGCTTCACCAGCGCACCTCCACGGTCCAGCGCAGAGCTTCGCTGTCCTCCGCCTGGCAGCGGATGCCCCGGCTGTCCAGCTGGCAGCTGCCCTTGGCCAGTCGGGCCAGGGGCAGCTGGCTCAGGCGGGGTTGCGGGCCCAGGCCCCGATCGGCCAGGGCGCTCACCTGCAGCAACAGGGGCCAGCGCGGCTGGCAGCGGCCCTCCCGGCAGCCCATGGCCAGGCTGCCCGGCAGCAGCACTCCAGCCAGGGTCAGCTGGGGGCTGTCCAGTCGGCCGCCGGGTCTGGCCTCACTGAACCGCAGGCTCAGCAGGCCGGGCAGCAATTGATCCAGCCTCACGCTGCGGCAGCTCCGCTGTGGCGGGCTGGACTCCTGGGACGACGAGCGCTGCAGCAGGCAGTGGCTTGGAGTGGCCTGCCAGCGGCCGAAATCCTCTGGGCCATCCTCCGGAGCCTGGCTTCTGGCCGGGGTTGGCAGCAGCGTGAGCAGGAACAGGCCCAGCAGCCAGGGCCGGCTCGCTGTCAGCCACAACGAAGGCTTCCGGGAGGGGCCGCCGCTCAGTAGCCGGAATCGGCGACACAGATGCCCTGGCAGCTGATGCCATTGCTGGCTGTGCGTCCGCAATGGCCGCACAGCACCGGTTCGGCGGGTGGCGCGTCGGGTTGGCCGGCGGCGGCGGCCGGATCGTTCCCGCGGTTGGGAGCGGAGGGGGGCAGTGGAGAAGGCTGAGGTTCGATCATGATTTCCAACCTCCCGCGGCGCCGTTGTCATCATGGTCCAGCAGCCTTGGGTTCCGCGGGTGTCTGGGCCTGGCATCGGTGTGGGCACGTGGGCCTGGGGCAACCAGTTTCTCTGGGGCTATGACCCCAGCCAGGACCCCATTCTGGCGGCCTGTTTCCGCCGAGCGGTGGAGCTGGGTCTGACCTTCTTCGACACGGCCGATTCCTACGGCACCGGGCGCCTGCAGGGGCGCAGTGAACAGCTCCTGGGCCAATTCGCCGCCGACCTCGATCCGGCCCAGCGCGCGCGCCTCACCCTGGCCACGAAGCTGGCGCCCTTCCCCTGGCGCCTGGGGCGCAGCGGTTATCGCCGTGCCTTCGCAGCCTCGCGCCGGCGTCTGCAGGGCAAGCTCGATCTGGTGCAGCTGCACTGGAGCACCGGCCGCTATGCCCCCTGGCAGGAGGGTCCACTGCTCGAGGGCCTCGCCGATCTGGTGGAGCAGGGCGAGGTGGCGGCGATGGGTGTGTCCAACATGGGGCCGCAGCGCCTGCGCCGGGTCCATGCCCATCTCGCCCAGCGCGGGGTGCCGCTGCGCAGCCTGCAGGTCCAGCTGTCGCTGCTCTCTCCGGCGGCCGCAGCCAGCGAGGGGGTGGGGCCCATCTGCCGGGAGCTGGGTATCGAGCTGATCGCCTACAGCCCCCTGGCCCTGGGATTGCTCGGTCGCCCCCCGGGTGCCTTGCCGCCGTTGCCGGCCGGGCTGCGCGGGCAGCTCTGGCGGCGGCTGTGGCCGGGGGTGCAGCCCCTGCTGGAGGCGATGGCCCGGATCGGAGCCGCCCATGGCGCTGCAGGAGATTCGGTGGCCCTCAACTGGTGCCGGGCCCATGGGGCGATGCCGATCGTCGGCTTGCGCACGGTGGCTCAGGCCGAACGGGCCGGCGCTGCGCTGGCCTGGCAGCTCAGCCTGGCGGAGCGACTGGAGCTCGATCAGCTGGCCTTCGCGGCGGCCTCTGCCGGCACCCGCATGCCGGCCAATCCGTTCGAGAGCGCCTGAGCCAGGGGGGCGTTGCCGATTTCAGCCGGCCTGGATCGCGGCGATCGGTGCGGGTGTGAGCACCACCGGCAGGGCTGCGGCCCGCGGCTGGGGGGGCTCATTGCGCTGCAGCAGGCGCAGCATCTGGGGATCGTCGAGCGAACTCTCATGGGCCCCCTGGCTGGGAGCACAGGCCGCCAGGGCTTCCTGTAGCAGCGAATCAAAGGTGGAACCCGGCAGGCGATGGCGGGCCAGCTCAAGAAAGGCCCGCGGCAGGGATTCGCCGGCGGCCGTGCGCAGGGCCGGATTGCTGCGGCGCAATTCCTGTTCCTGGGCGATGGCAGAGAGAAAGCGTTCGGTCACATCCCGCTTGGTGCCGGCGCGGATGCGGGTGTCCTGTTCGGCTTCGTTGAGCACCAACTGGGTTTCCAGTTCCCCGAGCCGGCGCTGCAGGCTGTCCAGCACTTCCTGGGCCTCCTTGGCGATGTGGGTGAGCTGGCCGTCGGAGAGACGGGGCAGATCGGCCACATAGACCTTGCCGTGGTCCCGCAGGGTGAGGAAGGTGGGCCGCTGGCCGCCCGAGCCGCCCTCCCGGTGGCCGGTGGGGCCTTCCCGCAGGCGCGGCCTGGGCAGCTGAGGGCGCTGCGGCGGCACGGGACCGGCCGATGACCGGCGACGTGTGATGCGGGACGTGTTGTCGAACATGGGTATGGAAGATCGGTATGGAAGTAAAGAGCTGCGCGCTTTCCCAGCGGTCGTAGGTATTGGGTGGCCAGGCCCGGAAGTACAGGTGTGCCTCTGGGGGCATTCTATGTAACGCAGAACACCGTCGAGACTGCCCCAGGCCTGGGCTGGGTCCGGCCAGTTGTGCCAAGGGATCGGGCGAAGGCCGTCCTGGGGATCCGGGGGCCTGAGCCCGCTGCTCAAAGGGCCCCTCAGGGATGGCTGCGGCGCCCGCTTCAGCCCGGCAGGCCCTCCAGGGGTTGTTCGCCGGCTGGGCCGTCCTCGATCCGGCCCAGCTCCCAGGCCTGATGGCCCTGCTCGTGGCAGATCGCCAGGGCGTCGGCCACGGCATCGGCCGGCAGCACCAGGCAGTAGCCGACCCCCAGGTTGAAGGTGTTCCAGAGATCCGCTTCCGGCACCTCACCGTTGGTCTGCAGCCAGCGGAACAGGGCGGGCCGCTCCCAGCTGTGGGGATCGATCACGGCATGGAGGTGGCCCGGAAAGCAGCGGGGCAGGTTTTCCGGCAGGCCGCCACCGGTGATGTGGGCCATGCCGTGCAGGGGAATCCCGGCGCGCCGCAGCGCCTGGACCAGGGAGCCGTAGAGCCTGGTGGGAGTCAGCAGGGCCTCGATCAGCCCACGGCTGCTGCTTGGCCCACGGCTGCTGCCAGGCCCACGGCTGCTGCCAGTCTCCAGGGGCGTCGTGGCGTCCACTCCCCGGGCTTCAAGGATCGGGCGCACCAGGCTGAAGCCATTGCTGTGCACCCCACTGCTGGCCACCGCCAGGATCCGGTCCCCGGGGCGCACCTGCTGCCCGTCGATCCGTTCGTCCTCCTCGACCACGGCCACACAGAAGCCGGCCAGGTCGTAGCGGCCCGGGGCGTAGAAGCCCGGCATTTCGGCGGTTTCACCACCCAGCAGGGCGCAGCCGCTCTGGCGGCAGCCAGCGGCGATGCCCTCCACCACCTCGGCCATCGCTGCGGGGCTGAGCTTGCCGGTGGCGATGTAGTCGAGAAAGAACAGCGGCTCGGCGCCGCAGGTGATCACGTCGTTGACGCACATCGCCACCAGATCGATGCCGACGTCGTGGTGACGGCCGTGGGCCTGGGCCAGTTCCAGCTTGGTTCCCACCCCATCGGTGCCGGCCACGAGCAAAGGCTTGCGCAGCCCCTGGGGCAGGCGGCACAGGCCGCCGAAGCCGCCGAGCCCCCCCAGCACCTCGGGGCGCCGGGTGGATTCGACGCTGCTGCGGATCCTCTCCACAAAGGCCCGCCCGGCGACCACATCGACGCCTGCTGTGCGGTAGTCCATGGAACGGATCGAAGAGGGCTCTGGTCTTGATCTTCCGATGCCGCCGCCCTCGCCGCCGCCGCTCAGGCCCCATCTGGCCGTCCTCGGGGTGGACAGCAGCCCGATTGGCCCGAGCGTCAATCAGCTGGGCTTATGGCCTTCATTGGATTTTCTGATTCCCAGGGCGGCCTCGGGGTCGAAAAACTCCTGCCAGGCAGGGGGATGCCGTTAACGATGAAGAAAGCTGATCATTCCTTGGTCGGCTTGGTTGCCTTATTCCGCCGCTGAACTGCGGTTAAGTTTGCGGCGTCGTTACTTTCTGATAGGAACTCGCACAGCACATTTGCATCGACGAAGCAGGGCACAGTTCTGCTGCTGATGGTGCAAATCCCAGCCTCTGCCTTTGCTGTTGTTGCTTGCAACTGGCCCTGGCACTGGCTTTGACCGCTGGCTTGTTCCGCCTGTCATGCGTGCAACTCAGCTTCTGGGCACCGCCGCCCTCCTGTTCGCCAGCACTGGTTCCTTCGCTCCCGCGATGGCCGCCACCTTTTCGGTCACCACTCCGTCCGCCGTCATTCGTGAGCTCGATGCGGCTCCGACCTGGGATCAGAAGCTCATCCAACCGATGAGTCCCGTGCCTGCCGCCAATGGCCTGATGGCCTCTTCAGGCGTCAGTGTTGGTCAGGCCAGCTGGTATGGACCCGGTTTCTACGGCAATCGCACCGCCAGCGGCGAAGTGTTCCGTCCCGGCACCCTCACGGCAGCCCACCGCTCCCTGGCTTTCGGCACCAAAGTGCGTGTCACCAACCTTCAGAACGGTCTCTCTGCCGTGGTGCGGATCAATGATCGCGGCCCCTTCCATGGCGGCCGCATCATCGACCTCGCCCATGGCGCCGCCCAGCAGTTGGGCGTCACCTCCAGCGGCACGGCCCAGGTGAAGCTCGAAATCCTGAACTGAGCCTTGTTGCTCCTGAGTCCTGGGAGCTCCCGGCTTCAGCACTGTTTTCGGCCCATCCGCCAATCTGGCGGGTGGGCCTTTTGCGTTCGAGACGATGCAGACGCTGGGCAATGTTCAGGAGCTGGAGCAGTGGCGCCGTCAGGTCGCCGGCGGGCCCCTGCATTTCGTGCCGACGATGGGGGGCCTCCATCAGGGCCATCAGCAGCTGCTGCGGCGGGCCGCCCAGCCCCGGGGCGGGATCCGGCCGCGGGTGCTGCTCAGTGTGTTCGTCAATCCGCTGCAGTTCGGCGCCGGCGAGGATTTCGAGCGCTATCCCCGCGATCTGCAGCGCGATGGCGAGCTGGCCGCCGCCGCCGGTGCCGATGCCCTGTTCGCCCCAGGGCTGGAGGCGATCTATCCCCACGGGCAACAGGAGATCACCCGGATCCAGGTGCCGGCCTCGCTGCAACGGGAACTCTGTGGCCGCTCCCGGCCGGGCCACTTCGATGGCGTGGCCACCGTGGTCTGCCGGTTGCTGGCCCTGGTGCGACCCGATCGGCTGCTGCTCGGCGAGAAGGACTGGCAGCAACTGGTGATCCTGCGCCGGGTGCTCGCCGATCTGGGCTTGCCGGTGCCGGTGCAGGGCTGCGCCACCGTGCGCGATCCCGACGGGCTGCCCTGCAGTTCCCGCAATTGCTACCTGAATGCGGCCGAACGGCAGCGGGCCCTGGCCCTGCCGGAGGCCCTGGCACAGGCGCGGGGCCAGGCCCTCTCCCAGCCGGGCGGAGTTGATGCCGCCAGCCTGATCGACGGGGTCCGCGAGCGGTTGCTGGCTGCCGGGCTCGTCGTCGACTATGTGCAGCTGGTGCGGGCACATAGCCTGGAGCCCCTGTCGCGCTGCGAGGGCCTCAGCCTGCTGGCTGCGGCCGTGCGTTGCGGCTCCAGTCGTCTGATCGATCACGTCGTCCTGATGTCCCGCCCCCCGATCGTTGCCATCGATGGTCCGGCCGGAGCCGGCAAGAGCACGGTCAGCCGCGCCTTTGCCCGGCGGCTGGGGCTGGTCTATCTCGACACCGGCGCCATGTACCGGGCTGTCACCTGGTGGGTGCGGCACCAGGGGGCGGATCCCGCCGAGGCCAGCGCCGTGGAGCCGCTGCTGCAGGAGCTGGATCTGCGCCTTTCCAGCGACGAGGGGGAGGTGCAGCGAGTGGAGATCAACGGCCAGGACGTCACCGAGGCGATCCGCAGCCCCGAGGTCACGGCCCTGGTGAGCGTGGTGGCCGCCCATGGCTGCGTGCGTGAGGCCCTCACCCGCCAGCAGCAGGCCATGGGCGCCCGGGGCGGCCTGGTGGCCGAGGGGCGCGACATCGGCACCGCCGTGTTCCCCGGATCTCAGCCAACGGGGCTTCCCGGTGCCGCCGCTGCCCGAGCTGGAGGCCAGCATCGCCGAACGCGACCATCGCGATTCCACCAGGGCCGTGGCCCCCCTGCTGCAGGCCGATGACGCCGTCGAGCTGGTCACCGACGGCATGGACATCGAGGCGGTGATCGAGGCCTTGGTGGACCTGTTCCGCCAGCGGGTCCCCGAGGAGGCCTGGCCCGACCCGGTCTGAACAGGGGGGGGGTTCAGGAGGCTGTAGGCGGCGAATCCACCGGCTCGCCCGAGCGGCGTTCCGCCAGCAGCTCGCTCAGCAGCCCCTGGCAGGCGTCTTCCAGCAGATCGAGCACATGGTCGAAGCCGGCCTCGCCGCCGTAGTAGGGGTCCGGCACCTCCGCCTGGGGGAAGTGCCGGCAGTACTGCAGCAGCGGCGTGATTGTGGCCGTGGGGCGGCTGCGGCGGCCGAGGGCGCTCACGGCCGCCAGGTTCTCCGCATCCATGGTCAGGATGTGGTCAAACGTCTGCAGATCGGCAGCCGCGAGCTGGCGGGCCCGGCTCGGCAGGTGAATGCCCCGCCGTTCGGCCGCGGCCCGCATGCGTGGATCCGCCGCCTGGCCCACGTGCCAGCTGCCGGTGCCGGCGGAGTCCACCTCGAAGCAGGCCTCCAGCCCCGCCTGCGCCAGCTGGTGCAGGAACACCCCTTCCGCCGCCGGCGATCGGCAGATGTTGCCGAGGCAGACGAACAGCACCCGGGTCGGCCGCCCGCTCATCGCCCGGCCGCCGCCGGAGCGTCGCCATGGGCTGTCGCCGCTTGCGCCGCTGTCTGCAACCGCTGGCCGGCCAGGCTGGCGCGCAGCCGCACCACCGGCGTTTCTTCCAGCTCCGGCTGGGCCAGGCGCGCCAGCGCCTCCAGCAACTGCAGACGCTGGCCGGGCGGGGGATCAAGCCGGAGCGCGAGGGTTTCCAGGCCCACACTCACGGCATAGCGCACCACCCATTCGCCGTCGTGGCACCCCGCGAGCAGGGCCTCCAGGGCCCGCTGCCGCAGCTCGGCGCGCTGGCGCGGCTCCAGGGTCTCCAGCCGCAGGCTGCCGAGGCCGCAGGCGGCGGCGCGGCGCACGCTGGGGCCGACATCGCTGGCCAGGGCCTCTTCCAGCAGGTCAAGGCCCCGCACATCGCCGATGCCGGCCAGGGCCCGCACCGCCCAGGCCCGGGCGCCGTAGTTGCGGGGGTCGAGGCTGTCCAGGATCGGCTGCACCGCCACCGGCCCAAGCTGAATCAAGCCATTGACGGCGGCGACAGCGGCGCCGGGATTGTTGAAGCCCAGCACTTCCACCAGGCAGCTGATCGCCTCGGTGTTGACGCTTTCGCCGTGCTCGCAGCTGGCCAGGGCGCTGGTGGCGACCAGCATCGCCTGGGAGCTGTCCGCTTGCTGCACCGCCCGGATGTGGTCGCTGATCGTGCTCATCTCAACGCTCATCACAACAGAGAATCCATGGCGCTCAGGACCACCTCGGCCTTGATGCTGGCGTCATGCTGCTCCCCCTGCTCCACCAGCCCACGCAGGGCGATCAGCTTGAGGCTGTTCTCGGCCAGGGTGCGGCAGATCGGCTCCAGGGCCGGCCGCCAGCCGACGGCGCCCAGATCCATCAGGGCGGCGCGGCGCACCTGCAGCTGGGGATGCTCGAGCAATTGCAGCAGCGGCTCGGCCCAGCGGCTTTCGCCGGTGAGCTGCAGCAGGGCCCGGCAGGCGGCGCTGCGGATCAGGGGGCGCTCGTGATCGCTGAAGGGGGTGATCACGGCCAGCACCTCGGGCTCGGCGACGCCGATTTCCCCGAGGGCTTCCAGCAGAGCCTCGCAGGGTTCCTGCAGCCGGGGACTGTCGCTGCGGGGCGCCCCGGCCACCTGCGGGCCGCTGGCCAGGCGTTGCGTCAGCAGCGGTACCGCTGCGGCGGCGCCCAGTTCCCCCAGGGCCCGGGCCGCGGCTTCCCGCAGGCCGTCGTCGTCGTCGTCAAGGCAGGCCAGCAACTCCGGTATGGCGCTTGGATCGCCGAGCTTGCCCAGGGCGCGGGCGGCATTGCGGGCCACGCCATTGTTCTCTACGCCGGCGCCGGGATCGCGGGGTCGGCGTAGGCGCAGCGCGGCCAGCAGCAGGGGCAGAGCCTCCGGATGGCGGCTGCGGTTACGACCCATCCACCAGGCGGCGTAGTACTGCTGCGACTGATCTTCGCTCTGTCGAAGGCGCTGCAGCGCTTCGGCCTCCGTGATCGGTTCGCCTGCTGCGGTGCTCCCGGTATCTGGATCGGTGGTTCCAGCCATGGCCCGCACGGTGCCGGAGAGAGAATCTGATGTTGCCATTGCGTCCAGTCCTCCCCCGCTGGCCGCGCCTGCCGTGGGGAGCCCCTCATGTTCCGTCGCAACTGTGGGCGCTCTGGCAAGGCATCGCCCGGCGGATCACCTCCGAAGGCCACGGCATCGACATCGATCGCGTGAGGGTGCGGATCTGAGCCGTGGAGAATCAGATCCAGCTGGATCGATCGATGCGATCCGTTTCCCCGATGCCAACACGGGGATTTGGCATGGAATGGAACGGGTTTGTGATTCGCTTTAGGCGTAGAACGCAAATGCCCTTTGGCTGCAAGCGAGCGCTCGTCGATCCGGTTCGGGACAAGTTAGATCCGCTACACGATATCTTTCAGGCCATTACAGGATGGCCTGGAATGGAGCTGGACTGAGGCAATCAACCCACCATGGATGGTTGGGTCAGCGTGAAGCCGAGTTGCTTGAGCTTTGCATTGCTCACTCTGGCGTTGAGCACACGATCGGTCGTGTCAATCGTCAACCATTTTGCCAATGGCAGACCAGCTTGTTCGCACAGGCGATCAGTCAGCTCTTGACCCGTGCATTGGGTGTCATTCACCAAGTTGTAAGTGTCATTGAGGTTGTGCTCAAAAGCAAATGACACTCCACGTATAATATCATCAAGATGGATCCAGCAAGGCACGCTTTGGCCATTGCGTTGAACAACGCCGCCTGCAGCTGAAAGGAGCATGGCGGGAATATCACGGCCAGGCCCGTAGATGCCACCCAGTCGTAAAATACAAACGTTGACCGATTCTGAGCGGAGTGACTGGATCATGTCCTCAGCCATCGCCAGAACCCCATTAACCGGGTGTAGCGAATCCAGTCGGACGGACTCGTCGGTTAAGGCACCATGTCGATTGCCATAGACACCGCAGCTGCTCAGGTGAACCAGTTGCAGCGGGGTTTCCCTAGGGCGTTGCTGGATCGCATCAGCCAGCATCTGCAAGCCTCCAAGAAAGGTCTCCCGATAGTGATTGATATCAACGTGGGAGGTCTTGGATGGTGCAAATGATACTAAGATACCATCAAGGCTTTCAGTAAAAGAGAGGCTACTGTGAGAATCTGTGGAATCAAAAAGCACTGGAGTATCAACAAGCTCAGCCAATTCGGCTAGGCGTTCACGGCGGGTTGTCGTTCCCCAGAGTTGATGTCCCTCCTGCTTCCAGGCCTTGGCAACCGCTTCACCCACGTAGCCACAGCCAAGAATGGCGCGCTGTTCACCGGAGGGCAGGATGGGACGCTGCTCCTTGGCCAGCATTTGGTAGAGCGAGGCCAGATCTGGAGAGGACGTCATGAGACCGTTACATTTCTTAAAGCTTAGCCGGAGCGTCAATGGGATGTGAGGCAAGGGATGGGTCGATCCCCCCCCCTCCCTCCCTCGCTGAGAGATGTTCCCGCTCCGCCTCGCGTGAGAGGTTGGCTTCAGTCGTTCCATCCCAATGCCCACTTACCAGATCACAGCGGAGGGGCTGGAGGATTTGCAGGTGAACTGTCCAGGTTGCAGCGGCGACGCCCTCGTACTAGCCATGAGGCACCGGCAAATGCAGAGCTTTCAGACGCTCCGGCGCAGCGATGACGGCCGTCAATGGTGGTTTCAGGTGACCTTGAAGCCCGGAGGGGCTGGAGTCCGTGAAGACAGTGCCGTCATCAGGCTGGTCAGCGTCTGCAGAATCGACCAGCCATAGGGGAAGGCTCCTCACCGGACCAATCGATATGCCCTGGGTCTGGGTGTGGATCAACGCCACCGTGGCCTCCAACGACCAGCTGGGTTGGGCGAGGTCAGCCATGGAACAGGGGGTCACGACAAAGCCCGGTGACGAGGCCACCGGGCTCTGAAGAAGTTTGGTTGATGGGGGCGGAGTGGCTGACGCTGGCACCTGGGGCCAGGGTTCCAGTTGGACTTCCACATTTGGGAAGCCAGAGATCCGATGAGAGTGTTGGAGCAGGGGCCGGATCGTCAGCGCGCTCCTGAAGCCTGCTCGGGTGGGGTGTCGTCCATGGTCTGGAGCCTCCCGGTGGGTGATGTTCTCAGCATCATTCCGCCCTTCGCAGGCGGCAAGCTTCTCTTCTCAGGACGACACCGCTTGTGATCTGAAGCAACGGCTCTTCATGAACCGGTCGCCGTTCAGGCCAACGGCCTTCCCTTCCAGGTCCAACCGCGGCCGCTGAGGGTGCGCCACACCGACACCGGACCGATCGCCGCCACCACCAGGCCACCGGCTCCCATCAGCCACCAGAGGGTGAGCGGCACCTGGAACTGGCGGCGGGTCCACAGGCGCAGGACCAGCTGCAGGCCGATGCCCGTCAGGGCCAGGGCCAGGGCAACCAGCAGGACCAGCCGCTGGCCGGGCAACCCCACAGGGGCGAACCCCGCGGCGAGGAGTGCCGCAGCCGGCGCCAACAACCAGGGGCCGCTGAACATCAGCAGCACCACAGCCGAGGCCGCCAGGGCCCTGGCCACATTGCCATCGAGGCCCAGCAGCCAGTTCTTGGTCCAGCCCTCCCAGAGGGAGGCGAAATCGCCGTACATGCGTAGCTCGAGCGCATCCAGCCCCAGCAGGTAACGCAGGCGATGGCCGCCTTGCTTGATCCGCCGCGCCAGGGCCAGGTCTTCCACCACCACAGAGGCCAGGGCCCGGTGGCCGCCGATGGCCGCGTAGGTGCTGCGGCGGAACATCATGAACGGCCCGGCGGCGAAGGCCACCGCGCTGGCGGGATCATTGGCGGCTTCGATCGGAAAGCCGAGCCCCAACAGGCTGGCCATGATCGGCTGCACCATCCACTCCGCCAGGCAGCCGCAGCTCAGCCGCGGCGCCAGGCTGAGCAGGTCAGCCCCGTCGGAGCTCGCCTGGGCCAATGCCCGACGCAGGGTGGCCGGCAGCAGGCGCACATCGGCATCGACGAACAGCACCCACTCGCTCACTACCTGCTCCATGGCGCGGCTGCAGGCCCAGTTCTTGCCCACCCAGCGCTCGCCCATTGGCCGGGGCCCGGCATCGAGCAGCGAGAAGCGGGGCTCCGAGGCGCCGCAGGCTCCTGCCGCCTCCTGGGCGATCGCCACCGTGGCATCGCTGGAGCGATCGTCCACCAGCAGCACCTTCCAGTCGTCGCAGGGGTTCTCGCTGCGCAGCAGGCTGGTGAGGCAGGCGGCGATGTTGGCCGCTTCGTTGTAGGCGGGCACCACCACCGTGAGCGAGGTGCTGGCCAGGGCCGCTGACGCGTCATTTCCCGGCTTCGGCGGCTCCATCAGCCTGGGCGCCCGCGCGAACACCCGCACCAGGCCGGCGATCAGAATTGCAAGGCCCAGGGCGGCGGCGGCGGCCAGCGACAGCAGCACCCAGGCGAAGGCCGTGGCTGGATCCATGCCGTAGCCCTCAGGGTCGTTCCGCCCATGGTGGCCCGGCCGGCTCCACCGCCCGAGCCCTTGATCGCCGCCATGGCCAGTCAAGAGCGTCAGCAGCGATCAGCACGGGCTCATCCATCAGCCTGAACCGATCCAACATCTGCGGATGAGACGAATCGATCCCCTACGCACAGCGAGCGCTTCAATTCCGGCCTCGCCGGCACCGCCGGATACCTGCTGCGCATCCACCAGGCCCTGGTCGGATGAGTGGATCGTCAATGGCTGTCAGGTCTCGGAATCATCCACTGGAGGCGGAAGCTGCCGCTCCACCTGAAGAAACACCAACCAGGCCAGAGAGGCACTGATACCGGCGTTCCAGTCGCTGCGCAACAGCTCGACGATCGCGATCGTGCTGGCGCCAATGCGAAGCCCCCGGAGCAGAAAGCGGCTGAGTCCAGCCATCCGGAGGGAGTTCCTGTCGGGGTGGGAGGAGCAGGGGGCGCCAACCAACGAAAAGGGCCTACTACTCCGCCAAAAGGGTGTCGTAGTAGACCCCTCCGACATTGAACTTTGGGGTGGTGATGATGTACGCCGTCGTGAATGTGCTGGGGTCGAACTCGATCACGGTGCGCACCTTGTCGAGCCACTGGACCCGGTAGGCCTTTGTCACGGTGAGGGTGGCGATCCAGGGCCGGCTGGCGTTGTGGTTCAGCTCGAAACCACCACCTTCTGGATGCATCTCGTAAAGCTTGACGACTGCCTGGTCAAGGCCCCGATCTGGGTCATAGGGCCAATACCCCGTGCGCCCAGCGAGGATGACTGCTGAGACGCGGGAATGGCCGTCAGGGCTGAAGCGCAGATGGGTCGCCATTGGTGCAGGTCAGCTCTTGCCCAGCAGCATCTTTTCTAGAACCGCAATCACGCGATCTTCCAGCTGATCGATGCGCCGTATCAATCATGTCTCCAACTGGGCCAGGGCTTCCTCGCTGACGCAGCCGCGACCTGAGCTTGGGCTGGTCTGGTCAGGGACTGATTCCCAATGGCCTGCGAAGCTGACTGAGGCACACTCCGCCATGGGAGCAGGTGTCGATGGCCTGCCCGTTCACTTGGGGCGACGGAAGCGCCCCTGCCGCCGATGATCGGCAGCCCCGATTCCTGATCAGATAGGCCCTAGAGTAGTTACATTCACAGTGAGGGGCGATGGGCGCAGCTTCGTACAACTTCACGATCAACAACAACAGCGGCGACGACGACCTGTTCGCCTTCGTCTTCTCCTTCAACACGGTTGATGCGGGCACCCTGGGGATGAACCAGGCAACGATCTATCCCCAGTTGCTGCTGGGTCCCATCCCCCTGGCTCCAGGCAGCAACCCGATCGCCACGCCCACCCAGGTGCACGACACCAACAACATGGCCTGGGACTACCAGGAGGGGATGCGGATCTATGTCACCAACAGTGATGGGGCCAACGGAGCCAACGGGCTGGGGCCGCTTTTCACAGGTGGCCTGGCCACAACGACCGCCCAACCGGCGCCGAATTCGTTCGGCAGCCCCTGGCACCAGTACCCATACACGAGTTTCGAGTACACGATCAAGGCGGCGACCGACAGCGGCCAACCCGATCAGCTCAACTTCGACACCACCTACATCGATGATTGGAGCTACCCGGTCACGATCGGATACAAAGACACGGTCAACCCTGAGAGCACGTTCGGATTCAAGAGCCTGGACCGGGTCAAGCAGTGGTTGGTCTCAGTGCCCTTCCTTTCCGGCCCCAGCTTCTCTGGCGCGGCGGGGGGGGGATCCCTCGGACCTGATCTGGCGCTCAGACCCAGACCTTGCGGCGGTCATCCGTAAGGGCAAGGTGAATGGCAACCGGATCATGGGCCCGCTCAAGCTCTGGGAGCAGGGCTGGCCCGTACCCAGCGGCAACGGCACGAATAATAAGCGCCTGATCCCCGTCTACGCCCAGAAAAGCTTCAACAGTTTTCTGACGACCCTGCCCCCCACCGGGTCGCAACTCTCAATGGCCAACGCTGGCGGGCAGGCGCCGGTCAATCTGTCGATCTGGAACTATGGCCTGCCCAAGGCGGCCACGGGCAGCAGCCCCAGCCGCGGCTATCCGTACCCCAACGGCTACACCCTGGCGCTGCAGAAAGCCGCCGATGCCGTCAACGGACGGGGAATGCAGCCCAATGGCTTGCAGACGGACTGGCAGGGGTTCTTCACCTATCCCCAGGAGAACATCTACGCCCAAGCCACCGTTCCGGTGTCCAGCATCGTGGAACTCAACGTCTACGGGCTCTCAAGCCCCCTGGCTCTGACCGGTAGCGGCAGTGACGATACGATCACGGGCACGATCCTGAACGAAACAATCACCGGTGGCCTCGGTGCCGATACGCTCATGGGCGGCGGCGGCTCCGATACCTTCCTCTATCTGACCCCGGCGAGCAGCCTGCCCGGCCAGTTGAACTTCGACATAATAACCGACTTCAGCTCCGCCAACGATCTGATCGATCTGCAACAGATCGCCACCGACAGCAACATCACGATCAAGTACGACGGCAGCCGTTTCTCTGGAGACCAAGGAAGCCTGATCTTCGCGCCCGGTGGGGGAGTCGGTTTTCTGAGCCTCGATATCACCGGGGATAGCCAAGCGGACTTCTCGATCCAGCTGAAGGGCATCCTCACGCTGCCGACCCCCGCCACGTGGCTGGTGGCGTAGGTAAAGGCTCTGGATCGTAAGATCCAAGTCAATCATGATAGTCGATCCGCCCACACTCCCTGCGGCTGGCACTATCCCCGCCGCAGGATTGCCCTACTGCCCTGGCAAGTGATCCGCCCCACCTACGAACCGAGCCAAAAACCAAAAACGAACCTCACCCAAAATTAGAATTTGCACCTTCCTTTTGTTGTGCTTGCGCTAAAGCTACAAATTTCCTTGCCCGTTTATGCGGAAGGAAAGCAGCCTGAAATGGATAAATCAATGTTCGCAAAAGGCTGCCGTGATGCTGGCGGTAGCTATGTTGAGAACATTGACGGCTCATTCCAGTGCAACGACAAATATGGCGGAATCGTTAAATGCCAAGATACACGCGCGCAATGCACGTTCACACCATCAAGGAAGTGGCTTGTCAAGTCCCGCGGACCACAGCCGAGCACTCTAACTCGGTAACAGTTCGAAAATCCGATGTCTCTCCCAAGAAAATGCGAGCGCAGTGACTCGCATCCGGAGTTGGCAACGGAGTTAGGGGTTAAGGAATAGGTGGGGACAGCAACCTCCTCTACGAGTACTTGGTAATGGGGTTCTATGGCAGCAGCCAGAAGACTGGCTGCCCTCCACCCATGGATGGTGGCGATACTCTCCAGAACCCTGATGGCAATAAGTGTTGTAAAAATTTCAACGACATTTCGCTTTAATCAGAGATGATGAACAAATCAATATAAAAAAGTGTACCCATTCAGGGGTCGGGACAGCTCTCCGTAAACTTCATCCCTGCTGAACCCTTGACGGCGGCCTGATTCCCGTTTGCATCTCAAGCAGAGGTTGGTTGTGATGGGCACCCCACCAGCTGGGATTTCAGAAGCGGAC